>JBGTMF010000379.1:0-36800 GCA_041743795.1 Thermodesulfobacteriota bacterium | reverse complement strand
GCGCCTTCAGGCGCACGCGCAGTGTGCCGGCCGGCGCAATCGCCCGCACCTTCGCGGATAAGATGCCGCTCGACGACGACGCGTTGCGATACTTCCACGACGTGCCGGCGCCGTTCGCCGACCAATTCGATCCCGCCGGGGCAGTGAGGTCGGCGATGACGACGCCGGCGTTGGTGGTGAGGATGAGGCGCAGGCCTTGCGCGCCCAGATTGAGCGGCGGGCTCGTGGCAACCACGACGGTGCCGTTGAGCTTGAGCTGATCGTCGCCCGACGGCGCTTGCAGCTTGCGCAGGATGAGGCGCGTGCTGCTCAGGGTCGACGGGCTGGTGCAGCCGCCCGTGTCTGCGTCCCGTTCGACCTCCAACAGCATCACCGCATAGGGCGCCAGGTCGACGTCCGGGATCTGCGAGAGTTCTTCCACCAACACAGTGTCGAGCTGCTGCAATCCCTCGGACGCGATCGCTGCATTCAGCCCCGAGGTGACGTACGTGCCGTAGGTGTTGTTGTGGGTGGAGTCGATCAGCCAGCGCTTCACCCGGTAGCCGCCCGCCGAAGCGAAGCCGTCGATCGCCAGCGACACGTTGCTCGTCTCCGTGACGAGGGCGCGCTGCCGATAGAAGACGATCTTCATGCGCTCGAGGTCGCTCTGCTCGGAGGGCACCGCCGTGACCCCGCTCACGGGGATGGCGCCTGCGAGAAAGGCGGCGATGTGCGCCTGTCCGCCCCAGCGTGCGAAGTCGGCGGGGCCGTAGCCCATGTCGCGCAGTACTTCGCCGGCCTGACGCCCCGGGCTGGTCACGTAGCTCCACATGAGCACGCCGAGGCGGTCGTCCTCGACGCCTGCCAGAGCGTAGAAGTGCGGGAAGTACTCGTCGACCGGGTTGGCGTGCGCGGCACTCACCGACACGAGCGACCGCGGCATGCGACCGACGATCGTCTGGGCGTGATAGATGGCCTTGCGGAGACCGTGCTTGTTCTTGTTGGTGCGCAGCCCCCAGTCGTGCGGGAACTCCTCGCTGCCGCCCCAATCGGCGTCGTCGAGCTGGTACATCGCCTGGTAGCCGCCCACCCCGTCTTCGGCGAGGTGTGCCATGAAGGCCAGCGAATAGGCCGCGCCCATCTCGTTGTCGGTTTGCCAGCAGCCGAGCGGCGACGGTGGCGACGGCCAGCTCGGATCGTCGCGCTGGTCGTTGGGCTCGTAGCAGGCACTGAGCGGGTTCCAGCTACCGACGATGATGGGCAGGGGCGGGAAGCCGTTGGCGCTCAGCAGATCTAGCACCTGGCGGTTGGCGCGCCGGTTCTGCTCGGGAGGGTTGCCGAAAAGGTGGTAGCTGATGAAGTCCGGATGAATCCCCTGGGCCGCCGAGAACTCGATGAATGCCTGCATCAGCGGCACCGATGCGCCGGGCTTGATGCTTTCGGGGCCGCCTGCCGGCTGTGGTCCGCCGACGCGCGCCGCGGGATCGCCGTTGCGCGCTCCCAAGACGAAGTGACGCCAGGTTTCGAGGAAGTTTTCCTGAGTGTCGGTCCAGAAGCACGGGCCGTCCGGCTCCTCCCAGAACTGATACCACACGTTGTCGAGCCCATGGGTGATGTTGAAATACGTCACCGTGGCGGCGATCGCCGACTCCCAGTCGGCCCACTTGGCCGGGTCTGGGGCGACGGTCTGGTAGGTCGGCCACTCGTCCGCGCAGCCCGGCGGCATGGTGGTAACCGATGATGAGGAGATCCATCGCGGCATACCGTGCACCTGCAGCAGGAACTGCGCTCCAGCCTGGTCGGCGAGCGCCGCCACTGTGGCGAGGCCGCTCTGTTGAAGGCGGGTCTGGTAGTTGGCGAGACTGGTCGACGGCCCGAGGATCAGGTGCGTCGACTCGACGACCAAGCCGCGGCTGAGGCCGGCGTCGGCAGCGAAGTCCAGCTTCATCTGCGTGCTGGTCCAGCCGAAGAAAGCGGATGGCTCGAAGAAGGTGGACAGGGTGCCGGCGGCTGTGTCGCCGTGGACGTTTAGAGTGATCTCCTCGGCGCGAATCGGAAGCGCCAGGAGCGCCGCTAAGAGAAAGACCGGAATGCAACGCCTCAGCATGGGTTCTCCAAAAGGTAGAGCGAGTGAATCGGAAACTTGAAACACCGCCTCTGAGAAACCACGGTTGGCAGCCTCGTGGCTGCGTTGCGGTCGGTTCCCGGGTTGGAAAAGGAGATAGAGGCCTGCGGGTCGACGGTCAAGGACGAAATTCAGCCGGTTCCTAATTGCCGAGCCGGAATTGGAAACGGGGGCCGTTCGACACGGCCGTATCGAGCCGGTGGTGGTGGCGACGGTGGTGTTCTCCGCCGTGAGCGCCAGTCACCACCCCTCGACCCACGGTCGTAGCACGACTTCGAATGCCCAAGTCGAACGATGCTGACGATGCAGTTGCAGATACGTTTCTGCGATGCGATCCGGGTCGGCCATGTTGTCGTCGACCGTTGTTCCAGCCAGTCGGTGCGCGCGGGTACCGTCTTCCTGCGTCCAGCCGATCGCGGCGTCAATCGGCACATTCGCGATGTGGATGCCCTGCGGCATCAGTTCCCTTGCCATGCTCTGAGCGAGTCCCGACTTGGCGTGACATGCCATCGCAAAGGCAGCGCTCAACGGAAATCCCTTGAGCGCTGCGCTTGCGTTCGTGAAAATGATCGTTCCTTTCTTGCCGTTGGCGTCGATCTCGTTTTCGCGCATGAGTATAGCTGCCTGCTGTCCCACCAGGAACGCGCTGAACGCCGAGTTCCTAAGTGTGTCGAGCGCCATGCCTGGGTCGGCCTCGATGATCCCCTTCCGGAAAATACCGGCCGTCCTGCCGTCTATGTTGTGGACGACCAGGGTGGGAGTCCCAAGGTCTCGAACGACCGTTTCGAACAGCAGCTCTACCGCTGTCGGTTCGCTTGCATCGCACGCATATCGGTGCACGCCGTGCGTTTTCTCCAGGTTGGTCAGGACCGATTTGTCCGGATTCCTGGCTGCGATGCCGACACGCATGCCGTTCTCCGCGAACAGCCTGGCACAACTTGAGCTGATGCCGGGGCCGCCCCCAACGATGAGTGCAACGTCCTGTACGGACGGTTGAGTGTCGCGTTCGTCGGATTGAGTCATGTGCGTCGCTCCATTTCCTCAGTGATACCACCATGAGCAATCGGAGAACGCCCGGAGGTCGAGCTCGTGCGTCCACCTGGATCAGTTCCGTTGCGGGAGGTGGCGTAGGTTTCCGCGATTTGCGTGGATCCTGCCGTCGAGGCTTCTTGGACACTCATACGGTGCTGACGTATGCGCTACGAGCGAAGGTTCCGGCAAGGTTCCGGATGAAGACGTCACGTTGGAGGTCGACAGATGTACTCAGAATGCGAAAGCCCTTGTAAAACAAGGGCTTTCGAAAAGAGCGGGCGACCGGGGTCGAACCGGCGACGTCCAGCTTGGGAAGCTGGCATTCTACCACTGAATTACGCCCGCGAACGCAATCGGCCGAAACCTAAAGTACGAGCGCCGGCATGTCAATTTTCCGCTTCGGATGGCTGCCCGGAATCAACTCGCTGAATCGATAGAAGCGACGCTTGGTTTCCCTGTTTCGCTGCGTCGAGCCCGGCTATGACTTCGTAGCGCGCTCGCTCTGCGCCGCTCATTTGACGCCAATTCTCGCGCGATATGACGGTGATCGCGCCCGCCGGTGGCTCGCCGGTCACATCGATCACAGGCATCGCGCCACCGAGGTAGAAGGCGAGTCCATAGTCGAAGGACGGCGGTACGATGATCGGTCGCTCGCCGGCGATTGCTTCGAGGCGGGCGGCGAAGGCGATGCGACTGGCGGCCGGTGTCACCGCCGGCATCACTCCGCGCTGCACCAGCACCTGCAAAGCGAGAACGGTGACAAAGAGAGCGGCGACGATGCCGCGCGAATTCTGCTGCGCGGCGAAGAAGTACAGTGCCAGCGCCGAGATGGTTGCCGCGGCGGCGCCACAGGCGATGAATCCCGCACGGGCGGCGAATCCCGCGGCGATGGCGGAAGCGTATTCCGCGCCAGCGGAAGCGGTGACGATGGGATCGACGATCGCTTCGCGCAGCGGCCATCCGGCGATCTGTATGGCGAAGGCGGCGGCGATGGTGCCGCCGACGACGATGACGAACATCGCCAGAGCACGCATGCCGATGCCCAACTGCCATCCACTGTCACGCGCGGCGTACATCCTTGCCAGCCACGCCCCCACCAGGAGGCTGGCGGCGGGATACAGCGGCAAAAGGTAGACACTTCGTTTACTGCTGGAGGCGGTGAAGAAGGCGAAGACGACAACGATCCAGACGACGGCTTGGTTCAGCAAGATGCGGAGGGCGCGCGGCTCCGGTCTGGTGAGATCGATGAGGAATGCGGGCAGGAACAAGGTCCACGGCAGCAGCCCGGCAAACAACGCGCCGACCAGATAGCCCGGGCCGTGGCGGTGGCCCACTTCGATCTCGGCGCTGCCGAGAAATCGACCGAAGTTCTCGGCTAGAATCTGCGTGCGAAAGAATTCCTCTCCGGCCGAATTCATCGCCAGGCCGTACCACAAGGCCGTGGCGACGAGGACCGCCGCGTATCCGAGGAGTGGTCGCAGGGAGCGCACGCGGTCGATCGCCGCGTAGGCGACAATGGCGCAAACGACACTGCCGGCGATCAGCGCGACGGCGAGGGAAGGGACACCGAGCCAGCCGGCCACCAGGGCGCTCAGAGCGATAACCAGTAGCGGCGCAATCCATCGAGTGCCGCTCTCGATCAGGAGTGTTGCGACGATGCACAGGGTCGGTAGAACGATGCCGATAGGACCCTTGGCGAGCGTGCCCCAAATCATCCCGCCGTAGAGGAGGCACAGGGCAATGCGGCCAGGCCTGTAACGACTCAAAAAGAATCCCGCGAAGGACGCGGTGGTGCCGAGCGCCAGTGTCATGTCGATGCGCGCGCTGACCGCCGAGCGCATCCACTCGAAGCTCGTCAGCAGGACCAACGCGGAAAGTAGCCCAATTGCGGGGCGGCCGGCGACGACGGCGAGCGCGAGCAGCAGTACGGCTGCGCAGAGGGATTGCACAGCCGAGGGCAGGCGGGTGATTCCTTCGTCGATGCTGCCCGTCAGCGCGGCGGCGATTCCGCCGAGCCAATAGAACATCGGCGGCTTGCGCGGCATCTCGTAGCCGTTACGCAGCGGCAGCAGGTAGCGCTCGGCACCGATGAGGTCTTGCACGACCACCGCTTCGCGCGGCTCCCCCTTGCTGTGAAACGGAATGTCCCACAGCCCGGATAATTGTAACACCGCCCACACGCCGACCAAGGTTGCGACCAACAGTGTGACATGGAGAAAGGAGGTTACGGGTGGCGCCGTATCCAAGACATCGGAACCACTTTCGCCAACGCGTCCGTCCTGCGCCATTTCCTCAACCTCGATCCGTCGCCGGTCGAGCGATTCCCCACCGCCGACAGCGCAACTTCACTAGGCAGCCCGCCAGCGGATAGCAAATCCCCGCATGCGGGCGTGGCTGCCTGCGCATTGCGACCGGCTGCGCACACGACTATGCTCTCTGTGTGGGGAACTAATAGTGGCGACCTTCTTACAGATCCTCGTAGTCGCCCTGACCACCGTGACGCCGGTCTCCGCGGCACCGGTGTGGCCGGACATTCCGGCGCGCGTCGTCGAAGCAGCCGGCGTCGATCGCAGCGGTTGGCCTTTGGCTGTGATCGTACCCTTTGCCCGAGGGGTGGCGCGTCCGCAGCAGCCTCTCGCCCTGCGGGTGGCAGGCAACCTTCTCCCGACCCAGGCGCGGCCGTTGGTCACGTGGCCGGATGGTTCGCTGCGCTGGGTTCGCCTCGACAGCGTGATCTCATTGCGCGCTGGGCAGACCGTCGATCTCACTGTCGTTTCCGCGGCGCCGCCGGCGCCGGCGACGGCCTTGCGCATCGTCGATACCGCGAAGGGCATTGCCATCGATACCGGGGCGGTATCGTTCGAGATTCCGCGCGACCGTTTCGCCATCGTCGACCAGGTGCGCACCGCCTCGGGGGGTGCCGCGATCGTCGGTGCCGTCTCGGCCAGCATGATTGCCGACAGCCGCGTCTACAGCGCGGCCGCACCTCGATCCGTGCGGGTGACCGACAGCGGCCCGCTGCACGGGGGTGTCGAGTTGCGCGGTGCGATGGGTCCGGAGTTCGAATATCTGATCCGCCTCGAGGTGGCGGCCGGCAGCCCCTTCATACGCATTCTCCATACCTACACGAAGGTCGCGGGACGCAGCGAAACCGCGGTCGAGCGAATGTCCATCGACGTTCCGTTCGCAGCCCCGCTGCAGGGGCGATATGCCGTCGGCGTCGATCGCGGCAAGCCGATCCTCGGCGATCTCGGCGAGGATACGTCGCTGCTCATCGCCCAGGTCGACAATCTTTCGTACCAAGTCGGCGGAGACCGGCGCGAGGGGCGACTTGCCGGGTGGTTCGAGAGCGACGGCCGGGCGGGTGCCATCGGTCTTGCGGCGCGTTGGTTCTGGCAGGAGTACCCGAAGGCTGTCTCGCTCGGTCCCCTGGGGATAACGTTTGATCTCTGGTCGCCCAAAGGCGGCGTCGCCCGCGTCGGCATCGGTTCGGCCAAGACGCACGAGTTCGTGCTCTGGGCGGCCGCCAAGGGCGCCGTCGGCAGGGCCAGTGCGGGCGCCGTGGCGACGCCATTGCGGGCGGTCATCGCGCCGACCTACCTGGCGCGCTCTGGCGCGCTGCGCAACGCCATCAATCCCGAGGCGACGACGCTCGACGACAAACTCTTGCAGGCGGCGTTGCGCTACACCGGGCGCAACGCGCGCGAAGTCTGGCAAGACTGTGGCCAGGCGGTTTGCGATGGCGGTGATGAGGCCACCGAACGCACTGGCGCGTTTGGCATGATGAATTGGGGCGATTGGAACTTTCCCGGCGCCGCCGACACGGTCAAGGGAACCGACGCCTGGGGCAACCTCGAGTACGATACGACCCAGGTCCTTGCACTCACCTACGCCGCAACCGGAGATGCGGCCGTGCTCGATGCCATGGAAGCCGCCGCCCGCCACTTCATGGACGTCGACACTATACACGCCGCGCCGAACCATCCCGAGTGGGTCGGTATGAACCATCCAAAGAATCCGCGCCATTTCGCCTTCGACCTCGGCGGCGTCGATCTCGGACACACCTGGGCCGAGGGATTACTCTCCTATTACCAGCTGACGGGCGACGAACGCGGCCTGCAGGTGGCGAGCGGCATCGCCGACTATCTGGTGCGGCGCTTGCCGGGCACGCGTCAAGGTAATCCACGCCAGTGGGGGTGGCCGCAGATCGCCCTCGTCGCGGTTGCCGATGTGACCGGCGAGACACGCTATCTGGATGCCGCGCGGGGCTACGCGACGGCCGGCATGAAAGCGCATCCGCCGATGGTGCGGGTCGATTGGAAACAGGGCGTCCTGGCGGACGCCCTCGCCTATACGCATGCTCATGGGGGCGGCGCGGAGATCGAAGCCTGGTTGGTCGCATACGCCGGAAAGGTGGTGGCGTCGCGGCCGCGCGACGCGCGCTTCTACCCGGCTGTCGCTTATGCCGGTCGCATCGCCGGCAAGCCGGAATGGGTCGAAATCGCGCGGCGGCGTATCCAGCAAGTCGATCTCGGGAGCTGGGGCAAGCCGTTCACTTTGCAGGGGCGACTGGCACTGCGGATCGAGAACCTGTCGCAAGCCGCGCCCTGAATCTTACGCGTCGGCCTCACCACTTGGCGCCCTCGGTGACCCGCACCTGCTTCTTGGAATCGCGGCGTCGTCGCAGGAGCACGTAGAGAGCACCGGCACCGCCGTCGCAGGGGCGCGCACTGGTAAAGGCGAGCACGCTGCGCGCCCAGGCGCCGCGCGCGAGCCAGTCGACCACCTGGCGCTTGAGAACCGGTACCTGCCCGGGCGAATTGAGGCCGCGGCCGTGGACGATCAAGACGCAGCGCTCGCCGTCGCGCAGGGCGCGACGGAGGAAGTCGCCGGTGGCGGTTCGCGCCTCGTCGACGGTCAGTCCGTGCAGATCGAGATGCCGCCGAAAGGAGAACTCGCCGCGCCGCAGCCGGCGCACCAGGCGGTGATCGACACCGGCTACGGCGCCCTCGAGAAATTCGGTGGTATCGGTGATATCGAAGGCACCGCCGCCGGAGACGAGATCCGACAGCTCGGCCAGCGCTTCGACGTCATCGTGCTCAATCGGGCGCAACGGGAGATCGCGACGTGGCGGCGGCACCACCGCGCGATGTCGCTCGGCGAGCGGGCGCACGCCGCGCATCGCCGACGCGAAGGGATCCTCGTTCTCTGGTTTGTCCGCCGCGGGTGACACTGGCACCGACGTTGGTTTACTGGGAACCGGCCGAGATGGCAGCGTGCGAAAGGGGAGGTTGGAGAATTGTCCCGCTGTTGTCGGCACTCGGCCTTTGTCCTTCTTCCCGCGTTTGCGGCGCATAATAACGATTGTTTCATCGCCGCGCGGGTCGCGCCATCGCTTGCCGCTGCGCGCGGCAGGTGGTTGACTGCTCGCTTGCCGGTGAATGCAGGGGCGAACCAATGTCCGAGTTGCCGATCCTGATCGAGCGAGAGGGCCCGATTGCCTGGCTCACGGTGAACCGACCGCAGGCACTCAACGCGCTCAACCTAGAGGTGTGGCGGGGGCTCGCCACCGCCGTCGGGGAACTCGGGGAAGACCCCGCGATACGAGTGCTGGTCCTGCGCGGTGCCGGAGAGAGGGCGTTCATCTCAGGCGCCGACATCCGTGAATTCGATCTCGCCCGCGCCGACGCCGCTGCCGCGCGGGCTTACGACGAACTTTCGGAAGCGACGTGGCTCGCGCTGGAGACCGTCGCCGTGCCGGTAATCGCCATGATCAACGGCCTCTGCTACGGCGGCGGAGTATCTATCGCCGCGGCCTGCGACATCCGCGTTGCGGGGGAGGGCGCACGATTCGCCATCCCCGCGTTGCGCCTGGGTCTCGCCTATCCGATCACCGCGATCGAAAGACTGGTGTGTCTGATTGGCGCCGGTTCCGCCGCCGATTTGCTGCTGAGCGGACGTGCAATCGACGCCGCAGAAGCACAGCGAATCGGTTTGCTACAGACGGTGACCAAAGATCACCTGTTGGAGGGAGCCGTGCGTCAAACCGCGCTGCGGATAGCGGCGGGGGCACCGTTCACCTTGGCGGCGCACAAGCTGGCGATCCGAGAGGTATCGCGGCCGCGCCATCAGCGTGACCGGTCCGCCCTGGACGAGGCGATCCGGCGCTGCTTCGACAGCGAGGACTACCGCGAAGGGGTCCGTGCCTTCCTGGAGAAGCGTGAACCCCGCTTTTCAGGCCGCTGACGCTCCAGCGAAGGGCAAAGCATCCGCCGTCGGCACGGCGGTACCGCAAAAATGTCGCTTGACGACCCACATGCTCGCCCGTAGCCTCATCGCCGAGGAGGTTGTGGAATGCGACTAAGACTGTTTGTTGCGGCCGCGTGTGCGCTGGTCATCTCGACGGCGACCTACGCACTCGATTTTCGCGAGGAACCGTATCGCGTCGGAATCATCGACGTCGGCCAGCCCATCCTGCTGGAGTACCCGGAGCTCACCAATGAAATGAACTTGAACAGCGAGTTGCGGGACTGGATCGAAGCATTCGGGCGCCCGGAGTACGCGGAGTACCAAAAGATCGCGCTCACGGATCCCTTCTTCCCCTACGAGATCCGCCTCTATTACATCGAGGGCCGGAGCTACGTCGCCTTCGGTCGCGTCAACGTTTCCCCGGTGGTGCAGGACTATGGCGTCCGCAAATACATCGGCAAGCTCGATTCCGCACTGCTGCAGCGCCTGTTGACGGCGCGCCCTCTCGACAAGTCGCCGGCGATCGTTGCCGCGCGCGAAGAGGAATACGGCTCCATGGTATACGGATCCGTGGCTCTGCGTCCGGCGCCAGCCTTCGAAGTCCCGAGTCAGGTCGTAATCGACGAGGAAGTCGTCGAGATCATCTCGCCCGAGATGGTCGTCATCGAGAGCGCTCCGGTAACCGGGGAGGAATTCGTCGCCACCGGAGAGCCAGTCGAGATCGTCGAAGAGGTTGTCGAGGCCGTCGAGGTAAGCCCGGTGGAAGTGGAAGCAGGGCCGGCGACGATTGACTGATCCCAGCGGCAGCGCCGTGGCAATCTTGACAACGTAAAACGACGTTGGTAGCCCATGGCGCTGACCCGCTACTCCCGGGTCCGGACGGCGGCACAGAGGCGGTCGGCGGCACGGGGGAATTCATCGATCGAGCGGGGTACTAGAAGGAGCAAAACGTGCTAGCTGCTGCCGGCCCAACTACCCCGTGGGCACACTTCGTCTACATTCTGACGCTGCCGGACAACATCCCCATCGTCGGGTTGATGGTGTTGTTGTTCTACTTCACCTATCTGGCGTTACGCGAAGCGCGTAAGAACGACGAACTCGAGCGACAGGGCCGGCACGACGAGATCATCGGGCGGATGCAGGAATAGACCGCCGCACCCAGCTCAGGACGCTGCGGCCTGGGCAATCTCCTGGCGAAGTTCCTCGGTGATCAAGCCATCGTTGGCAGTGCGCTGCCAGAAGCGCCACCAGGGTAGCTGCGCATTTCGCGAGCGTTGAAACGCCTGGATCGCGTTGACCAAGACCGGGTCGATCTGACCGTCGACCTCACCCATATACTCCTTGAGTGTGGTCAGGTTGGTCTGAACCTCCCGAACGACCGCCTTGTCGACTTCCTGGGTGAGAGCGGGGCCGTCGAAGTCTTGAATCGACGCCTGTATATCAGCGGCGACCTCGCGCGCCCGCTCCTCGGAGTTGGGCCCGGAACAGCTGGACGCGGCGGCGCCGATGAGGGTGATCGCCAGGCAGAGCCGCGCGGAAATCGTGTTCATGGCCGGCCACTCCTCAGATGATTTTGTTCAAGGGATACTCGATGATTCCCTCGGCTCCCGCCTTGCGCAGTTCGGGGATCAGGTCGCGCACGATGTGCTCGGAAATCACGCTCTCGACGGCGAACCAATCGCTTCCGTACAGCGGCGAAACCGTCGGCGAGGTGATGCTCGGGATCATTTTGACGATATCGTCGAGGACCGACTTTGGCACGTTCATCTTCAAGCCGACCTTCGCCTCCGCTTGCATCGCGCCATTGAGAAGAAGGGAGATCTGTTCGATCTTGGCGCGCTTCCACGGATCGTTCCAGGCCTCGTGACTGGCGATCAGCTGGGGGTTCGACTCGCAGATCTCGTGAATGATCTTGAGCCCGTGGGCGCGGATGGTACTACCGGTTTCCGTCACTTCGACGATGGCGTCGACCAACCCCTGGGCGACTTTCGCTTCGGTGGCACCCCAAGAAAACTCCACCGTCACGTCCACGTTTCGCTCGGCGAAGTACCTCTGCGTCAGCCCTACCATCTCGGTGGCAATGCGCTTGCCGGCCAGCTGGGTGATGTCCGTCACCGGTGAATCGCCGTTGACGACGACTACCCAGCGGGTCGGCCGCATACTCGCCTTCGAGTAGATGAAGTCGGCGACCACGTGGATGTCTGAGGCGTTCTCGAGAGTCCAGTCCTTGCCAGTGATACCGGCGTCGAGCGATCCACCCTGTACGTACCGCGACATCTCCTGCGGTCGAGCCATGACGCAGCGCATTTCCTTGTCATCGACGTCGGGAAAGTAGCTACGGCTGCCGCCTTCGATCTTCCAACCAGAGCGGCGAAAGAGTTCGATCGTAGCCTTCTCTAGACTACCCTTTGGGATACCGAAACTGAGCTGCGACATGGACTCGCCTACCTGTCTGGAATTGAGGGCGCGGGAGCGCGGTTACCGTACCGCGAAGATGCACCGTAAAACCCGCCGCCTACCATAGGCGGATGACGGTCGCAACGGACGGGCTGTGCAGCGGCGACCACTCGGCTCCTCGCCACTGGCGCGTCGATTGAGTCGGCAGTGAAATTTGGATAGTGCGGGGCATGGATGGTCATGCGCCTCGGAGAGATTGCCCACTCACTCAGTTGCGAGCTGCGCGGCGATCCGGACATAGAAATTTCGCGTGTTTGGCCGATTGAAACAGCGGTCCGCGGCGATCTCTCGTTTGTCGCCAACCCTCGTTACGCGCGCTTTCTCGCGACCACCGCGGCGAGCGCCGTCATCGTCGCAACAAACGTGGAGGATGTCGCCCTGGCGACGCTGCGCAGCGAAGAGCCGTACCGCGCCTTCGCAGCGGCTCTGCGTCTCTTTCACCAAGCCCCGCCGAGGCAGCCGGGCATCCATCCAACCGCGGTCATCGCCGCCAGCGCGCGCATCGGCGGCGATGCCGCCATCGGACCGCACGTTACGGTCGAGGGCGAGGTCGAGATCGGCGCCGAGGCGACGATCGGTCCCGGCGTGACCATCGGATTCGGCAGCGTCATCGGCGACCGATTTACGGCGCACGCCGGCGCGACGGTACGCGAATGGGTGCGAATCGGTAGCGGCGTCACCCTCCATTGTGGCGCCGTCATCGGTTCGGACGGATTCGGCTATGTCCCTGCGTCGGGTCGGCTCGAGAAGCTGGTGCAGAGCGGCACCGTGGTGCTCGGCGACGACGTCGAGATCGGCGCCAATTCGACGATTGATCGGGCGACGGTCGGTGAGACGAGGATCGGCCGCGGCGTCAAAATCGACAATCTGGTGCAAATCGGCCACGGCTGCGAGATCGGCGACCACTCGGTGCTGGCGGCGCAAACCGGACTGGCTGGTAGTACGCGAATAGGGTCGTGGGTACAGATGGGGGGGCAATCTGCAACGGCGGGTCACCTGCACATCGGCGATGGCAGCCGCATTGCGGGCCGCGGCGGTGTCATCGGCGACCTCGCCGCCGGCGCGGTAGTCGGGGGGTTGCCGGCTGTGCCGATCGCACAGTGGCGACGCGCCATCCTCCTCTGGCCCCGCCTCGGCGAGCTGTTTCGTCGGGTGCGGCGTCTCGAGCGCAGGCTGGGCCAGGATGAGGAGGGCCGCGACACACCTTGATTTCGCGCAGGCGCTTGGATAGCGTTCGAACGTTATTCGAAGGGTGGCGCCCATGAAGATTCGCGTGCGGGATGTCACGGAAGTACCAGAGGAGGTCGAATTCGAGCAGGACGAGTCTGAACTGAACCCGCTGCTGCAGGGAGGCGCGATCTGCGACTACCGGTGCAGCGCCCCAGTGCGGGTGGTTTTCACGCACTACCGAGCGGGGCGGGACTTGTTCCTGGACGGCGAGATCGAGTCTTCCATTGCCGGACGGTGTGGCCGCTGTACGGAGGACTACGACTTCGCCATTTCGACCGGATTCCACTTTCTCCTGACACCGCGTGATGAGAGTGGCGCTGAGAGCGATGACGAGGACGTTGATTTGAGCTTGTACGAAGGCGAGGATGTCGATCTTACTCCGCTCGTCAGCGAGACGGTCCTATTGAGCCTACCGACGACCCCCCTATGC
The DNA here is from genome assembly GCA_041743795.1 of Thermodesulfobacteriota bacterium. Classification (GTDB taxonomy): domain Bacteria; phylum Desulfobacterota; class Binatia; order HRBIN30; family CADEER01; genus CADEER01. The sequence continues at coordinate 23,298 of JBGTMF010000379.1, read as the reverse complement.
GACGAAGAGTGCCTCGGCCTATGCCCGCGATGTGGGACCAATTTGAATCGAACTTCGTGCGACTGCCCGGCGACGGATGGAGATCCGCGCATGGCGCTCTTTCGAAGTTTGCGGATCGACCGCTGAGAAGCGGCCAACAGGAGTGAAGCAATGCCAGTTCCAAAGCGAAGAACATCGACATCGAAGCGGGACCAACGCCGCTCTCACGATGCACTTTCGGCGACCGCGGCGGTCAGTGAATGTCCGGACTGTGGCGAAAAGACGTTGCGCCACCGCGCTTGCCCGCACTGCGGGCTCTATCGCGGTCGGCAGGTCATTGAAATCGACGAGTAGAGAGCTTCTGCCGCTGGTGGCGGAGTTCGTTGAAGAGGAGGAGCGACGGGATGGCCTCGGCGGTAGAGACTAAAGTCAAAGAGATCGTGTGTGAGCAATTGGGAGTGAACGAGGGCGACGTGACCCTCGACGCATCCTTCCTGGAAGACCTCGGGGCGGACTCGCTGGACATCGTCGAATTGGTGATGGCACTCGAGGAGGCCTACGACATCGAAATCTCGGACGATCAAGTGGAGAAGATTCGCACAGTCCAGGATGTCGTAAGTTACATCGAACGCGCGCAGGCGGGGTAACCGGCTGCTAGTGTCCTGAGTCAGAGATTCGTCACATGATTCGGCGGCCCTTGGCGCCCATGCCGGCGTTGCTCCTCCTCGAAATATTGCAAAGATTCCTTCGTCGTCGCGCCTTGGCACAGGCGCCAATTGCTCGCCGACTAATGCAACGAACTTCCAACTCAGGACACTAGACGGTGTTCGGGCGGGCGCGCCGCGGCGCCCGCAGTGATTTGAGGAACTCCTCGTCGAGCTGGAACGGATCAGCCGACCGCAGCGCGGTGTCGCGCGCCACGGCAGCGGTGTTCGGGTAGTCGATGTTGTAGTGCAGACCGCGGCTCTCGCGGCGCTGGATTGCCGAGACGATGATCAACTCGGCTACCGTGGCGAGATTGCGCAACTCGATGAGATCGCCAGTGACGATGAAGTCCCAGTAGTACTGGCGGATCTCCTGGCGCAGCGCGGAGATTCGCTGATAGGCGCGGGCCAGGCGACGATTCGAGCGCACGATTCCAACGTAGTTCCACATGAAACGTCGGATCTCGTCCCAGTTCTGGTTGACGACGACGGATTCGTCACTGTCGACCGCCTGGCCGGGATTCCAAGCCGGCAGGGCAGGGGGTGTGGTTGGTTCGCGCTCCAATAGCGCTGCGGCGTGCACGGCAGCCCGCGTGCCGAACACTACCGCTTCCAGCAGAGAGTTCGACGCCAGGCGATTGGCGCCGTGCAGCCCGGTCATGCTCACCTCACCGGCGGCGTACAGTCGCTTGATGCCGGTGGCGCCGTCCAGTGTAGTGCGAACGCCGCCGCAGCAGTAGTGCGCTGCCGGCACGACGGGCACAGGGGACGACGTCAGGTCGATGCCGAACGTGAGGCAGCGCTCGTAGATCGTCGGGAATCGTGTTCGCAGGAAGTCCGCATCGCGATGGGTGATGTCGAGTAACACGTGGTCGAAGCCGTGCACCTTCATTTCGTTGTCGATGGCACGCGCGACGATGTCGCGCGGTGCCAGTTCGGCGTCGGCATGGTAGGCGCGCATGAACGGCTCGCCGTCGGGGCGCCGCAGGATCGCCCCTTCACCGCGCAGCGCCTCGCTGACGAGGAACGACTTGGCGTGGGGATGGAAGAGGCAGGTGGGGTGGAACTGAATGAACTCCATGTTGGCCACCGTCGCACCAGCGCGGTAGGCCATGGCGACTCCGTCGCCGCTGGCGATGTCGGGATTCGAGGTATAGAGATACACCTTGCCGGCGCCGCCGGAGGCCAGCACAGTCGCGCGCGCGGCGACAGTGGATACTTCGTTGGTTTCGAGGTCGAAGACGTAGGCGCCCCAACAATCGCCACCCTCCGCCTCGGGATCGATCCTGCGCTGCGTGATGAGGTCAATCGCCATGTGGCGCTCGAGGACGCGGATGCGAGGCTCATCCTGCACTGCGGCCGTCAGGGCGCGCATGATCTCTCCGCCGGTGGCATCCGAAGCATGCAGGATTCTGCGGTGGCGATGGCCACCCTCCATTCCCAGGTCATAGTCGTCGCCGCCCCGCGAAAAGCGGGTACCGACCTCGATGAGGTCGCGTACCCTATCCGGTCCTTCGCGCACCACCAGTTCGACGGTCGCTGGATTGCAGAGTCCGGCTCCGGCCAGTTCGGTGTCGGTGGCGTGGGAGGCAAAGGAATCCTCGGGGCTCCAAACCGAAGCGATCCCGCCCTGGGCGTAAGCGGTGGCGCTCTCTGCGATGCGGTCCTTGGTGAGGACGATGACCGACCCGGACTTGGCAGCCCGCAAAGCGAAGGTGAGCCCTGCCAGGCCGCCGCCGATCACCAAGAAGTCGGATTGCATCGATACTCCTGAGGCGACTACTTAGCGCCAAAATTGATGAAATTCGAGAAGATTGCCGTCTGAAAACGTTGTCCCCCATGCTCCAGGGACGCTCTTTCGGCTCTCCCTCGCAACAATACCGTGGCGAATCCGCACATCTGGAAAACCGCTGAATATCCTCATTTGGCCCGCTCTCGCGGGTGTTTCCTCAGATTCAGGGATCATGAGGGTTAGCTGGCCCGGGGCGAGGCGGCAACACGTGGTAACAACCGCGTAAATACACGTTGACCACCCCTACCTTTGACCGTATCCTCCCCCGCATGTTGCGCTCGCTCATAGTAGGGTTGGGTTTCCTGGGGATGCTGGTGTTGCCGACTTTGGCGGCTGCCGAAATCTACATGTATCGATCCCCGGACGGTTCGATTCACTTCAGCAACGCGCCGGCAAAGCGCGGCTATAAGCGGTATGCAATGGACCGGGGACCGGCACCTAGCAATCGCCGCATCGCCGACCGGCCGCACCACACCGCCTTCGACCACATCATCACCAATGTGGCCGGGCGCCAAGGGGTCGATCCCGCACTGGTGAAGGCGGTCATCCGCGCCGAGTCTGGATTCGTTCCGACCGCCCGCTCGCCAAAGGGCGCCCAGGGGCTGATGCAATTGATGCCGGCGACGGCGCGCATGCACCAGGTCTGGCGCGCTTACGATCCCAACGAAAACATCGAGGGCGGCGTCAAGCATCTGCGTATGCTGCTGCAACAATACCGCGGAAATGTCCGCCTTGCCCTGGCCGCGTACAACGCCGGCGGCGGCGCCGTTTCCCGATACGGCGGTGTTCCGCCCTATCCGGAGACGATCGAATACATCCAGCGCGTTTTCCGTTTCCGAGATCACTATCGCGGCCAATTCTGAGAAGCGGCCGGTGGCCGTTGCAGTTCCGATCGCACGGTCTGCGGTGAACGCCGCAAACCTGGTTACTGCCTTTAGAATCGCCTTGGTGCCGATACTCGTCGTCTTGCTTACGGACGACGGTCGCACGGCGAGTCTGCTGGCGGGGTTCACGTTCTTCCTCGCCTCGATCAGCGACTTCCTCGACGGCTACCTGGCACGTCGCAACAGCATCGGCACGGACATCGGTAAGTTCCTCGATCCGCTGGCCGATAAGCTGATCGTCGTCTCGGCGCTGATCATGCTGAGTGGCATGGACGACCCGCGTGTACCCGCTTGGTTGGTAGCGGCTATCGTCGCGCGCGAACTCGCCGTTACGGCCCTACGGACTATCGCGCTGCAGCAGGGGCTCCTACTCGAGGCGGACGAATTGGGCAAATACAAGACGATCTTCCAGATGTTCGCCCTGCAAGGCCTGCTGTTGCACTACCCGTTTGCCGGCGTCGACTTTCAAACTGCCGGAATCTGCTTTCTTTGGGTTTCGGTGGTTCTCAGTTTCTGGTCGGCGGCCCAATACCACATTCGCGTCATACGCGGCGCCATCGCCTTGGCGCCCTGACCGGGTCGATCGCCCGCATCGCATGCGCCACGGCGATCAGGGCTTCGGCGCCATGAAAACCAAGACGCGAAGTCGCTCGGGCCCTGGATTCTCGACAGCGTGTGGCGCACCGGCCGGGGCGAGAACCGCAGTGCCGGGACCGACCTCGCGTTCGTCGTCCCCAACGCGAATCCGACCGCGGCCTTCGACGACGAAATAAACCTTGTCCGAGTCTGCATGGGAGTGCGCGTCCTGCCGCTGATCCGGTTCGAAACAGTAGATGTCGCAGAACATCCGCTCCGTAGTGAAGAGGTTGTTTTTCTTCATTTTTTCGCCGGCGAATGCCGAATGCGCGGCGATGTCCGAGAACAGGTTCATTGCGGTCCTCCGGTGGCGCGGCGGTTACATACCGACGGCGATCCAGGTGATGATCGCACAGAGAATCAGGACGAGGGCGGAGACGATCTGGATCCGTGTCAGCATGGCAGTGATCCACGAAGCTTCGGGTTGTGTGTTCAATTCGACAGCGCCGACCAGGCGATTTCCCAGTCCGAAAGCCAGGTAGGCACCGACGATGATCAAGAGAAATGTGAAAGAGAGTTTCCAGACGAGAAACGTCCCCATCTGCTCGAAGAATCGCTCGCGCAGCTCGTCTTTGTAGTCCGTCAGAGCGAATGCGCCAGTCATTACAATGACGCCGAGCACGGCGATGCTGAAGGGATCATAGAGCTTCATCGCGGCCGCGGCGCGGGCCAGTCGCTGTATTGGATCCGCCGCGGCGCGTGCCCGGGGAATCGCGTACAGCAGGACTGTCGCCGTCGCCGCGACGTAGGCGATCAGCGATGCGACGTGGATCCAGGTAGAGGTCGTCAAAGCGCGCCACCGATCATCGTCTCGGATGTCTAGCTCGCAACGATGTCAATTACCACGCGCCCCAGCGCGGCGGCACCACGTTGACTCCCCCATGCGATGCGGATAAGCACGAAGGTAGGCTACCAGTCCGTTGAAAAACCCAACAGCATGCTTCGACAAGCTCAGCATGAGCGGTTCTCCGCCCCGATTTTAGAGGACTGTTCCGCTCGCCCTGAGCCTGTCGAAGGGCCGTCTCGGGGTTTTTCAACAGGTTGCTACGGAAGGCACTGATGGAGCTGAAAACCATCTCGAATTCAGAGGGTGGCGAGGCGCTTCTCGAAGACAGCGTCGTGCTGACGACCGTCGACAGGGCAGTCGGGTGGGCGCGTAAATACTCGCTCTTCCCGTACCCATTCGCGACGGCGTGCTGTGCGATGGAATACATGTCTCTGTCCATGTCGCCCTACGACATTGATCGCTTTGGCGCCCTGTTGCCCCGATTTACGCCGCGACAAGCCGACCTCTTGATGGTCATCGGCACGGTGACGTGTCGCCAGGCACCTATCCTCAAGAGGGTGTACGAGCAGATGGCGGAACCGAAGTGGGTCATGGCCTTCGGTGCGTGCGCGTCGACAGGCGGATTCTACGACAACTATACGACGGTTCCGGGAATCGACCGTATCATTCCGGTCGACGTGTACGTGCCCGGCTGCCCTCCGCGCCCCGAATCCGTGCTCGATGGATTGATGGCGCTACAGCGGAAAATCCAGGGACAGAAGCAGAGGATTGCTGCCGAAGTCTCCGAGCCCGTTTGAGACACTCGCCGGACCGGAGATGACGGAGAAGATTCTTCTGCGCCACGAAGACGTGGCGGGTTTGCGCCGGCTGGAAACCTATGTAGGCGACGGCGGATATGCGACAGCGCGCCGCGTGTTCAGTGAGATGACCCCCGAACAGGTCATCGAGGAAGTGAAGTCATCTGGGCTGCGCGGTCGAGGTGGTGCCGGCTTTCCGACGGGAATGAAGTGGGGATTCCTGCCGAAGGACAACCCGAAACCGCGCTACTTGCTGGTCAATGCCGACGAAAGCGAACCGGGCACGTTCAAAGACCGACAGATCATCGAGCACAATCCCCACCTGCTCCTCGAATGCACGCTGCTCACCGCGTTCGCCATCAAGAGCCACAAGGCCTACATTTACATTCGCGGTGAGTTTGCCCGCGGTGCCGAGATCCTCGAGGCGGCGGTCGCGGAGGCTCTCGCCGGCGGCCACATCGGTGCGAATATCTACGGCAGCGGCTTCGATCTGGACATCGTCATTCACCGTGGTGCCGGCGCATATATCTGTGGCGAGGAGACCGGGCTGATCGAATCGCTCGAAGGCAAACGCGCCTACCCGCGGGTCAAGCCGCCGTTTCCTGCCGTATACGGTGTGTTTGGATCGCCCACCATCGTCAACAACGTGGAGACGCTCTGTTGCGTGCGATCGATCCTCGAACGCGGATCGGCATGGTTCAAGGGGATAGGCCCGGAGAAGAGCCCGGGCCCGAAGTTGTATTGTCTGAGTGGGCACGTCGAGCGCCCAGGTGTGTTCGAACTACCGATGGGCACCTCGCTGCGCGAAATCATCTACGAGCACGGCGGCGGGATTCGCAACGGAAAGAAGCTGAAAGCGGTGATCCCCGGGGGCTCCTCGGTACCCGTGTTCACGGCGGACGAAATCGACGTCTCCATGGACTTCGACTCGGTGGCCGCGGCCGGCTCGCTTCTCGGGTCATGCGGCACGATCGTCATGGACGAGGATACTTGCATGGTGCGCGCGCTCCGCATCCTCGCGCGGTTCTACCACCACGAATCCTGCGGCCAGTGCACACCGTGCCGCGAGGGCACAGGTTGGTTGGAGCGCCTACTCATCGGCTTGGAGGAGGGCGGCGCTAGCGAGCGAGATCTCGAGCTACTGCTGCAGGTGGCTGACAACATGATGGGCAACACCGTCTGCGTGCTCGCCGATGCGGCGGCGATGCCGACGAAGAGCTTCGTCGCCAAGTTTCGCAGCGAATTCGAGGAGCATCTGCGGCTCGGCGGCTGTCCGCAGCGAATGTCGGCGACGCCGCGAACGGCGGCGGGCGCACAGTAGGAACGATGCCGACTCTGGAGATCGACGGACAGGAAGTGACGGTAGCCGATGGGGAGAACCTCATCCAGGCGGCCGAGAGACTCGGTAACGAGATCCCGCACTACTGTTACCACCCGGGCCTCAGCGTCGCCGGTATTTGCCGCATGTGCCTGGTCGAAATCGAGAAGATGCCGAAGCTGCAGATCGCCTGCAACACCAGGGCGATGGACGGCATGGTGGTGAAGACCAAGTCCGAGAAGGTCCTGCATGCGCGCGCGTCCGTACTCGAGTTCCTCCTGGTGAATCACCCGATCGACTGTCCGATCTGCGATCAGGCAGGTGAGTGTAAGCTGCAAGATTATTACATGGATCACGACCGGCAGGAGAGCCGGATCCCTCTCGAATCGAAGGTGCAGAAGGGCAAGGCAATCGACATCGGGCCCTTGATCATGCTCGACCAGGAGCGCTGTATCCTCTGTACCCGCTGTACGCGATTCCTCGACGAAGTCACCGGGACCAGTGAGTTGGGCATCTTCGAGCGCGGTGACCACTGCCAGATCGATGTCTTCCCCGGCATCGCTCTGGATAATCCCTATTCGGGAAACGTCGCCGACATTTGTCCCGTCGGCGCGCTGACGAACAAGGATTTCCGTTTTCGCGCCCGCGTCTGGTATCTGGAGAGCGGTAAATCGATTTGTCCGACCTGCGCGACCGGCTGCAACATCGACGTGCATCACCGGCGCAACGAAATCTTCCGCTTTCGCCCGCGATTCAATGGCGAGGTCAACAGATACTGGATGTGTGACGAAGGACGCCTCAGCTACAAGCGCTATCAGGGAGAAGGACGCTTGCTGCAACCGGTGCGGCGCGACCAGTCCGGTTGGCAAGCCATCGACTGGAAGCAGAGCCATGCCGCGTTGCAGGAGATGCTGGCGGATGCCGCTGGTGCCGTCGGCGGGATTGCTTCGGCCGCTTGCACCAACGAGGAGATATTCCTCTTCCGTCGGCTCTTCGCCGGCCTGCCGGGCGCGCAGTTGGCCGGCCACTCCTGGACTCCTGCCGAAGCCAGCCGTGACGAGTTTCTCATCGATGGCGACAAGAACCCGAACACCGCCGGTCTCGAAGCACAGGGAATGCTCTCGGCAACAGCGCGCGAGGTCATCGCCGCGGCCCTCGCCGGGCAACTCGCCGTTCTGATTTTACTGCGCACGGATCTATCCCAGATTTGCTCCTCCGAGGAGATGGACCTCCTCGGCGATATCCTTAAGCAAGTCGTCGTCATCGATACGCATTACGGACCGAGCGTGGAGGTCGCCGACCTAGCTCTGCCGATTGCGTCGTTTGCCGAAACTGATGGCAGCTTCATCAATCGGAATAGGCGGGTGCAGAAGTTCAGCAGAGTGATCGCGCCGCCGGGCAACAGTCGGCCAGCCTGGCAGCTTTTGGGCGAATTGCTGGACGATGAAATCAGGGCCGGCCTCCAGTTGGACTCCGCTGCCGGCGTCTTCGACACGTTATGCGCAACTGAGGAGAGCTTTCGCGGCCTGTCCTTCGCCGACATCGGAGACCTCGGCGTACCGCTCGCGACCGCGGCGAGCGAGGGATGACTTCGAGCGAGGGCGCTGCGGGCGGAGGGCAGGGATCGCCCTACTATGAGGGCAAAATTCTCCGCCTGCTGCACGGTTCTGAAACGGGGGTCGTTCGCTCTGCGACGGGCCGCGAGATCGTCTTCGAATTCCGCCACGTAGTAATGCGCGGTATCCTGCGTCGCTTTGCCGAACTCAGTGAGGGAATGCGCGTCGGCTTCGACGTCGGTTGGACGTCAAGTGGGCTCCGCGTGACAGTGATTCACGCGCCGCCGCCGGAGTCACAGGGGCAACCCGGTGCGGAACAGGAGATAGCGGCCGAGAATCTCACCGACGGTGACGCCGAGCACGGCGATATAGAATAGTCCGGTCGCCGCCATGGTCTGCGGGATCAACAACGTCCTCCAGATCATCACCGCCAGTAAGGCCGTCCCGCCGGGACTGATCGCGAGGCGGCCGAGAAACACCCAGCGGTACTGATCCCAGACCTCGGCGTAGGCACCTGTATTGAAAGCGAGCACGGCGCCGGCGAGGACGAGAAACGCGATCTGCGCCGTCAGGCAGACGGCGTAGACGCGAAGCACGTTCCACAGCGGTTTCAGCGACAGATCGCGATCAATCAGGTACCAGTGGCCGAGCAACATGCCCGAGCCGGCAGTACCGAGGGCGAGGGCGCCGAGAAGAAAGCCGAGCGGGTAGATCACTGTCGCAAGTGGCGCGTCGCTCTGCGCCGCGAACGACGATGCGCCGACCATCAGGGCCACCGTGCCGATCATCCAGGCAGCGGTGAAAAGTCGCGCGCGAAGCACAAAGTAGTCGCGCCACAGGGAGGCAAGATAGGCGCCACTGAACAGGCAGTAAACGGCCCATAGGACGACCTCGAGGCCGCCGAGCCCGCCCTCGACGGCGCCACCCGTGCGTCGCCACAGGGCGATGTGGCCGAGGCTGGCCAGGGTGCCGATCGCCCAGAAGACGAATGCAGAAGATTTGTAGTAGCCGCGCTCCATCGCGTGGAACGGCGGAATACTCAGGCAGAACAGGCCGCCGACGGAGAGCTGCGCGAAGACCAGCAGGAAAGTGCGGGGGAAAAGGATGTCCATGAATCGCGCCCGCTCAGGGGCGGTGATCGATCATCGCTGGCGTCGGCGCTCGCCGAGAAGGCGAATCGTCCCGACGCTGCACAGAGCGAAGCCGAAGATCCCCAGCAGCCGTCCGCCGTTATTGACCAGTACGTAGAAGTCGCGCTTTGCACTGGCCATCCCCTGACTGGCGGGAACGCCGTGGAGACGACGAAGTAGGCTGGTGTTGGTCCGCGAGTCCAGATGGGTGAGACCTGAGAGGTCGCTGCTATCGACACCGCTCGATACCTCGAGCCGCTGCGAGTACTCGATGACCTTGCCCCGACTGACCCACCAATTGCCGAGGCCCAAGGTCAGCAGCACGATGCCTATCGGTAAGAGCGGATGGTTCCAGAATCCCGTCGACGTCATCGCGGATGGGGCCTTCACCCACTTCGGGTATCAGTGCCTGCTGTCGGGAGCAAGTCGTCCGCGAGCAAGTTGTCCTCGATGGCACGATGCCGAGATCGCAGCTAAGCTCCGGGCTTGGACGAAGAGCCCGGCGCGGCGGGCGGTGGAGACGACTCGGAGGGGTAAAAGCGAACGATGCGGAATACGACGCAACAGCTCGTAGAGCGAATGCAAACCGGGGAACGCTTGGCTCTCGCCAAACTGATGACGATTGTCGAGAATCGCGAACCGGAAACTGCCGAAATCATGAGCCAGGTTCACGGCAGCGGCGGCGCAAAGATTCTCGGTGTTACCGGTCCGCCCGGAGCCGGCAAGTCGACACTGCTCGACGCACTGACGACGCAGTTGCGCCGGGACGGGCGCAGCGTGGGAATCGTTGCCGTCGATCCATCAAGCCCCTTCTCTGGCGGTGCCGTTCTCGGCGATCGCATCCGCATGCAGGATCATTTCCTCGACGAGGGCGTATTCATTCGCTCGCTGAGCGCGCGCGGTCACGTCGGCGGGTTGGCGCGGGCGTCGCGAGACATCGCCCGGCTTCTCAAGGCCGCCGGTAAGGATGTAGTGATCGTCGAAACGGTCGGCGTTGGGCAGAGCGAGCTGGATATCATGCGACTGGCCGATACGGTCGTCGTCGTGCTCGTGCCGGAAGCGGGCGACACGGTACAAGCCATGAAGGCCGGCCTTTTGGAGATTGCCGACATCTTTGTCGTCAACAAGGCCGACCGAGACGGGGCACAGCGGATCAAGACGGAGTTAGAACAGATGTTGCACCTGCGACCGCCGGACGGCTGGGAGGTTCCGGTGCTGATGACTGTCGCCACGGCGGGGCAGGGCATTGGCGAAGTCCTCGGAGCTATCGACGCGCATCGCCGACACCTTGCGGAGAGCGGCCTCGGCGACAGACGCGACGCGGCGGGCAGACAAAGCGAGTTCGTCTCGGTCCTACGCGACGAACTGACGCGCCGGGTCGAGTCGGCGCTGCGCGATGGGCCGCTGGCACGTCTCCTCACCAAGGTCGAGCGCGGCGAGATCGACCCCTACGGAGCGGCTCTTGAAGCCGTCGCCAGTCCCACGGTCGTGTCACAAGTGTTAGGCCCGGCCGTCGGGGAGGTCGACTGAGTTCGCGATGAACGTCGATCGGACCTTCGTCATCGGCGACATCCACGGGTGTGCCGACGAGATCGAAGTCCTGATATCCGCGCTGCGGCCGAGCGAGAGAGACAGACTGTATTTTCTCGGCGACTATATCGACCGCGGACCCGCTTCACGCGCGGTTGTCGAATGCCTGCTCGAGCTCTCCGACGGACCGTCCCAATGCGTTTTTCTACGCGGTAACCACGAGGACATGTTCATCGATTTCATTGGTCGAAGGGGCGGCCACTTCGGTGACGCATATCTCGACAACGGCGGTGCCTCGACCCTGCGCAGCTATGGGCTGGTGCCGCGGCAGAGCGCCGATCTGCATGCGGAACTCCCCAGGAAGCACCTGGAGTTCTTCGACAAATTGGAGATGACCGCCGACCTCGGACGGTCGTTGTGCGTTCACGCCGGCCTGCGCCCGACGGTGCCGTTGGACAGGCAAAGCGCCGAAGACATGCTGTGGATCCGCAACGATTTCTACGGCGGCCCGCACCCCTTCGGCAAGATCATCCTCTACGGCCACACCCCGCGTCGCGCTGTCGAGATTGCGATGCCGCACCGTATCGGCCTCGATACCGGGCTGGTCTACGGCGGTTCACTCAGTTGCCTCGAATTGGAATCCGCCCTGCTTTGGCAGGTACAGCGACACAGCAAACAGGTGACGACGCAAAGCATCCGCGAGCAATTGGCGGGCCTGCCGTTGACTTGATCGCGCTGGGCTTTTGCTCTAGCGGTAACCCGCGGGCGGCGTAGCTCAGTTGGCTAGAGCACGGGTCTCATAATCCCGGGGTCGGCAGTTCGATTCTGCCCGCCGCCACCATCTCGCTACTCGGGCCGGAGTAGAATTGGGGCCGCTCAAGCATCGAGAATCGTTGTAGTAGGGAGAATCTCGCCTACACCGGCAGCAAATCTTCGATTTCCGCCGTCCCCTCTTTTGCCGTCCGCGCAAGCGCGACGAGTATCCGGATTCACGGGGGTCGGGATGCCGCATCAAATCGAAGGACAGCAGCTACCTATCGAAATACATCGACATGGTGTGATGCCGGGGAGTCTCCAGGTCGACGGAGTTGTACCGCGTTCGAATATAGCTGCCGGCGCCGGCGTCGAACGAGTCATGGTCGCCAATCGGATCGATAAGCACGAGCGCCCCAAGGGTACTGTCGCCGCGCATTTGCGCAAGATGGGCCTGAATGTGCAGGAAGTTCCCGGCGCCGGCAGTTACGATCTACTGGTCAACAATGAGATCCGCGTCACCTTACGCGTCGCCTATCCGGGATTGCGTCGACATCGGGTGACAGTCGGTGGTCGCAGCTACCGCTATCGCTATGAAACCTGGCACTTCAATTTTCATCACCACGGACGTCTCGATGATCGCTACACGGACTTCTTCGTCTGTATCGCCACAGATCCTGTCAGCGCGGACAGGGATAAGATCTTCGTCATCCCCTGGGAGAGCGTTACCGGCAAGACCTTCTCACTGCACAGCGGTCGCAACACCTACCGCGGTCGCTACGCGCCTCACCGTGACGGCTGGGAATCGATTGCCCGCGCGGCTTTGTCGCGTGGCATGCGGCGCGTCGCCTGAGGCCAGGAGGCAGGGGTACGCTGTACTCCCGCTGCCGATCTCGGCTGTACGGATAGTCGAATTCAGCTGGACGTGTGTTTAGGGCAGGCGAGACTGGTCGGCCTAGTCCAATGTCAGTCCCCTTGCGGACAGTCCTTACATTCAGCTAAAAGTCACGTATTGTGCATTGAGCGAAAGGAACCAGCATGAAGCGTGATTTAAAACTAGAGGATCTCAAGCAGCGCAGCGAGTTCGTACCGATGAAGCTCCTATCGGTCCGCGTTCCTGTCGACCTGATCGAACGAATCGACGATGTCGTCGATCTTCTCAACGCGGGCAAAGGCGAGGTCGTTGTCGCTCTGCTCAACGAAGGGCTCGGGCGCTACGGCAGCGGGGCTGGTGCGTCTGTGCGGCGCCGCGTCGGCAAGAAGAAGCGTTAACCCGCCTGGCGATCGCCAAGTTCGCGATCGCGATACATGCAGTCGTGGTGGCTCGCTTCGTCGGGCGGGCCCGATCTGATTGCGATCAAGTTTGGCGCGGGCATCTCCCTCTGCTGGCTTGCGCGTGGCCGTTGTCGCGTGTTACCTGCAGGGATTGGCGGCGGCGTACCCAAGTGGTTAAGGGAGAGGTCTGCAAAACCTCCACTCAGCGGTTCGAATCCGCTCGCCGCCTCTTCCCTCCACCCAATGTGGAGCCTGCGCTTGGCCACGCCCGGCGTGCAACAACCCATTGGATTCCCCGGGGTTTGCGGTACCTGCCGCAAATATTTCGCCACCTTGAAAAAAGGTGTGGCGAAACTGTGCGCGAGCAGGAAAGCTGGTCCCAGCTTGCAAAACACCACGGGGGAGCAAGGGGGATGGCACGAGATCGTGGCGACGCCGGATACGGTGTCAATGCGTTGATCGGCGTCGGAGGGGGCGAAGCCCCCTCCGAGCCTCATTCAGGGCCTAAGGCGTTAATGCTGGCGGTTCTCGAAGACGCTATACGCGCGTTCTTGAGTAAGGAATCGCTCGCTCGCGAAGAGGCGGAGAGTTGGATGTTCGGGCCGCACCCGCGCTCCATTTTCTCGTTCACAGTCGTCTGCGAAACCCTCGGCTTGGAACCGAAGGCCGTCCGGGTCGCGATGCGGCGGATGAGCGATGGGCAGATTGTTGGCGCCTCGCTACCGCGTAGCCGGCCGAATGCGCGCGGCAACGCACCGGCTGTCGTCGAACCGGTAATCGGCAGCATGGTCGAAGAATAGCGGTCTCGTTGCGGAAGCAGTATCGTTCCTCGCGATAGTCGGTTGAATAGGCGCGCGGAGCGGCGCAGGGTCGCCGCGATCCGGCGCCACCGCGTTCTGTGGTCTGGCACTCGGTGTAGGCACGATGAATCTTGGCCACACGCCGCCTACGACCAAGGTGAGGATGAGAACGGTCACCGCCGCGACCTCGCGCGGGCGTAGATCGCATTCGCCGATGAGCGCCGAACCGCCTGAGAACAAATATAGGAAGCAACGAGTCACAGTGATCCCGTTCAATGCGGCCGTGACGATCGGTATCATGCGCAACCAACTCTCTTCCGCGCCTTGAATCAACAAATCCTCACCGACGAATCCCATCGTCAGCGGAAATCCAACGCTGGCAAGGCCGAGGATCAGGAGGGCCGTGCCTAGTTTAGGAGTGAGGGCAGAGAGGCCTCCGGGTTGGCGGAGGGAGAGCGCGCCGCGGCGGGCCTCCAGAGCCGCCACGGTCATTGCGAATCCAGCGAGGGCCAGCGCCAGGGCCTGCCACGTCACGAAAGCACCGGCTCGGGCAACGTTTGATTGGCTGCCGGCGCCGATCAAGACCAGGGCGGTCTGGCTGATCATCAGGAAAGCCGCGGCACGGCGGGCCTCTACCTGGACCAATCCGAGTCCCGCTGAGACCGTCGCCGCGACGGCGGCGGCGACGACGAGGATTCGCGCCGACGGAATTGGAAGAGCAAAGGACGCAGTGGTGAGAAATGGCAAGACGCTCAACTGTGGGGTGACAAAGGCCACGACTACGCCCATGGGGGCGCGCTCGACGAAGCCAACGAACCAGCTGTGGACGGGCAGCAGGCCAGCTCGAATCGCCATGGCGAGGAGGAATAATCCGCCGCCAGTGGCGCGAAAGTCGTTTGCCAGAAATACCATCCCGACGAGCATCAAGGCGACGGACGCCGAATGAAACCCGGCGAACAGCTGTGCGATCTCGCTAGCGCCGGTGGTTTCCTTCAATTCCCACCAAGTGATCCAAGCCGTCATTGCAGCACAGAGCGCGAAAACCGCTGGAATGGTCGTCGCCAGAGAGGCTTGGGCAATGGCGACGATGAGGAGAAGCCGCGCGATAGTTCGCGGCGGATGCGTTGCCAACGGCGCCAGGGCGACGCCGACGAGGGCGACCAGGGCGAAGACGATGGGGACGAAGCGAAGCTCGCGCGGAGGCAGTGCTTGAATAGCTGCCTGTTCGCCGTCGAATCCGATCCAAGACAGTGCTGCGACCAGTCCGGCTACAGTCGCGGTGATAAGCGCCGTATGACGAACGCCGAGGGCTTTGGCGTCAGCAGGGTCGGTGCTACGAGCGACGAAGAATGCAGCGGTCGCGAGGGAGACGGCGGCGGCAGCGGGGAGAAGGAAGATCATTGCGATTCCTGTGCGTCTCGGATTTGCCGCAAGCGTGGTGGTCTCGGCGCCGAAGTCAGCAGGTCGCTCCACGCGCGATCGTATCGATCGAGCGCAAGGAAAAGTCGGACAAATCCGCGAGCGGCGAAGTCCAACAGGGCCGCGTCGAAATATCCACGCTCGAGTGCGTGCCGGTAGAGCCATGGCTGCATGGCAGCGGGAACCAGCCGCTCGAGATGACCACCGGTCTTCGGCAGCTGCTGGCCCATAGCTTGTTCGAGGTGGTGGTGATCGTGCAATAGACTTGGTGAACGAAGAATCTGCAAGCTGCGAACGGCCGCGTGCCCGACGATGTGGACGATCGCGAGGTAGCGGAAACCCAACCCTATCTCGACGAAGATCAGGCCGACCTGCGTCATCGAAGCGTAGGCGAGGGCACTCTTGATGTCGGATTGAACCCGACCTACGAACGTCGCGTGCAGCGCCGTCAATGCGCCGATGGTGCAGACCGCCGCAGCGGCAATCGGGGCCTGTTCGAGAAGCGGCGCCGCTCGCAATAGAAGATAGGCGCCGAGATGAATGGAGATGGCACCATAGAAGATCGCGCTCGACGGTGTCGGTCCCTCCATCGCCCGAGGTAGCCAGCCGCCGAAAGGCAGTTGTGCAGACTTTCCAATCGAGGCCCACAACAAGAGCAAGCCAATCGCCGTTGCCTGAATCGGGTCATTGGGACAGGAGAATCCGCCCCAGTCGCCACTGCCTGGGCTGGGTGCCGCGATGTCCGAACTGCCGACCGCGTGATGCAACGAGACTGCGGCCGCCAGCAGTCCGACGTCGCAGATGCGGTAGGTGACGAACGCGCGGAGTCCGTGCTCGACCGGGTTCACCCGCTCGTTGAAGAATGCGATCAACAAGGCAGAAGCGAGGCCGACGATCTCCCATCCGAAGAAGAGCATGTCGAGCGTGCCGGCGAGAACGACCACCTCGACGCCCGCGCCAAACAGAGCGAGCAGGAGGTAGAAGCGGCGGTAGCCTCGTTCGAGATGCATATAGCGGCGGGAGAATGCACCAACGAGCCCGACGAGAACGGTGGAGAGGAGGGCGAACGGAACCGAAAGATGGTCGGCGACGAGGGTCCAAGTAAAGCGATACGAGTCAGTCTCAAACCATGTACCCAAAGGTAGGACAACGCGATCAGCGCCGATCGCGAGCATGCCACTGATGAGCGCGACGGCCGCCAGCGCGGAAGCAGCGAAGGCGGCTCCTACGATGGCGTTGATCGCTCGTTCGTCGACGCGGCGACCAAGCCAGGCAGGGATCGCCAAGGCGAAGAAGGCGGCAGCAGGTAGGACGATCAGCGCAAGGAGAGGTGGGTTCAGCGACGCGACGTTCATGCCGGTGCCCCGCCGAATGCCGCTGTCAGGTGGGCCAAGCCGAGGTGTTCGTGATGGCCCGAATAGAAGGCCGGTGATCGATCTAGAATCGGGATTGCCGTGGATTCGGGGACGTAGGGAATAAAGGCGCCGTTCGCGAAGACGTGCATCGCCGGCGAATCGGGACTCCAACTGACCAACTGAATCCACTCGTTGCGCACGAGCTGATCCAGCCCTTCGTGCGCCTCGAGAATTCTTTCGAGCGTGTCGGCCGCGGCCTCGACGATCATCAGCAACCTCATCGGCTCGTGGATTTCGACCATCTGCCATGGAAGTCCAGTGCGCAGATCGGATGCATGTCCATCCATCACACCGATCAGGCCGACGATATTGTGCGGCAATTTGGTTCCGCAGCCGTATCCAACTGGATCGACGAAGCTGAAATAGTACTCGAGATTGATCCCGGCTCCGACCGGACCGACGGAGAGCAGCAGGGTGGCCAGCCCCTCGCCCGATGGATCCGTGGTCGGATCGTAGGAAACCAAAAAGGGGCGTCGATCGAGGAACAACCCACGCGTTCGCGAGCGCCGGCCCACGATGCATGATGCATTGGTGGCGTGACCATACTCCGGGCGCGGCTGGGCGAGGTCCGTCGAGTGCGCCTTTACATGCGCGATGGCCTTGCCGATGTCGAGGTCTCGCGGACTCGTGCCGAAGCGGCGGCATCGCTCATGCGCGTCCAGCGCGCAGGCGGCACGCATCGATCGCACGGCCAACTCGAAGTGCTCGCGAGCCGCAGCGGGCACGAGATCGTCGTCATAGTAGCGTACGGAATCATCGCATGTGTTGTGGTAGGCGCCGACGAACCAGGAGTTCTTGGGGAGGTTTATTCCGCGCCCCGCGAGGGCATGTCGGACCCCAGGATGATTCCCCATGGCGGCGAACGCGCGTGCATTGGGCCCGCCACGACCACCGCCGGTTGCCCCACAATCATGCGCCGCTTCGTGGGGGTTGTTGAGGCTCGACGAGCCGTGTCCGACGATCAGGACCAGGGGAGCACAGGCCCCAGCGATGCCCATGGTCAGCAATGCCGTCTCGACGATTCCTGCCATCTCCAAGACTGTATAGCCGCGCAGTAGGTCACCTCCGTCTTCGCACGTCAGTGGGCCGCTGCGTTCGATCTCTAACCGCGTTGCCGGTCCGGTCACGGCACCTTGGTCCAACCGTTGAGACCAACGTTCCGTCAACGCCGGAAATAGGCAGCGACCGATCAGCGGTACGACCGACATCAATCCAGTCACAGCGGTGAGGATGCCACCGCGAGCCAGCGATTTGCTACCAACCCCCAGGGCGTGACGAAGCGTGCCGTGGCGCCGCCGCAAGTTGCGATAGCTCGACTCCTCCTCCTTCTCGATGGCCCTCTCGACGATCTGATGACGTGGACTCAGTGCGACGGGACACAGTGGTCGAGGATGAATGTCGTCGAGCCCCTGGTAGGCCATGGCGACACCGAAGAACCCGGCATAGCCAAAGGTCTCAGCGACAGTACAGATCTCTTCGAGATGGCGGCGCAACGATTCTGAACGTTCATCGATGCAAAACACTGCCTGAAATTCGGGCGAGGGGAGCTGCCTACGATCTAGGCGCTCGTGGGCCTGCATACCGTCGAGGACACGCACGCGGTAGGAGCGCTCATATGCGCGATGGAGAAGGCGGCGGCGGGCCAATCCGTCGAATTCGGCAATTGCCGTCAGCCACGAGCGGGCATGGGCCGAGTCCTCGAATGCTGCCGGTTCCACCGGTAACAGCTGCGCCGCTACGAATGCCTCGTACACGAGTTCGAGATCACGCGGCGGCGGCGTAGTCTGCGGCCGCAGTTCCAGCAACGAGCCCTGCTCCGAAGTCGCGGAACACAACGCGTGTCGCGAGGCGAAGACGTCGAGCGTCATCTGGACCGCGAGATAGTCCGCCAAGCGGGCGGGATGAGCGACAACCGGAGCTCTCTGGGGGTGCTGCTCGAACTGCGACATCATCCCGGCCCATCCGCGCAGTGACAGCAGGGTGTCGCGGATGACGATTGGCCAGTCTTTCGGTGGAACTTCAAGCGCCACGAGTGCCCACACAATCGTTGACTCAGCAGTCCATGCTTCTCGCTGCTGGCGCCTGCACTCCCCTGCCAGACCGTTCATCCAGCGATCGGGCGGTCCAACAGGCAGTCCGTAGAGTCGGCGAAAGGCCCGTAGAATCCCCTCCTCTCGCCTCGCCATCGTCCAGTATGCGACCCCTTGGTCCAAGAACGCGGCGCAAAGTCGGATTAGCAGTGGGTGCACCCAAGTGTCTGGATCGATACCGAGAGCGTCCCGAATGCGGTCGCGGGGCCGAGGACGGTGCGGCTGCTCTTCGACTGGCGATGCGACTTCCTTCATGCGCTGCCACAGCTCGGTCATTAGGAGTGTTTCCAGGGTGGATTGGGATAGCGAGCCGTACCTTGCCTCGGCATGGTGGAGAAGGGTCCGGCGTCGCGCGCTGTGCACCAGTGGATGGATTGCGCGCTGCGCGGGTGTCTCCACCAACTGCCAGAGCAGTGTGGCGCCAATAGGTACTTCGAATGGGTGGAGCAAGCGCCCGAGAATGAATTCCCGGCGTTGCAGACCGCAGATCGCGGGACCAGGCTCAGGGCCGAGATCGTCGTCAACGACGGACTCGACGTCCGATTCGCGGATTCGCCCGATCTCGAGAGAGTGCGCAAACGCCTGCTCGCTCTGAAAGGGTTCCGTGCCGAAGATGGAAGCGGCCTCGACGACGGCGCGTTCGAACGGCAGGTGTTCGAAGGCGTGCAGGGGGTTGTGGTGAACGAAAGCGTGTAGCGGCGCCTGCTCGGGTAAAAGGTGGCGAACCCCTTCCAGAATCCCCGCGATCACCCGCTCGGGACTTTCCACCGATTCATCGGATCGAACCGTGAGCATCACGCCGTCCTCGTGCGTGCTGCCTGCGGATGAGGCGAGACGGCCTGCAGCGACTCCACTCCGACGTATTCGAGGGTGGCGTTCGGCCACTCATCCGCCATTCCAGAGAGCCGACTTAGGAAGGTGTGGTCGACAAGTTTGACTTGACTGAGGTCGACGACGACGTGGCGTACCTCGTCCTCGATTCCGGCCAGCGCACGGCGCACCGCGAGAAGGCTCGTAAATGCGGCGACGCCATGAAGCTTGAGGCAAAGAACATCCCCGTTGCGCTGCTTTTCAATCCGAGTAGCGAAGAGATCCGTGATGGAAGCGCCACGCAGCAGATGGAGGACAAGTTTCAAGGTGATCCCCGCGCCGACGCCAATCAGGAGATCGGTGACGAGCGTGACGAGTAGCGTCGTCACGAACAACAGGAGCTGGTCGCGGCCGATACTCTGCGCGTGCACCATTTCGTTGGGTGATGCCAGGCGCGCACCGGTATAGACTAACATCGCTGCCAAGGCGGCAAGGGGGATGCGATGCAACAACCCGGGAGCCAGTGCAACAAAGGCGAGGAGAAACGCAGCGTGGAAAAAGTTGGACCAATGCGATTCGGCCCCAGCGTCGACATTGGCTTTGCTGCGCACGATCTCCGAGATCATCGGCAGGCCACCGATCATAGCCGCGACCAGGTTGCCGACGCCGACACCCAGGAGATCACGGTTGAGATTGGATGGCTGTTTACGCGGGTCCATCGCGTCGACTGCGATGACGCTCAGGGTCGACTCGATAGTTCCGACGAGGGCGAACATGATGACGTACTTCAGCGAAGTCGCGGTCCAAAGTGCGGAGAAGTCGGGAAACGCCAATGCATCGAGAAGCGATCCCGGCAGCTGGACCAGGTACTCCGGGCCGACGTGGAATTGAGTCGACAGCAGAGAGTAGAAGTGAGCGTGGTCGAGGTCGAACCACAGACCGAGCGGGATTGTCGCCGCCAACACCACCATCGGGCCGGGCACCTGACGTGCCCAGCCCGCTCGAATTCGCGGCAGGCCAAAGAGAATCAGTAGCGACAGGGTCCCGAGAAAAAGAATCTCGGGATTGGCGTTTGCGATGCTGTGCGGGATTTCGGCGAGTAACTCGAGAGGCTCTGCCGCGTGGGGTACGACACCCAATACCGTGTGAAGTTGTTTGGAGATGATAATGACACCGATCGCTGCGAGCATCCCGTGTACTACGGACGGGGACATGGCTACGCCGGCTGTCGCGGCACCTGATATGGCGAAGACGATCTGAAGCACGGCCGCGGCAGCACCGACAGCGAGTGCGCGACGGTACCCGACAATGAGATCGCCCTGGCCGAGTTCTTGGACGGCACCGAGCGCGATGACTATCAGCCCCGCGGCAGGGCCCTTGATAGTCAGGCGGGAACTCCCGACGAAAGTCACGACGAGACCGCCGACCACGGCGGTCAGCACACCGGCGACAGGCGGGAACGAACTCGCCATGGCAATCCCGAGGCAGAGGGGGAGGGCGATCAGGAAGACGAGAAAACCCGATTTGACGTCGGCGAACGAGGTGATGGGTCGCGGGGTGATCGAAGAGAATGACATTCTCGCAGATCCTCATTTCTGTATTCGAAACAATCGGAGCCACGGAAGTGGCGGGGCCGCTTGTGGTCTCTCGCGCGCGAGAGAGTCGAATCAGATGTGAGGTGGGCCGCGAGCGAGCAGGACGCCGAACCGGCAGCGGTCGGCTAGGGGCCTTCCCGAATCGCGATGTGGGCGATGCGGTGTCTCGGAATCGAGTGTGACGGCGCCAGAAGGGAGGCGTTTATATTCGTCGTCCGGCTCGACGGAAACGATATCCCTCGCTGAATCGGCGGCGATGTCGCGCAAGCCGGTATCGCTGGCGAGCCAATCCGGCGGCGTGTCCATGCCGCGCGAAGCGCAGATGATCGTCCCTCTGAAGGGATCAGAATCAGAGGGCGGCGAAGTCGCCCACCCGCGACCGCCAGAGGCGGTGCAGAAGGTGCCAATGAGAAGAGCGAGAAACCCTATGGCGCGGACTGCCGCTCGGCTATGCAGGTCCAACATACGTTCCAGAACCGAGTAATACGGCAGTCGCGCCAAAGGTCAAGGCAGGGAGCGCCTTGGTCAGAAATCCATTTGGTAGATATTCGGCAATTGATCCAGCCTCTCGATACAGAGATCGAGATCCTTCAGCAGGCCATTCTCGAGACTATAGATCCAACCGTGGATGGCGAGCGGCTGCCGCCGGCTCCATGCGTCTTGGACGATCGTCGTGTAACAGAGGTTGGCCACCTGTGCGCCTACGTTCAATTCGCACATCAGATCGGCCCGCTCCTCGCGCGACATTGAGCGCTCCTCGAAGAGAGAATGATGCATTGCATAGACGTCCTTGATGTTTCGCAGCCAATTGTCGATCAAGCCGAGGGGGCGATTGTCGAGCGCGCCCAGGACGCCGCCGCAGCGGTAGTGGCCGCATACGATGATGTGCTCGACCTTGAGGACGTCGACGGCGTATTGGACGACGGACAGGCAGTTGAAATCGGTGTGGACGACGACGTTGGCGATGTTCCGGTGGACGAATATTTCTCCCGGTTCTAGGCCGCAGATCTCATTTGCGGGAACTCGGCTATCGGCGCATCCGATCCACAGATACTTCGGGGTTTGCTGTGAGGCCAGTCGCTGGAAGAATCCGGGTTTCTCAGATTCGATACGTTCTGCCCATGCGCGATTTCCATGAAACAGTTCGGGGAGTCTCCTCATACTTGGCTCCTTTGGTTAGTTGTCGCGATCGCGGATCGCAGTCATGGCCCGTCAGTATGATCGATAGCGACGAGCTGCGCCAATCCCAGCCGGCTTCGTTCAAGTGGGCCACACTGAGAGACTCCATCGGAGGTCTGCCGTGCAGCTCTAGATCAAACCCTACCAAGCCACCAACGAATCCCCTTGAGAAACTCGGGGACCGGGCGTGTCGGGTTTCCCGATCGAGATCCTCACACCATAATGAGATCGACGCGAGCGGCGAAGATGCGGCTCCACCAGATAGGTGGAGCCGCATTCGCAGCTCCTCGGGCCGGACTCGAACCAGCGACCAATCGGTTAACAGCCGATCGCTCTACCGACTGAGCTACCGGGGATCGAAGTGCTCCGCGCGACCGCGGAACCCGTATTGGTTAGCACGCGCCCCGGGATGCATCAAGATCGGGCGCCTAACCGGCGGCAAGGCACCGTCCTTCGCCGCGGAACCGCGTGCGGCGCGTTGACCGTCCGCGGACGGCGTGGGAGCATGCCGGCGATGGCGAGGACGCTCGGCGGCGTTGTCTCGAGCCTTCTTCTGCTGGCCCTCGCGGCGGCGGTGCGGGCGCAGGAGCCAGCTCATCCGCCCGGCTGCCTGATGCTGGCGGGCAGCGTGTCGCGCGAGCTGATGGAGCGCCCAATCGGCCTCGATCCGGGGGCCGGACGTCTGCACCAACCGGTCTCGACGGAGTCGCCGAAGGCGCAGGCTCTCTACGACCAGGGCATTGCCTACCTGGCCTCCTACGCCTGGATTCCGGCGGCGCGCTCGTTCCACGCGGCCCTGCGGCTCGACCCCAAGCTGGCGATGGCACATCTCGGCCTGGCGCGGGCGTA
>JBGTMF010000378.1:0-3485 GCA_041743795.1 Thermodesulfobacteriota bacterium | reverse complement strand
TCGACCCCAGCCGCGGTCGCGGCGCCGAGCGCGGCCGCGGCGTGCGGACGCGGACGATCGACTTCGGCGCGGCGGAGATCAATGTGTCGTTGCTCAGCCAACTCGTCGACCCGGCGCAATCTCGCATGATCGGCGACGTCCTCATCGCCTGTAGCCGAGATCTGTGCGACGGTGAGACCGCGATTCCCGAGTTGCTCGACGCCATCGACCGTCGCATCGAAGAGCACGGGCTCGAGGCGATCGCGGCGCCGGGCTTCGGCGACCGCGCGCGCGCTCGCCGCTTCGAGATCGCCGCCGTGCTCAACCGTCTGCGCTCGCTGAAGTTCGCCTGAGCCCGACGCCGGCGAGATCCCCCGATGGGGCATCTTGACTGTACCCTTCGCGAGGCGGAAGCTCGCCACTATGCCGTGTCATGCCTGCGGCGCCGAGCTTCTGCCCGGCAAAGAATTCTGCCATGTGTGCGGCGAACCCGTGCGGCCGAATTGCGCCTCGTGCGGCGCGGTTCTCGACGGGCAGTATCGCTTTTGTCCCGACTGCGGCGCCGCGGTCGCTGCGACATCGGCAAACGGCAACGGCGAGGAGAGTCTGTCGCGCTTTGCCAGCTCGATGCCGGCCGGAATGGCGGCGAAGATCTCGGCGACCGGCGGATCGCTGCGCGGCGAACGCAAAGTGGTGACAGTGTTGTTCTGCGACCTCGCCGGGTCGACGGCTGTGGCGGAGCGGCTCGATCCGGAAGAGTATCGCGAACTGCTGGATCGTTACCTGGAGATCGCCTTCCGCGAGATCTACCGCTTCGAGGGGATCGTCAATCAACTTGCCGGGGACGGACTGATGGCGCTGTTCGGCGCACCGATCGCCCACGAGGACGACCCGCAGCGGGCGATCTGGGCGGCACTCTCGATCCGCGATGCGATGGTCGGCTTCAACGCCGCCTTGGAGAAAGAGCGCGGCATCCGCCTGCCGGCACGCATCGGCATCCACACCGGGCCGGTCGTCGCCGGGGCCGTCGGCAACGACCTCAAGATGGACTACACGGCGATCGGCGATACCACCAACCTGGCGTCGCGACTGGAGGCACTGGCGGTGCCTGGTACGGTGCTGGTCAGCGACGAGACCGAGCGCCTGACGCGCGGATTCTTTCGCTCCCGATCGTCCGGCCCCTTTGCCATCAAGGGCAAATCCGAAAAGGTCGCGGCCTTCGAGATCCTCGACGCCGTCGACACCAGCAGCCCGATGGCAGTAGCGGTCCGCCGCGGCCTGACACCCCTGTTCGGTCGCGATGAGGAGCTGGCGCAGATGGGCGCCTGCTTCGAACGGTTGGAGGGCCAGTTGCCGCAACTGGTGCACTTGGTCGGCGACGCCGGCAGCGGCAAGTCGAGATTGATCCACGAATTTCGCGAACGCCTGAAGCGCCCCGACGTCGTCGCTCTCGAAGCGCGCTGTTCGGCGCTGCACCAGCTGGAGTCGTACTACCCGCTGTTGCAAATGCTGCGCCACTACTTCGAGCTCGACCGCCGCCAGTCGCACGAGGCGAACGACGCCCGGGTTCTGGCGAAGACGGGCCTCAGCCACGCCGAGATCGAGCGGTTGTATCCCCACCTCTGTCGACTGCTCTCTCCTTCCGGCTTCGACGCCAACGAGATCCCGAGCGACGAGCTGCAGCGGGAAGTGACCCGGGCCGTCGACGAACTGGTGAGACAGGAGTCGCAGCGCGCGCCGGTGATCGTCATCTTCGAGGACCTGCACTGGGCCGACGATCAGTCGCGCGAGCTTCTCGCGCTCGCCCTGACACACATCATGCGGGCACGGGTGATGGTGATCGTCAGCTCGCGGCCGGACGAGTCGATCGCCTGGCACACTCACGCGGCGGTGACACAGATCAACTTGCGGCCACTGCAGGTCAGGGCGATCACCGGCATCATGCGCAGTATCGTCGGCGGCGCCCTGCCGGCCAGCGTCGAGCAGCGCATCGCCGAGCGGGCGGAGGGGAGTCCCTTCTTCGTCGAAGAGATGACGCGATCTCTCCTCGAACGCGGCAATCTCCGCTGCGGCCCCGACGGATGCGAGTTGAGCGGAGAGTTCGACGACGGGCAGATTCCCGGCTCGGTGCGCGAGGTCCTGGCGGCTCGCTTGGACAGCCTCGAAGCGTCGGCGAAACGAGTCGCGCAGCTCTCGGCCGTTCTCGGCCGGCAGTTTCGCCGCGACGAGATCGAGGAATTGGCCGGCGACGAGCAACCGGTCGATGTCGGCGCCGGCATGTCGCAGTTGGTCGACCGCGGTGTCGTACGCCGCGCTCTCGAAACCGGGACACAGGAATACCGCTTCGGCGAGAGTCTCACTCAGGAAGTCGCCTACGAGAGCCTCCTCCTGCGCGAGCGCCGTGGGTTGCACGAACGAGTCGGGGTCATGCTCGAGCGGCGCGGCGATCATCCGACGCTGATCGCTTACCACTACGCGCGCAGCGACAATGTCGGCAAGGCGGTGGCGACGCTGTTGCGCGCGGCGGCCGAAGCCGAGCAACTGCCCGCGTTTCGTTCGGCCCTCGATCTCTATCGGCGGGCCTGGGAAATCGCCGAGGCGACGGCGGCGGAGACGGACGCAGCGGCGCAAGCGCAATTGCTGAAAGCGGCTCTCGGCTACTGCCGCGTTGCCGTGCTCTATGGCTCATCAGAGGATCCGCTTGCCAAGCGCGCCGCCGAACTCGCACTGGAACTCGCCACGGCGCTGGCGGACGCCTCTGCCGGGGCGACGGCCAAGACCTACCTCGGTATGATCTTGACTACCTCTCCCGAACAATTCGAACAGGGCCTCGCCTTCGTCGAGGCCGGTGTCGAAGCGGCTCGGCAGAACGGTGACGAGGCGCTTGCCGTTGGTACGTCGCGCGGCCTGGCATGGAACTATCTGCTCGACGGGCGCTTTGCCGAGGCCATCGAGACTCTCGATTGGGTGATACGCCGATTGCGCGCCATGGGGCAGGCGGAGGAACCGTCCGACGTCTTCCTCTCGGCGCTCATGATGAGGACGCAGGTGCGCCTGTTCTCAGACGATCTCGAGAGCGCTCTGCGCGAGGCGCAGGAGACCGAGCGGCTGGCACAGCGGGTGTCCAACCGAACCATCGGTAGCAGTTCGCGCGGTCTGATCAGCTACGTCCACTTCATGCGCGGCGAGTACGAGGAGGCGCGGCGCTCGGCCGAGCAGAACATGGCGATTGCCGAAGAGATCGGCGTCGAGTGGGGCCTGCGACGCGCTTCGATCCTGGCGGTGGCGTCGCACGTCGAGATCGAGGGAACTCCGCCCGAGCCGCGACTGATGGAACTGGCGGAAGAGGGGGTTGCGATGGGCGGTAACATGGTGCTCAGCGTGCTGCCGCTGGTCGAGGCATTGGTCGCGCTGCTCAAGTTTCGCCGCGCCGAGGGTCTGGCGCGAGTGGCGCTGGAGCGGTCGGCAGGTCGGCTGCGTACGATGTTCGCCCGCGCCGCGCTCGG
>JBGTMF010000377.1:0-26881 GCA_041743795.1 Thermodesulfobacteriota bacterium | reverse complement strand
GGTCGTCGAGCCGCGAACCGTCTCAACCCCCCAGCGTCGCAAGACGCGGGTGGCGATCTCGCCGTCGCGGTGGCGGCTGACCAGGATGCATACACGCGCGTCGATGAGCCGCGCGGCGATCGCCATGCCGAGCAGCCTGCCGTGCCAGAACGTCAGTACCACCCGCTCGCCGCGTTGCCACCGTGCCGCCACCGGCGGCAGACCGTCCATCTCCACTCGCAGGGTGCGGACGAGAAGCCAGAGGACCGCGAAGAGAACCGGTGGCGCGGCGACGGTGACGAGTTCGAGTAGCGGGCGCCGCCAGCCGGCGTTCTTGCCAACCTTCATCGACGAACACCCCGTCACACGGCCGTGGCCGGGTTGGAAAACTGCAGGTCGTAAAGCTTGCGATACTCGGCATTGAGCGCCAACAGCTGCTCATGGGCGCCCTCCTCGACGATGCGACCCCGCACCAGCACGACGATCCGGTCGGCCGAGCGGATTGTCGACAGGCGGTGCGCGATCACCAACGTCGTGCGGCCTCGCATGAGAACGTCGAGAGCATCCTGCACCAGTCGTTCCGATTCGTTATCGAGGGCCGATGTCGCTTCGTCTAAAACGAGGATCGGCGCGTCTTTCAGCAGAGCGCGGGCGATCGCGATTCGTTGGCGCTGGCCGCCGGAAAGACGCAGTCCGAGTTCGCCAATCTCCGTTTCGTATCCGTTCGGCAATTCGCGAATGAACTCGTCGGCGTGCGCCGCCCGCGCCGCCGCGACGATCGCCTCGTCCGAGGTTTCCGGTAGCCCGTAGCCAATGTTGTTGCGAACGGTGTCGTTGAACAGAAAGGTATGCTGTGTCACCAGCGCGATCTGCGAGCGCAGGCTGGTCAATGTGACGTCCCGGATGTCGACACCGTCGATGCGAATGGCGCCGTCGACGACGTCGTAGAAGCGCAATATCAGATCGGCGAGCGTGCTCTTGCCGCCGCCACTCGGCCCGACCAGGGCGACCACCTCGCCGCGCGGGATGCGCATGACGATGTCGCGCAGGACCAGGTCCGCATCGTAGCGAAATCCGACGTGATCGAAGAGAATCTCGCGCTGAATCTCGGGGAGATCGATCGCGTCCGGTCGCTCGCGCACGTCCGAAACGACGTCGAGGACTTCGAACACCCTGTCGGCCGCCGCCAGCCCCTGTTGCATCGTCGCATTCGCCGCACCGAGCTTCTTGAACGGATCGTACAGCAGGAACAACGCCGTCAGGAAGGCGAGGAAGGCTCCCTGCGTGCGGGTCCCGTCGATGACGCTGGAGCCGCCATAGAGAACCACGCCGGCGATGCCGAAGGCGGCGAGGATCTCCATCATCGGCGAGGTGAACGCCCGGATCGCGACGACCCGCATCGCCAGCGCGCGCAGATGCTCCGTTTCCTCGTCGAAGCGGCGTTGCTCGTACCCCTCCATACCGAACGCCTTGACGACTCGATTTCCTTGCACCGACTCCTGCAACAGTGCCGTCAGGCGCCCCAACGACACCTGGCGCTTGCGGGCAAACCCGCGCAAACGCCGCGACAAGTTGAGGATGGGCAATACCGAAGCCGGGAAAACGACGAACGCGATCAGCGCCATGAACCAGTCCTGGTAGAACGCTACCGCGATCAGCACGACCAGTGACACCGCGTCGCGCAGAATTGCGGCGACGGTGGTCGTCAACGAGCTGCCGATGACGAAGACGTCGTTGGCCACCACGGAAACCACCGATGCCGTGGCCTGGCGATCAAAGAAGCTCTGCGAAAGCTTCTGGATGTGCTCGTTCATCTCGCTGCGCAGATCGGCTACGACGCGCTGGCCGACGTACTCGCTGAGATAGGTGCTGCCGAATGCAAAGAAACCGCGCGCGATGAACGTCGCTATGACGATGAACGGAAGCGACCACAGCATGGTCACGTCCTTCTCGCTGAAGATGTCGTCGAAAATGAAGCGAACGAGGAAGGGCATGACTCCGGTCGTCGCACTGAACAGGACCATACAGATGATGGCACCGACGAAATGCGGCCAGATGTAGGGCCGCAGGTAACTCAAGAGACGGCGCCAAGTAGTTCTCATCCGACCAACTCCAGCGCCAGATCGGCGGCGCGACCGGCCGCGCCCGGTTCGCCCAACGCCTGCCTGAGTTCCCCCAGCGCGGCGCGCATCTCAGGCTCGTGCTGTCGCACCGAGCGCACGGCGTCGGCAATCGCGACCGCCGTCGCCTGCTCTTGGATCAGTTCGGGAAACACGGCGCGGCGGAGGATGATGTTTGGCATGCCGATCCACTCGAGATTGACCAGGCGACGCGCGATCCAGAACGAAATCTGCGCCATGCGATAGACGATCACCATCGGGCAGCCCAGCAACGCAGTCTCGACCGTCGCGGTGCCGGAGGCAACCACGGCGGCATCGGCACAACCGAGGATGTTGTAGGTGTCGTCTCGGGCGACGGACAGTCCGTCCGCGCCGAGTAGCAGCGGCTTCAGCGCCTCCTCGTCGAGGCCTGGCGCGAGGACGACGATGGGCTGCCAACCCTCGCCGCGCAGGGCCGCCGCGGCAGCCATCATCGGTGGACCGATCTGCGACACTTCCTTACGCCGGCTGCCGGGCAATAAGGCCAGCACGGGCCGACTCTGGTCGAGCCCGTGTCGTTCGAGCGTCGCGCGGCGATCTCGCGTCGTCCGCACGACATCGAGCAGCGGGTGGCCGACGAACTCGGCGAAACCATCACCGTTGCGGTTGTATAGTTCCGCCTCGAACGGGAAAACGACGGCCATCTTGTCGACACGCTGGCGAATTTTCTCGATCCGCCCCCTGCGCCATGCCCAGACCTGCGGCCCGATGAAGTAGAAGACACGGACTCCGAGCTTCTTGGCCCGCTTCGCCAGAAGGAGATTGAACTCGGGATAGTCGACCAACACCAGGAGATCGGGTGCATCCCTCTCGAGCATGGCGACCAGGGTTCGATACAGCCGAACATGCCGGCCGAGTGTTCCGAGCGTCTCTACCACCCCCATCGTCGCGACGTGTTCGCTGTCGACGACCGTCGACATGCCGGCCGCGCGCAACTGGGCGCCGCCGACACCGACGACCTCGACATCGGGACGCTTGCGGCGCATTTCGCGAACGAACGCGGCTGCGTGCATGTCTCCCGACGCCTCGCCAGCGATCAGCATGATGCGAAGCGGACGACTCATGCGCTTTCCAGGCATTCGAGGAGGCGTTCGGCGACCTCGAGGACTCGCACTGCGGTTGCCCCGTCGACGAGCGGCTTTGCGCGGCTGCGCACCGATCCGACGAATGCTTCGATCTCGTCAAACAAGGGATCGGCATCGTCGAAGGTCTGTTCCTCGACGTCAATCTTCGGCAGCGATCCGTCCGCCGCGAGGGCGTGGCGGCGCAGGATCCGGATGCGGCGTTCGCCGTAATCGACGGCGACATAGGTGTCCGACTGAAAGAAGCGGATCTTGCGCTCGCGCTTGAGCGCCACCCGACTGGCCGTGACGTTGGCGATCGTGCCGTTGGAAAAACGCAAACGCGCGTTGGCGATGTCGATCTTATCCGAGAGCACCGGCACGCCAACGGCCTCGACGGACTCGACTTCCCCGTCGACGACGCTGAGGATTATGTCGAGGTCGTGAATCATCAGGTCGAGGATGACGTCGACTTCCGTGCCGCGCTCGACGAAGGGCGCCAACCGGTGACACTCGATGAAGCGCGGCTTGGCAATGACTCCCGACAGCGACCGGATTGCTGGATTGAAACGCTCCAGGTGTCCGACCTGCAGGATGCGACCGCGGGCGGCCGCCAACTCCACCAGCTGACGGCCTTGTGCCGCCGTCGGCGTGATCGGTTTCTCGACGAGGACGTCGATGTCGTTCTCGAGCAGAACCATCGCGATAGAGTGGTGCGCGGTCGTCGGCACGGCGAGGCTGACGCAGTCGACGGCGCCGAGAACCTCTCGAAAGTCGGTGCCGGCGCGGGCGCCGACATCGCGGCCCACCGTCGCGGCGCGCTCGCCGTCACTGTCGATCACAGCCACCAGATCAACGCCGGCCAGGCTCGCGTACTTCTGCGCGTGGAAGGCACCGAGGTAGCCTACCCCGATGACGGCGGCGCGGATCGATTCACCTGGCATTCTCATTGCATGGTCACCGGCAGCGCCCGGCGCGATCAGTGCCGAACCCCAACGACCACCAAACCGAGGTCGTCGGCGCGCCGCAGCAAATCCTCGCGATCGAACATCAATGTCTTGCCCGCCTCGAGGGCGAGTACGGCTACCCCCGCCTCGGCGCAGACAGCGACCGTTTCGAGGCCCACAGCCGGCACGTCGAAGCGCAGATCCTGCGTCGGCTTGCTGGCCTTCACCGCTACGGCGCCACCGCGACCGAGGCCACCACCCCGGCGCAACGCAGCATCAGTTCCCTCGATCGCTTCCACCGCCAGCACCATGCCCGATTTGACGACGACCATCTGACCCACGTCGAAGCGACCGATGGCGCTCAACAGATCCATTCCGAAACGGATGTCGCGCCACTGCGCCTCGTCGGGCGGGCGCCGGCTCAATACGCCCTCGCCGGTGAGGATCGAGGCCAAGAACAACGTCGACTCGACGACCGCAATCCCCTCGCCTTCGAGTTCGGCGGCCAGTTCGCGCAACAGGACGTCATCGCTCCACTGCGTCACTCGCTCGAGCAGGCGCATGCCGCGGGCATCTGGCGCCAATCGTTCGACGAGGCCAGCCTTGTCGAGGCCGCCGGCCATCACCGCCTGCTTCACGCCGTGCGCATGAAAGGTGTCGACCAAGGTGTCGAGTTCGCCGACGGCGATCCAGGTCAGGTGATCGACGAGCGGCTCGAGACCGGGAAGACTTTCACCGCGGTGCGCGACGGCAACGACGTGCAACCCCTCGGCCTTGGCCGTTTGCGCAAAGAGTTTCGGGAACTGGCCGTTGCCGGCGATCAGTCCGATCGGTTCGCTACTTGGCCGCATCGGGCAGCTGGATCTCAGCGGCAGACGCCGCGCTCGGACGCCGCTACAAAAGCCAACATTCGCTCGACCTCGGGACACGGCGGCTCACTGGCGCGGATCTGTGAAATCGCCTCGGCGACCTTGAGCCCGGATTGAAAAAGCAACTTGTACGCCCGTTTGATCGCCGCGTTCGAAGTCACCGGAAACCCGCGGCGTTTGATTCCGACGCTATTCAACCCGTGCAGCACGGCGCGATCCCCCGTGGCGTTACAAAACGGGGTCACATCTTGAGAGACCATCGACCCGGCCCCGATCATCACTGACTCGCCGAGGCGGACGAACTGATGGATACCGCTGAGCGCGCCGACGACGATCCATTCTTCGAGGGTGACGTGTCCGCCGAGTTGGACGCCATTGGCCAAGACATTGCGATTGCCCAGCACACAGTCGTGCGCGACGTGAGTGTAGTTCATCAGCATGTTGTCGTCGCCGAGCCGCGTCACCATACCGCCGTTCTCGGTGCCCAGGTGCAGCGTCGCGAACTCGCGAATCTGATTGCGATCGCCGATGATCAACTCACTCGGTTCGCCGCGGTACTTCAGATCCTGCGGCGCGGCACCGAGGGAAGCATGTGGGAAGACGATATTCTCCTCGCCGAGCGTCGTCCGCCCCGAAAGCACGGAGTGCGATCCGATGGTCGATCGCGCGCCGATGCGGACGTGTCCGCCAACGAACGCGAACGGTCCGACCTCGACATCCGGCCCGAGCTCCGCGCCGCTCTCGACGATCGCGGTCGGGTGGATTCGCTGACTCACGCTCAACTCCGCGCGGTCTCAGCGCTTCTGATTGAACTCGGCGATGATCGCGTCGGTGACGTCGATGTTGGCCGCCCCGTACAACAGGGCTCCGCCGGCCTGCTCGAGAATCACCGTGTAACCGCCTCTCCGGCCGTAGTCCTGAATGACGGTCTGCAACTCCGCGACCAGATCGCGCGTCAGCTCGGCGTCCCTCTGCTGCAGCTCCCCCTGAGAATCCTCGTAGGCACGCTCGAACTCACGCAACTTACGCTGGTACTCCTGCTCGAGGCCGCGGCGTTCCTCTTCCTTCATGACGAGCGCCTTCTTGGCCAGTTGGTCCTTGAGCGCGTCGACCTCGCTCTTTTGCTTTTCGAGATCGCGCTGTAAGCGATCCAATTGCTCCTTGAATCGCACCTTGGCGTTCTTCCCCGCCGTCGACTCATTCAGCGCCCGCTGCAAATTGATCGTACCGATGCGCACTTCCTGGGCGAACACACCCGTCGCCGCGGTGACCATCGAAGCCGCGGCGAGGACCGTCACGAGACATCCCCTCATACTTGAAACCTCCTATCGGCGACCCTAGTCTCCTACCGCCGCCGTTGGCAACATTTCCCAGGGAGTCGCGGAACTTCCGGCAACCCGCCTACTCTCTGAACCGAATCCGGGCATCTTACAGAGGAAACGCCGAGATGCACACTCCCCCCGGGGGGAGGAAAATCAGGCCTGGGGCAGCCGGCATATCCGCTGGATCATTCGAGATCGAGACGAGAACAGCGACCGTCTCGGACGCGGCTATGCCTACGAGCGGGCAAGCGTTCCGAGATGTTTCCGTTCCGTGCCCTTGTCGACGAACTCTAGACCGGCGCTACGGGGCACCGCCGAACGAGAACTGGACCGTTTCCTTGTCGTCTCCGACACGATCGTTGAGCGGGAAGCCGACCTCGATGCGCAGCGGGCCGATCGGCGACAACCAGCGGATCCCAGCCCCGACCGACATACGCAGCTCGTTGAAATCAATCCCGCGCGACGCGGCGAAGGCATTGCCCGCGTCGAAGAAAAAGACGCCTTTGAGACCGAGAGCACGCACCAGGGGAAAGATGAGTTCGTTGTTGAAAACGAGCTGGCTACTACCGCCGATGACGTCTCGGTTGATGATGCGGCCGCAGTTCTTTTGTTCGTCCGGGCACGCGCTGCCGTCGGCGAAGAACTGATCGTGCACCGGCACCTGCGGTCCCATCGAGCGAATCCGGAAGCCGCGCACGGTATTGATGCCGCCGGGAAAGTACCTCTCGAACAGCGGCAGATCCCGCTCACCGCCGTAGCCGAGTCCGTAGGCGAAGTTCCAGCCGGTCGAGAACGTGAGCTCGCCGAGCGTTTCACTCTCCCACACCGGGACGAACCAACGCGCGCGAGACTCTGCCTTGAGGAACTTCGACTGGCCGCCGAGCCCTGCGACCTCGAACGAAAGATCCTGCATCGATCCGCGCGTCGGGTCGAAAGGATGGTTGCGAGTGTCGCGAAAAAGCCGCGGGATCACGGCGCTGGTCAATCGCTTGCCCTGATCGGATCGGATCACCGAAGAGGCGAACGCATCGACTCCGGAGATCTCCGCTTCCTCGATTCGGTATTCGAGACCAATTCGCGTGTCGATCAAGGGCAGGCGCAGCGGACCGAGCGGTAGCTCTTCGATGCCGAACGCTTCGAACGGATACAAGAAGCGAATCCCCCCACCCGTGCCGCCGCGGGTGAATTCATCGAACTGCAGCTGCCAGTTGAAGACGTCGACCCCGGCGGTGATCTGCGTGCCGAAGAGATACGGCTCGGTGAGGCTCAGTGTGAGATTGCGCCGGATCGTCCCCAGGTCGGCCTGGAGCAGCAGTCGCTGCCCGGTCCCGAAAAGATTGATTTCCGAGAGGCTGACGTTGAAGAGAAACTGGTTGGCCGAGCTGATTCCGGCACCGGCCGAGAATGTCCCCGTGTTACCTTCACGCAGGTCGACGAGAACGTCCAGGCGATCTTCCCGATCCGCCTTTCGTGTCGTGATGTTCACGTCCTGGAAGAAGCCGAGCCGCTGAATCCGCTCCTGCGAGCGGCGCAGTTTCGTTCCGGAAAATCGCCCCTGTTCCTCGAGTTCCATCTCTCGCCGGACGACCTTGTCGTGCGACTTCGTATTCCCAGTCACCTCGATCCGGTCAATGTACACCTCGGGCCCGCGCACGACCCGGAACCCGAGGTCTACCGTATCTTCAGCCGGGTTGATCCGGGTATCCGGAGTGACGTTGACGAAGGCATACCCGCGGTCGCCGTACTTCTCGGTGACCAGGTTCATGTCTTGGCGCAGCTTGCTCGGCCGAAAGACGTCGCCCGCCTTGCTGCTCAGTTTGAAATCGTCCGGGCCGAGTCCTTCGAGGATCTCGCCGACGACGGTGACCTCACCAAAGTGGTAGACATCTCCCTCTTCGATCTTGAAGGTGACCTCGAGGCCCTCGTCGACGCGCTCGATCTTCGGCTCGTCGACACGTACGTCGATGTAGCCGTTCTCGTAATAAAACGCGGTCAGGCGTTCGGCGTCCGTCTGCAAGACCTCGCGGTCCAGATTGCCGGAGCCGGTGATGAAAGAGAGTAGCCCACGCTCGGAGGTCGCGAGAATTCCCTTCAGCTTTCGGCTGCTGATTCCCTTGTTGCCCTCGAATCGGATCTCCTCGATGCGGATCTGTTCGCGCTCGTCGATATGGAACGTGACGACGACCTCGTCGCTCTCGTCGGCAGGAGCGGTGTCGTAGGTGACCTCGACGTCGAGGTATCCCTTCTTCTCGTATGCTTTCTTCACCTCGGCGATACCGGCGCGCGCTTTCTGCGGATCGAGGACAGTGTTGGACCGCACCCGGACCATCCCGAGGAGCTCCTCTTCCTTGATCTTGTCATTGCCGTCGACCTTCACCGAACGCACAAAAGGACGTTCCTCGACCTCGTAGGTGAGAACCGTCTGCCCAATCCGGTCGTCGAGAGTGGCAGTGATGTTGCGAAAGAAGCCCATCGCATAAAGCGATCGAATGTCCTCGTCGACCACGGCCTCGTCAAAGGTCGCCCCCGGCCGGGTTTCGAGTCGGACGCGGATGGCGTCCTCGTCGACGCGGCGATTTCCCCGGATCTCTACGACGTCGACGGTAACGGCCGCAGGAGGATTTGCCTCGAGCGGCTCGGCCGGCGGCAACTGCGCGCTGGCTAGCGGCGCGAGCAGCACCGCCGCTAGCAAGAGACCCGGAATTTTTCGCATGTATAAGAGCATCAACGTGGCCGAAAGACGGATCCCTACCAGAGCGACGGGTGGCGACCAAGCCTGCGCCTTGGCAGTGGGCCGTATTCGGCTCTCATTCGAGTCGCCCGTGTTCGAGTCGCAAGGTGCGATCCGCCAGTGCCGCCAGTCGTTCGTTGTGGGTGACGATCACCAGCGTCGTACCAAAACGCTGGTTGAGGTCCTTTAAGAGCCGGTGAACCTCATCCGCCGTTGCCGGGTCGAGATTGCCCGTCGGCTCGTCAGCCAACACCGCGCGCGGCCGCATGACCACGGCGCGCGCGATGGCGACTCGCTGCTGCTCGCCGCCGGAGAGCTCCCCCGGTTTGTGATCCAGACGCTCGGCGAGGCCCACCATGGCGAGAATCTCGCTCGCCTGCCCGGCCGCCACTTCACGACCAGCGCCGGCGATGAGCGCGGGCATCATGACGTTCTCGAGAGCCGAGAAATCAGGCAGCAGGTGATGGAACTGGAAGACGAAGCCGATCTCGCGGTTGTGAAAGCGCGCCAGGCCCGCTTCGTCGAGCGAACTCAACAGGGTGCCGTCGAACCAGATCTTGCCGCTGGTCGGATGGTCGAGCGCTCCGAGCAGATGCAGGAGTGTACTCTTACCGACCCCCGATTGACCTACGATGACGAGCGTTTCTGCCGTCGTCACCGACAGGGAAAGGTTGCGCAAGACGGTCAACTGCCGGCTCGATGCGCCGTATTCCTTGCTGATTCCCTCTGCCCGGATCAAGTCAGTCATAGCGAATTACGTCCACCGGGGTGAGTTGCGCAGCCCGACTGGCGGGGTAGACGCTAGCCGACACGCAGATCACCAGGGCCACCAACAACACGCCAAGGAAATGCACGGCGCTCATCTCGACAGGCAGAGTCGAGACGTAGAACACGTCGGGCGGCAGCTCTATGAACTCGTATCGCTGCAACGCCCAGCACAAACCCCAGCCGGCGATGGAACCGAAGCCCGCGCCTACTACCCCAATGAACAGCCCGCTCCAAACGAAGATGCCGGCGATGTCGCGGTCCCGCGCCCCCATGGACTTGAGAACGGCGATGTCCTTCCGCTTGCTCATGACGACCATGATCAGCGTCGCCACGATGTTGAAGGCCGCCACCAACACGATCAGCAGTAGCACGACGAAGTACACTGTCTTCTCGAGTTGCAGGGCCGAGAAGAGGGTCCGGTTGGTCTCCATCCAGTCGGTCACACGCACGCCGATGTCGACGACCCCGGCAATCCGACGAGCGACCACGTCCGCCTCCTCCGCGTCCTCGCTGCGTACTTCGAGGCCGGATACTTCGTCGCCGAAGCGAAAGAAGCGCTGAGCCTGCGGCAAATGGACGAACGCCCGGGAGGCATCGTACTCCGCCATGCCGGAGCGGAAGACGCCGACGACGATGAACCGCTTGACCCGCGGCACCATTCCGAGAGCGGTAGGTACGCCCTGCGGCGACACCGCGGTCACCGGATCCCCCTCCGCGGCGCCCAATTGGCGAGCGACCTCGCGGCCGAGGATGATTCCCGGCAAACGGACGCTCGGGTCGCCATCGGTTCCGACGATCGGGTGGTCGCGCGCCAAATCCTCGAGGTCGCCACCTACGACGTGACGCGCCAGGTCCACCGCACCACCTTCGACTTCGACGCCGCGCAGCTCGACTCCGGCCAGCTCGTCGCCCGACGACAAGACGACTTGCCCGACGGCAAAGGGCGACGCCGCGGCGACGCCGGGGACCGCGCGAATCCCGACGAGCATTTCAGGCAACACCAGCAACCGCCCCGCTGGCGAGTCTATCGTCACGTGCGACGTCAGGCCGAGAATGCGATCGCGCAGATCTCGCTCGAACCCGCTCATGACGCTGAGAACGACATCGAGAGTCATCACGCCGAGTGCGATGCCGATGGTGGCGACACCACCGATCAACGACAGGAACGCCTCCCGCCGTCGCGCGCGCAGATACCGCAGACCGATGAAGACCGGAAACCTCACGACCCTCCTCGCGATTCGTCGCCGCGCGGTCTCCTCGCGGTGGCGTGGCGAGACGATCTCAACGCTTCTCCGCGCGCATGTGGGGAAAGAGAATCACATCGCGGATCGACGGTGAATCCGTCAACATCATCACCAGGCGATCGACGCCGATGCCCTCCCCCGCCGCCGGCGGCATGCCGTGTTCGAGGGCACGCAGGAAGTCCTCATCCATCGCATGCGCCTCGTCGTCGCCGGCGACGCGGTGCTGCAACTGTGCCTCCAACCTCTGCCGTTGATCTTCGGGGTCGTTGAGTTCCGAGAACGCGTTGGCCATTTCGCGGCCGGCGATGAATAGTTCGAATCGATCCACGAAGTTGGGAGACTGCTCGTTGCGCCGCGCCAGCGGAGAGACCGCCACCGGATACTCCTCGACGAACGTCGGCTGAATCAGTTCAGGCTCCGCCACGGTTTCGAACAGGTCCATCAAGAGATAACCCGCAGCCGCGCCACCGTATTTCACGCGATAATCCTGGCGCAGCGGTCCACCAAATCGGTCGGCGGCCGGGCGCAACACGTTCCAGTCCAATGCCCGAACGGAATCGATCGAGAGTTCAAGAGCACTCGCGACGTACTCGGGGATCGACACCCGTCGCCACGGCGGCTGCAGATCGAGCTCGTGCTCGCCCCAGCGCAGCTGGCGAGAGCCGACGACCTCGTCGGCTAGAGTCACCACCAGTTGCTCGGTCAGGTCCATCAGATCGCGATACGTCGCATACGCCTGGTAGAACTCGAGCAGCGTGAACTCCGGATTGTGCCGGGTCGACACCCCCTCGTTGCGAAACACCCGGCCCAGCTCGAAGACACGATCGAATCCACCGACCAGCAGTCTTTTGAGAAACAGCTCGGGCGCAATTCGCAGGTACAAGTCCATATCGAGAGCGTTGTGATGCGTGACGAACGGGCGCGCGGCGGCGCCGCCGGCGACCGTCTGCATCATCGGCGTCTCCGCCTCGAAGTAGCCCCGGTCGAGGAAGAACTGTCGCAAGATCTGGATGATTCGGGCGCGTTTGTAGAACGCCTCCCGCACTTCCTGGTTTGCAATCGTGTCGACGTAGCGCTGCCGGTAGCGAGCTTCTACGTCGGTCAAGCCGTGCCACTTTTCCGGCAGTGGTCGCAAGGCTTTCGACAGCAGGCGCACTTCGCGCGCCTCGATCGTGAGTTCGCCTGTCTTGGTGCGAAACGGCCGTCCGCACACGCCGACGACATCTCCGCGGTCGACCTGCTTGAATAGGGCAAATACGTCGTCGCCGACGACGTTGCGCTTGACGTAGATCTGCAGCTGCCCGAGTCGATCGAGTAGGTGGAAGAAAGACGCCTTGCCGAAATCGCGACGTGATATGACGCGCCCCGCCAGGAGGAACTCTTCGGAAACGGATTCCAGATCGGCGGCGTCCGTCGAGGCGAAGCGCCCCGCCACCTCGGCCGTCGTGTGCTGTGGACGAAAGTCGTTGGGGTACGGCTCGACACCGGACTCGCGCAGCGCAACCAGCTTCTGCCGGCGCGCTTCCCTCTCGTCACCCTCCACGTCACGCTCTCCCGTTGATCGCCCGCAAGCAAACCAAACCACTCGGTTACTGGAGCCCTCCCGCGGAGTCAAACGCCATCGCGGCGCGGTCAGCCTGCGAATCGTTGGCAAACCGCGATCGAATTGACACCTCGGCGGGCAACCCATAGGTTTCGACAGTTCGATGCAAATCACGATCCTGCCGGAAAAAAGGCACGTCGAATTGTCGGGTCGACGGCGCGTCAGCGACGTCCTGCGCGAACTTGGATTTCTACCTGGCACGGCGATGGTGATCCGCGGCGACGAGCTCGTACCCGAAGGCGAAATGCTGGAGCCGGACGACGACGTAGAGATACGCTCCGTCATCTCCGGCGGGTCGTGAGCGCGGCATGAAATGTACCCGCTGTGGGGGGCGCGCTGAGACCAAACTGCGCCAGCACAACGCGTCTTTGTGCCGCGCCTGCTTCGTGCCGTTCGTGCAACGCAACGTCCGGCGCAGCATCGAGAAGCAGGGCATGTTCACTCTCGACGAGGAGATCCTCGTCGCAGTCTCCGGCGGCAAGGACAGCCTCGCACTTTGGGACATCCTGATCGAACTCGGATTCAAGACGACCGGGCTGCACCTCAGCCTTGGTATCGGATCGTACTCGGACCA
This sequence comes from Thermodesulfobacteriota bacterium, assembly GCA_041743795.1. Classification (GTDB taxonomy): domain Bacteria; phylum Desulfobacterota; class Binatia; order HRBIN30; family CADEER01; genus CADEER01. The sequence goes on along the minus strand of JBGTMF010000377.1, from coordinate 13,624 downwards.
CTCGACCGAAAAGACGGTGGCGTTTGCCGAAGCGCGCGACCTGCCGTTGATCACGGTTTCGCTGCGCGATGAGGGACTCGCGGTCGACGAGGCCACGGCATTCACCAACAGGCCCGCGTGCTCGGCCTGTGGCACGCTCAAGCGACATTATTTCGACAAGCTCGCCGACGAGCGCGGCTTTCCCGTCGTCGCGACGGGTCATAATCTCGACGACGAGGCGGCGCGGCTTTTGGGAAACGTGCTGCACTGGCACATGGAGTATCTCGCCCGTCAACACCCGGTTTTGCAGCCCACCCACGAAAAGTTTGTCCGCAAGGTAAAGCCGCTCTTCCGCTGCAGCGAGTATGAGAGCGCCGCCTACTGCTTCTTTCGCGGCATCGACTACATCATTGAAGAGTGTCCGAACAGTATCGGGGCGACGCAGTTGGCACACAAACAGATCCTCAACCAGCTGGAATCGGCAAGCCCGGGAACCAAGCTGGCATTCGTTCAGGAGTTTCTCGCAAAAGCTCAGCCGCGCCTGCGCGACGCGAGCACGTCGCCTCCCAGCACCTGTGAGGGCTGCGGCATGCCGAGCTATGCGGAGCTTTGTGCGCGCTGCCGCCTACTGCGGGAAGTGACCAGCAAGCGGGAACGGCGCAACGGAGCAACGGCAGGATGACGAGCGAGCAACCTTCTGCTCCAGCGAGCGACGAGGATCGCCCGTTGCGCGCCGGCGAAGACGTCTTTCTGGTCGATCGCAAAGGCCGCGAGTATCTGCGAAAACTCAACGCGGGCAAGACGATTCACCTGCGCAGCGGCAACCTCGCGATGGACGACATCATCGGACTGCCGGACGCGACGATGGCGGTCAACTCGGGGGGCGAGGAGTTTCTCGTCCTTCGCCCGACCTACGCGTCGTTGATCCCTCATCTGCCGCGCAAGGCTCAAGTCATCTATCCGAAGGACGTCGGCCTCATCCTGCTCTGGGGGGACATCCATCCGGGGGCAAGAGTGCTGGAGGTGGGCACGGGCCCCGGCGCACTGACCATTGCCCTTCTACGCGCCGTCGGTCCGGCAGGACACGTCTACTCGTATGAACTGCGCGAAGACTTCGCCGAGATGGCACGCGGCAACGTCGAGCGCTTCTTTGGACCGGCGCAGCATTGGACCCTGCGACTCGCCGATATCGCCGACGGGATCGTCGACCGCCATCTCGACCGCATCATCATCGATCTGCCGGAGCCGTGGCGATTGCTGCCCGAGGCATGGCGCGCACTGCGTCCAGGGGCGGTGTTGGTCGCCTACGTACCGACGGTACTGCAGATGAAGCACTTCGTCGATCGAGCACGCCTATGCGGTTTCGCGGCCGTCGAAGCATTGGAGAGCATGCTGCGCAACTGGCATGTCGAAGGAGCGAGCATCCGCCCCGAACATCGCATGGTCGCACACACCGGATTCGTCATCACGGCGCGTCGCCTGGCCGTGCTGCCCGAGGATGCAACTCCCGCGCTGGCCGATTGACTCTCGACGAGGCACTGTAGTAGCACCGAGCCTCTTCTTGGGAACTTCCAGTGCGAACAATCTGATGAGCAAGGACGCGATCAGGCTCCTGGTTCGGGAGCGCCTCGCGCGAACGCGCGCGGCGCGCTTTCCGGACGACGAGCGCCGCATTCCGAACTTCGACCGCGCCGAGAACGCCGCCGCATTGCTGCGGCGTCTGACGATCTGGCGACGGGCGCGCGCGATCCGTTTCGATGCCAGCGCCCCACAGATCTGGCTGCGCCGCTGCGCGTTGGCCGAGGGCAAAGTGGTTTATCTCGCGATCGGTGATCTCCGTGCGGAGCGCTGTTTCCTCGAACTCGACCCGAAGCGCCTTGGCACGCGCGCTTGGCGCGCCGCCAGCCTGCGGCGAGCTCGCCAGGTCGGTCGCTTGATCACTGCGGATCAATTACCGGCAATCGACCTCGTCGTCTGCGGCGCAATCGCCGTGAATCGACAGGGAGCGATGCTGGGAAACGGGGGCGGATCCTTCGACCTCGAGTACGGCCTGCTACGGCATCTGGGGGTGGTTCGCGAATATACTCCCGTCGCTACCACCATCCATTCCGTCCAGTTGGTCGACGACAGAATCCCGATGCGAGCACACGACGTGCCGTTCGATTTCGCCGTCACGCCGGACGATGTGATTGCCGCGCCCAGCCTTTATCCGCGACCGCGCGGCATCCTCTGGGACCTTCTCCCGGAGAAAAGGGGCAGAGCGTTGGCGGCACTGCAGCGACGGCCACGCGACCGCCATCCACGCCGCACCCGTGGGTAGTGTAGGGCACCCCGGTGCTGCGACTGGGTATCTCCCCCTGTGGGCGACTTCACCGCCTGACGGAGGTGGCCCCTACCCCTGCCGACAGCCTCGGCAGTTGCGGTCGAGTTCGCGGTTGGATAGACGTGCTTCTTTGACCAACTCATGCGACAGGGCTTCCTGAAGGGGGACCATCTATGGCGGACGCGCCGAAGAAAGCGACAAAAGAGGGCTCGGCAATCGGGGCAATCATCGGTTGGGGCGGGCTCTTGGTATTCATGGGCGTCTTCGCCTGGATCGTCATCAACCAGATCCGCTCGGCGGAGATCTGGACCGGCAAGGACGCGGAGGCGATCGCCTTGGTGCGTGATTCGAAACCGCCGGAGGCCAACGGCATGACCTTGGGGGACCTGCTGAAGGGGTATTCGCTCAAGGTCCGCGAACTGGTCACCGAAGCCGGGGACCGAGCCTATGTCGGCGAATTCAGTTGGAACGCTCACCAGAAGAACGGTCCGGAGTTCGAGGTGCAGTTGCGCTGGAAGGAGAATCAGGACACGCGAGTCGCACTATGGCGCGTAAACCTCGAGAAGGAGGAGGTTCGCCCCCAGGGCGGTGAAGCAACGGCCCTACCCAAGCGCGCGGCGGACGGTATCATCGGCGACTAGAGACCTGGGCGACTAGAGACCTGGGCGGCTAGAGACCTGGGCGGCTAGAGTCCTGGGCGGCTAGAGTCCTGAGTCAGAGATTCGTCAACGAACTTCCAATTCAGGACACTAGGAGGCGGATCGGGCTTGTATCAGGCGATTGCGCAAGGCAATCGCCCGGCCGGCGTACAATTCGACCAGTTGTTCCGGACAACTGGCGACGAACGCTCGGACCGACACGAAGATCAGAATCATGTCGTCGATGCGTCCCGTTCCGATCGACATCCAGCGGCCGTCGCGGAGAAAGTCATCCGGCCAGATACCGTAGGCGATCGCCCCGACCACGGCGAGCCGGACGACCACACTTGTGCCCGACGACACGAAAAGGCGACCGTACACGTAGAGCATCATCGGAACGTAATTGACCAACACCCGCATTCCGTCGTTCTTCCATGCGGCGAGCAACGCCGAATCGAGAAGTAGCGCGGCAATGGCGAACACGAGGGGCCAGAGCGCGCGTTTGGCGCGAATCCACCACCAGGTGGGGCTGCTGGTGATGAAGTATTTCGACAGCTTCACCGCACGACGGATCTCGCGCAAGATATCGCGGACGATCAAACGGATCCGATTCTCAATCGGCGGACTATCCTGCAGGAGCGGCGGAAACTGCCATGCAGCGACGGCGGCGTTCGGCGCGCCAGCCACGGCTACGGCCTTCGCCGGAACGGGCGCCAACCAGAGGGAACCGCATAGCGCGGTCGCGGTCAAAAGGAGCTGGAAGGCTATTCCACGACGCCGCGTGGCGCCGGGCGGGGCGTACAACGGGCCAAATTCGAGCGATGCAATATGACGCGGCGGACCGCCTTCGACAGCTCTATTGGATCCGAAACTCACCACTTCTACACCTCGAGGGACGATTCACCAGCGGTCTCGGCCATCATCGTCTCTCGACTCACCGGGCACCCCGAGCACGCCTCCTGACTTCCCGGCACAATGCAGGCTGGCGGTCGAAAAAGTCAACGATTGTTAGCCAAATCGGTGCAGCTTGGCGAAATCTTGGCGACCGACAGGTCCTGTGCCCCGCCGCGCCCGCCGCTCGCTAACGGTCCGTCTTTCGGCATGCTGATTGCTAAGTTGTGTGGCAGGCGGGCCCCAAGCGCCGCCCCGAGAGGACCCAGATGACCGAGGACATGAGCCAATACATCCGACAGATCCGGCAGCAACTGGGTATGACCCAGGAAGAGTTCGCCCACGCCCTGGGAATCACTGTGGGGACCGTCAATCGCTGGGAGAACGGTCGTTTTCGCCCCAGTAAACTGGCCAAGGCGACCATCCTCGATTTCGCGCGACGCCACGGGGTGCAGCTAGAAGAGCAACGCGAATCAGCGGCTCAATCCGACAAGCAATTTCACTAAGTCGGGGGGCCATTGGATGCTTTGCGGCTGCGGTGCACCGCCGCACCGCGCTGTCACTGCGGATCCACTCGCACGATAATCGATTGCGCCACGCCAACCCGCCCAAGGGTATCGCGAGCCCGCACGGTCACCGTCGTATCGCCCTCGTGGAATGCGATCTCGGCGCCGATGACGGCGCAGAACTGAAGCGTCGTTTCACTCGAGGCAAAGACATCAACACCAAAGCCGTTGCGCGTACACGGTCCTGTTCCCGTAGATGTGCGAGGGTCGAATCGGCAAGCCAAATCGTTCACCGCAGGAGGATTCGCAGCGAAGTCGCCTCCGACGATCGCGGGCACGCCGCCGATAAAATCTGACGGAGCTGGGCCGTCGTCACAGACGGCGGGGCTGCCGTCACCCAGCGCTCGCGTGACGGCGATCTGGAAGTCCGGCAGGAAATTCGGATTCGGATTGAAAGTATTGGTGCCGATCGGGCGCAAGTCCGGCGGACGTTTGAACTCGGCAAAGAGGATGAACCCACTTGGTAGCGGCCGGCGGTAGACGGCGATACCTCCGGGCGCAGTCGAAAACGGCTGCGTAATAAGTCCGTCCGCACGAGCAATTCCCAAGGCCGTCAAGATCGGCCCCTCCATCGAAAGTGTCGGGGTTATCGACGGCGTACGGGTTACAGTACCCGTACGAGTCGGGGTTCGCGAGTTCGTCGCCGTGCGTGTCGGCGTAGTCGTGCGGGTGGCCGTCCGCGTTGCCGTCGACGTGGGTGTGCCGCTCGCGGGGATCGTTCCGCTAGGCGTCCTGGTCGGTGTCCGCGTCCGAGTCGCCGTTTGGGTTCGTGTCACAGTCGGGGTACGCGTTGAAGTTCGCGTGATCGTCGCGGTGGGCACCCCAGTAACCGTCGGCGTGCCTGACGGCGTGCGCGTCCATGTTCGGGTAGGCGTGCGGGTAGCCGTCCGCGATGGCGTAGGCGTGCGCGTACTGGTCCGCGAAGACGTCGCGGTCCGCGTCCACGTTTGGGTTGCCGTTGGAACGTCGGTACCGGTCGGCAGCGGCGTCGCCGTGCGCGTCACCGTCCGCGTTTCCGTACCGGTTTGGGTAAAGGTCCGCGTACGCGTCGCCGTCCGGCTCGCGCTGGCGGTCCCGGTCGGCGTCTCCGTACGCGTCCGAGTCGCCGTTCTCGATGGAGTACTGCTGCGCGTCGGCGTCCGTGTACGGGTCGCCGTGACCGCCGCACTCTCCGTACGTGTCGCGGTCGACGTGGGCGTCCCGGAACGGGTTGCGGTTGCCGTGGCCGGCCGTGTCCCGGTAATCGTGTTTGTCGCCGTCGGCGTGCGGGTCCCTGTCGCCGTGCGGGTCCCTGTCGCCGTGCGGGCCCCAGTCGGCGTGTGAGCCCCAGTCGGTGTACGCGTCCCCGTCCGGCTAGGCGTGGCCGTCATGGTAGGCGTCCCCGTACGCGAGGCTGTCGGCGTACGCGTCGCCGTCGCGGCTCCGATCTCAGTCCCCGTCGCCGTTGCTGTCCGAGTCGCTGTACCTGTGCGCGAAGCGGTTCTCGTCCGCGTTGCCGACGCCGTGCGCGTCGGCGTTCGCGTGCGTGTGCCGGTACGAGTCGCCGTCGCCGAACGAGTCGCCGTCGTCGAACGAGTCGCCGTCGTCGTACGAGTCGCCGTCGCAGCTCCAATCTCAGTCCGCGTCGCCGTCGCCGTGCGAGTATCGGTATCGGTGCGCGAAGCAGTTGCCGTTCGCGTCCCCGAAGCAGTCCGCGTCGGCGTTGCCGTGCGTGTCCCGGTCCGAGTTGCAGTACCTGTTCGCGTTGGCGTCGACGAAACCGTTCCGGTAGTCGTTGGAGTTACGGAAACGACGGGGGAGACCGTCGCCGTCGCCGTCTCCGTCTCCGTCACTTCGACGCTCGCCGTTGCCGTGGCAGTCACGGATACACTTACTACCGCAGACGCCGTGGCCGTCGCCGTTGCCGTATGCCCCGTTTCAGTTCCAGGAGGCGTCACCGTTGCCGTCGGGCTTTCCGTCGCAATCTCGGTTGCCGACGCACTGCCAGTCGGTGCGGCAGTCGGGCTCGCTGTCACCACCCCTGTTGGACTCGAGGTTGGAGTAGCCGTGAGAGAAGCCGTCGGAGTCGCAGTTGCGACACCTGTAAAAGTGGCCACCGCCGTCGGCAGCGTAACCGTCGGCAGCGTGGTGGCCGACGGCGTCACCGTCGCCTCAGGGAACTCCCGGACGCGCGCTGCCGTCAGGTCGGCGGCTCCTACTCGCCCATCGCCGTTCAGATCGGCGTGGCAAATCGTCTCTCCGTTGAAAATAGAGTGGACGACAGTCGATATCGAGGAACAATCGCCGATCGGACCACCAGCCACGGCGATCCCCGCGGGAGCAACAATCAGCAAAACCCAAAACCGCACTTGCGGCAACAACCCCATGAAACCTCAATTGCCGATACGGCGGCCTTCGCCATCAGCGCTCCAAAAGGCGCTCCATCTTGCTCCGAACAACCCCTAAATCCACGATCGGTTTTGCCAAATAGTCATCGCAACCGGCCGCAAGGGCTTTTTGTTCATCGCCTGCCATCGCCTGTGCCGTCAGCGCGATGATCGGAATCCGATCTCCACCCTCCAGCTTGCGGATCTGCCGTGTCGCTTCCCAGCCGTCCATTACCGGCATCTTCAAATCCATGAACACCAGATCGGGAGGGGGTGCTTGTCTGACGATGGCCAGCGCTTCTTCACCGTTGCTCGCCTCCAGGATCTCGAACTCGCCAATCCGTTTGAGGCGGTATACGAGAATTCGGCGATTGTCGAGATTGTCCTCTACAACCAGAATTCGCTTGCTCGCCATCGATATCCCCTGAAATAACCTAGAAGCAAGGAACCACTGTATTACAAAAAAAGAGCCGGAACGCCAAGGGCGCCCGGCTCTCCTTGAGTCAGAGCGGATCCGATTTTACGGAACCGGCAGATACACCGCATCAGGAATCGGTTCGGCGGCGAAGTTTCCGTTCACGTGATACGCAGCGGAAGCCGTTACCCCGCCGGCCGGATCGCTGAAATACTGGTGTGCCAAAGCGACCAACCCAGGGCCGAATCCAGGCGTGGAACTCTGTCCCTTGATCCGCGTCTGGCCACCAAGCGTCCCCTGCGTCCCAATCGAGAACAGCGAAGACGAATCCCCAAGCGGGCCGATCGGCGTGTCGATATCAACCAATCTTACATTAACCAGGCAGTTCACGACCAAGCCGGTCGAAAACCGCTGCTCGAACTCGTTGTAGACCAACATCAGGGCCACGACGCGATTCTCCGGCGCGATCAGATTTCCCGCTTCGAGACGAGCGCTACAGGGAGCTAGAGTCAACTCCGTTGAAACGATGCCCGTGGGTGTCTCCGCACCATCGAAGAAATGCTGCAGCGAGAGATTAGCAGCACACGGTGAATACGTGGCCGCGCAATCTACCCCGTCTGGAACACCACCCAAACAGGCGGCGTCGCCGCCAAGCCCATCCGTTACACCCTCGAAACTGATCGCGTTGTAGGCTGCAAGCAACACGTCCGTCGCCGCCTCGAAGGGCCCACTCTCGACGATCGTAGCCTCACCCTTGAGATCGTTCTCGGCAACTGGAACGTCATCCTCTACCCGGATGCAGCGAAGCTCGCCGATGAACGGCTCTTCTGTAACAGGTGGCACCAATCCGATTTGGTTGAAAGTCGGATCCGGTCCGCAGCCGCCGCCGAAACACGGTAGTTGACCGCCTGTCGACGCCACCCATCCAACCGGCTGGCGCGGCGTCAGGGGCAACTGGAAGTCGTCCGACACCCACCCAGGTACGCAACGAATCCCAGCCGGGCAGTCGGCGTCCGTGCGACAGACCGCTCCGCCCGACCCTGGCGCGCCACCGCAGTGGCTATTCGCATTTACGTAGAAACAATTCACCTCGATGAACTCAGTCGAGGTATTGGTGATCTGAATCACCGTATCCTTGGCGAAATCGCCCGCTGCGAGAGCAGGATTCGCATCCGGCGAAGTCGTATGGACGACAATTTTCGGGAAGTGCAGATATGCACCTGTCGTGATGACGGAGGTAGTCTGCGCTGAGGATTCCCGGGGTCCAAACATTACCCCGAGCAGACTCAGTGCACACGTTGCAACCGCCAACGTCCGTGTGTTGCTTCCAGTAACCATCCGATGGCTCCTTTTTACGCGTGGCCTCTCGTCGACTGCCATTTGGCGCCCGTACTACGGGAGAATGATCTGGCCCGTGGCCAGCGCGCCGCGAACGGCGTGCAGATTTGTCGTTGCGACGCCGGAACCGCCGCTCATGCCCCCGACTTGAAGTACGTTCGCAACTGCCACGAACGGGGCTGGCCCTCCGGCGCTGGTTCCATTCACCCGCGCCGTCCCGAATGTACTCGAGAGTTCAAAGCCCGCACCATCGAGCTGGATATTCTCCCAGCAAATAACCTGACCATACCCTTGCGAACCCGTGTCTTCGAACTCATCGACGATCGGATCAAATCCTATCGAAACACGAGCCGGAATCAAATTTCCGAAATCGAAATTACAGGGTACGACCGTCAGGCTGGTACTGCTGACGGCCACAGAATCTCCCAAGCCTTGCGAGAGCATCGGACCAAGAGCGATTGCTCCCGCCGGTCCGTTCACCACAAAGTTCAAGTGATAAGCCGACGGGCATTGCGCGTACTCAACCCCATCCAAATCGAGAAACCGATCAGCGTCGACATCGATACCGGGAATTCCGATCGCGTTGTAGTCTGCACCGTCGACATCCGCACGGCCGGTCAGATCATTGGCCCCGCTCGGCGCACCGTCGAACGGCGAATCAACCTGCACGCACACCAAGCTACCGGTAAATCCCGGAAACGTCGGCGGAACAGCCCCTGGATCGAGTCCGGTTTGGCTGTCCGCCGGATTGACAGGGCGACCCGTGCTGGCAAGCCACGTCGTCGTCTGCTGCCGCGTGAGCGCGATGCTGAAGTCAGTCACTGCCCAGCGCGGAATGCCGTTCAGAGTCTGACCATCCGTGTAAAAGCAGTGGGCATACGCCATCATGTTGTTGTTGTTTGTGATCTGAATAACCGTGTCCCGGTCTTCCGTGTTAACGACCTTGGGGAAGATCAGAATGGAGCTCGGCTCTTCAACGGTGAACGACTGGGCGTCGGCTGTGCCGGCGATAGATGCCAGCGCAATACCTAGCGCCAATACGCTCGCGGCACACTGCCCCGCAAAAGTCCTCATGCGTGTTCCTCCTGAGACCGAAGTCACGAAAAACTCCAGGGTTGAATCGTACTACGGAAGCGAGATGGTGTCCGCGACACTGGTCTCGACAACAGTATCGAGAGCATACGCCGCCCAGCCGACACGGGTACTATCGTCGGTGAAATCCTCGGCTAGAGCGAGGAGCGCCATGCCGGTCAGACCGCCGTTGACACCACGGATTCTGGCCTGCCCCATGATCGTACCACCGATCTCGACCGAGAAGATCGAGCGGTTCGGCTGACTGGTATCGATTCGAGAGATTGGTGAATCGAATAGGCAGTCGATACGACGGCTGGTCGAGAGGCGCTGCTCGAACTCATTATAGACGAGAAACTGAGCGGTGACCGGCGGAACGGTCTGGCCGCGGAAGTCCTGCGTGCACGGCACCAAGGTAAGCTCTGACGACGCCTCCAACACACCCGAGATCGGGTCAATGGCTCCGTCGTACACGAAGTCCATCACCAGCACATCGGCACAGGGCTCATACTCTGCGTCTTCGCCGCCGACCAAGAGGTTGTTGTCGCCGTTATTGGCAACACTGCGCAAACCAGAGGCCGGGTACGAAGCAACGTCCGTCGTCTCGATGTCCGTGATCGCCGCGTGGCCCGTAAGGTCATTCGCGCAAGTGAGCCCGCCCTCACCACATGCGCGCGGCAAACGGGTAATCGGATCCGATTGAATGCACTTCAATTCGCCGATGAAGGGAGTCTCCGAGATCGGAGGAATTCGGGTGCCGTTATTAGCGCCCTGCCCGCCACATGGATTGGGATTCAGGAACGTGGCGCGGCACGGTAGAGCGGTACCCGCGAGTCCTTCCGAAGCGACCCAGCCGATCGGCTGACGCGAGGTCATAAAGATATCAAAATTGGTCTCGATCCATCCCGGCGCGCACGTGCCGAAGACGTTCGAGGCAGTATCCAGGCAGTCCATGAATGTGCTGCAGACTCCACCGGTGTTTGTGCAGTGGCTATTGGCGTTCACATAGAAACAGTGCGCCATCTGCGGCAGAGCGCTGGTGTTGGACAGATGCAGCCGCGTATCAATCCCAGCTCCTGCATCGACGACGATCTTCGAGTAGATCAAAAGTCCGGCAGCGTTATCGTGATCTGGCGCGGCACTGACGGCCGACACCCCGACCACCGCGAACGTCAGCGCAGAGGCAACGGAAGCGATTTTCCAGTTGGTGAACATTTGCAGTTTCCCCTTTCTCACGCCTTACGGCTGCGGCCTAGAAGCCACCCGTGAAGCTCATCACGTCATTTACTTCTCGGATACCCAACCAATGCGCGACTTCCGCCGATGTACCAGGATCGGTATCTCCGTAGAAGTGTTCGGCTACCCCGAGGATCGCCGACGAGGGCCCGCAAACTCCGTTCGTGCCGCAATTCGCGCTCGATGCACATACAAAGCCCGTCGAGTCTCCGCTGACACACAGGTTGGCGTTACAGAATCCGCCATTACCGCAGTCGGAGTCGGATGTGCATGAGAATCCTACCGGCGAACCCGATAAACAGTTCCCGGTATGCGTTGCCGCCGCTGTCGATCGCAGATAAGGCGTCGAACGGCCGCCGATTCCCCCGGTCAGGCCGCCCTGGTAGTTGGCCCAGCACGAACGAACATCACCACCAGACTGTTGGAACTCCATCTGGTCATATGTGAAGAACTGGACGCGGAAGAAGGTCGGATTGACGGTTGAGTACGTACACGGCGAAAAGGAGAACTCGACTTCGACTTCTGCGTCGGAAATCGGATCCGCATGCCCAGGTGCGAGATGGTCGATCGTCAGCACCGAGGGACAGCGAGCGTACTCCGAGCCGTCGAGGACTGCCACGGTCGGATTTGCCGGGGAGTCCTGGCCCTGAATGTTTACCGAATTGTATCCGCTGAGGATGCCGCCTTCGCCCTCTCCGGCGCCGATGGATTCGATGAAGGCTTCGCCCTTGAGCGCGTTACCGGGCATCAAGGCACCCGTCATATCCACCTGGAAGCAGCGAAGCTCACCGCGGAAGGATTCTTGCCCGGGCACGTTTCCGCCGGCCCCCTGGTTGTCGACAGGCGCGAGGAAGAAGCCGGGGCAGATTTGCGAGTTCCCCGACGTGCTGCACTCGTTCCCGGCGGTGAGCGTCGGATCCTGAACGCGACCCGTCGATACTCGCCAGAAAGTCGGCTGATGAGCCGTCAGGACGACATCGAAGTCTTCCGGCTGACAGGGCGCATCGCATGGACCAACGTTCGCCAGCGTAGTCCCCTCGGGGTCTGTCACGTTGAGACAGTCCTCGTCGGCGTTGCAGTAATAGATTTGGTTCGCCGGATCTGGCGAGTTGACACATTGACCAATTCCGTTGGTGGCCTCGCAATGCACGTAGGCCATCATGTTGGTCGTGTTAGTGAGCGAGATGATCGTATCGCGCGTTCCGTCCGCAATTACTTTCGGAAAGACGACGATCGAACCGGGCTCGGTCGTTGAGATTTCGGGTTGCGCCTGGGCCCGCACACCGGCAAGGGCCAGCACCGCCAGTCCTACCAATAGGCCCGACAGCCGCGGGTTTCGCTCCAGCAATCGCATTGCACGCCTCCTTTTTGTCACTGCACCCTGCACGTGAGTTCGGCGAATTCGCATTCGAACCCGTCGGGGTTATTCCAGTTTCCCCGGAACCTGTCAAGCGGAAAAACATGAGAATCCTAGGAAAGTTCTACTTGCGACGGCAACATCCCATGAATTTTTGCCCGTTAAAAGGGCTATGATCCGGGATTCGCCTCTGTACCTTTGCAGGAATGCTGCATGAGGCGAATTTACAGGCTACGGTTCGGAGTCGACGCGGATGACGATCTCCTTGACGGGGCCCAGATTGCCGGCGATGTCTCTCGCCTGCACGGCGACCACTCGTTCTCCCGGAGCGAATTGTGCCTCGAGGGGAACCTGGAAGCAGTACTGTCGGGTGCTGCTGGTTGAGAGGAAGGCAAAGTCGCCGAAAGGGTTCCGGGTGCACGCGTTCGGTGGCGATACAACGTAGCTGAAGCGGCAGGCCAGATCCTGCAGTGCGTTGCGAACCGCCGGCTGCCGGCTTTCGCAAAGCGCGAGTTCGGCCGGCGTCATAGTCAGCGGTGAGCAGTCTATCCACGGGGGATTGAAACCGGGAACGCCGCCAGGCGGCACATTCGGCGAGCCGTCACAGATTGCCGGACTGCCGTTTCCGAACGCAGTGCCGCCGAGGAGCTGCAGCGACGGGCGATTTGAATTGTGAAAGATCGGACTGAGCGAGAATCCCCCGCTGCTGGCTACGAGTACGCCCTCGCTGCCGGCGTTCAGGAAAGATTGTCCCAATGCGGTTTCGACGATGAACAGGAATCGTCCAGACGTCGTGTAGACACGCCGCCCCTCGGGGTCGAATTCAGGTGTAGGTGTCGGCGTCAATCGGCAGCTGAAACTGCAACATCCGGCACACCCGTTTTGCGCCACTGGCCGGAAGGCCGAAATGACCGGGCCGATCCGATCCGTCGTCGGTGTCGGCGTTCCGGTCTGCGTCCTCGTTCGTGTCGCCGTCGGTGTTGGCGTGTGGGTGCGCGTATTGGTCGGCGTCCGCGTGCGGCTAGGCGTCAACGTGAAGAGCGACGTCGGCGAGTTGGTCGGTGTCCGCGTAAAGGTGCCTGTCCGCGTCGCGGTCGGCGAGTTGGTCGATGTACGCGTCGGCGTCAACGTCAGAGTAAGGGTAGGTGTCTGCGTGCCGGTCGCGGTTCGGCTCGAGGTCGCCGTCCGCGTCGTCGTCGTAGTTCGAGTCGGCGTACCCGTCATGGTCGGGGTACGCGTCAGCGACGGTGTCACCGTTCCCGTAGGCGTCCGCGTCTGCGTTTCTGTTTGAGTCGGTGTCGCCGTGCGGGTCGCCGTACCCGTCCCCGTCGGGGTGCGCGTCAGGGACGGCGTCGCCGTGCCCGTAGGCGTTCGCGTCTGCGTCTCCGTTCGCGTCGGTGTCGCCGTGCGGGTCGCCGTACCCGTCCAGGTCGGGGTCCGCGTC
>JBGTMF010000376.1:0-16210 GCA_041743795.1 Thermodesulfobacteriota bacterium | reverse complement strand
GGCCGCGGCGGCGCAAGCGAACGGCGAGTCCGAGCCGAGCCCGGCGGAGCGGGCGGATAACGTGCTGCGACACCCGACCGTGCGGGCCGCCATGGAGATTCTCGACGGCGAGTTGGCCGAAGTGCGGCAACGCCGCCCGCGCGAGAAAGGAGGGCGGAAATGAGCAAGGGGTTCGGTTTCGGCAACATCATGCAGCAGGCGCAAGACCTGCAAGCGCGCTTGGCGAAGGTGCAGGAAGAAGCCGGTCGGCGCACGGTGGAGGGCAGCGCCGGCGGCGGAATGGTCAAGGTCACGGTCAATGGACGGCTCGAACTGCTCGAGTTGAAGATAGATCCAGGCGTACTTGAAAGCGGCGATCCGGGCATGCTGAACGATCTGATCATCGCCGCGGTCAATCAGGGGCTGCGGGCGGCGCAGCAGCAGATGGCGGATGAGATGAGCAAGCTCACGGGCGGGTTGAAGATTCCAGGACTCGGTTGAGAAAGCAGCGGTTGGGAGGAGGTTGGTGATGGCGGGAGTACCTGTGCCGCTCGAGCGGGTGATCCGCGAGCTGGTCAAGTTGCCAGGCGTGGGCGAGAAGACGGCGACCCGCCTGGCGTTTCATTTGACACGGTCGCAGCGCAGCGATGTCGAGGCTTTGGCCAGTGCGCTCTTCGCCTTGCGCGAGGACCTCCACACCTGCTCGGTGTGTTGTGCGTTGGCCGGCAGCGACCCGTGCGAGCTGTGCAATGACCCTCGGCGCTCGGACGAGATCGTTTGCGTCGTCGAGGAGGCCGCCGATCTAGCGGCCGTTGAGCGTTCGGGCGGCTTTCGCGGTCGCTACCACGTACTCCAGGGAACGCTTTCGCCGCTCGACGGTGTCGGGCCGGACGATCTGCGTATCACCGAACTGATCCGCCGTCTCGGCAGTGGCACGATCCGCGAAATCATCATAGCGACCAACCCGACTGCGGAAGGAGAAGCGACGGCGATGTACCTGGCGCAGCTGACCAAGCCGCTCGGGGTTACCGTAAGTCGTATCGCCCACGGATTGCCGATGGGTGGCGATGTCGAGTACGCGGACCTGGCTACTCTCGGCAAGGCCCTCGAGGGCCGCCGCGAGATGTGATCGCTCTTGCTTGCAACCTGGGGTGGTATTGTGGCAAAAACTACAACAGTGCTTTCGCAAGTGAGGTTGGGGCGGAGAGGGAGGTGGTAGGGGTTGATGTATCTCGGGGCCCTTGTGGGTCTATGATGCGAAGGAGTCGCACCTTACGGCACAACCTCGATCGGCGATTAGCTGGAGAGTTTGCCCACTTGTACTATTCAGGGTATGGTGCAGCCCTTGCCGCGGTCACGCACCGCTAGGGTATAGGGACATTGGATGTCTTGCTTGGTGCCTCGTAGTCCTTGTGAGTGAGGGCACCTGACCTGATCCAGAACAGCGAATTTGGGACGCTTAGTTGGGAGCTACTCTTGTTCGTCCTTCAGTCAAGCCAACAGTCAGTCAATTAGAGGAGGTGTGGGTATGAAAAGGCTAGCCATGGGCATGGTGACCGCCGTCGTCGGCGCGATCCTATTGTGCGTGCCCCAGCCGAGTTCAGCGCTCGACGGTGAGCTCTTCGGAGGAATCGACGCAGGTGTGACATTTCCCACCAACGCTCTGGATCGGGCGGCCAACGAGGGCGGCAATCTCGCGCCCTTCATTGGTTACATGCTGTTCACACCGCAGGACCGCCGCATCAATATCGGCGGGGTGGCGCAAGCCGGTTTCATCGGTCTGTCGAAGGCGCCGAGGACGGTTCGCCAGCCGGGCAACCAAACGGTGGAAAACAGGGACACGTGGGCGGCGCAGGCCGGCATTGGTCCCCGGCTCGCTTTGCCGATCGACCGATTCGAGCTCAACGGTCGAGGTCTGATAGGAATCATGACCGGCCTCAATAGTGGGCCGATCAGTGATACGTCCTACGGGTTCACCGTTGGCGGTGGCGTCGATTATCGGCTGACCGACAACATGAAGGTAGGCCTGTTTTCCGATTGGAACCGCTTCTACCAGCGGGTGCGCGGAATTGGCGACGTACGCTACGTCAACGCCGGTCTGAGATTCACGGCGAACACCAGCGCCGCCGCTGCGCCGCCGCCGCCGCCCCCACCGCCACCGCCACCACCGCCGCCGCCGGTAGCTGAAGAGCCGCGTATGCCGACGCCGACCAAGCGTATTACGTTGCGCGGCGTCAACTTCGATTTCGACAAGGCTGTCATCCGCGGAGATGCCCGCGTCATTCTCGACGAGGCGATTCGCATCCTCCAGCCGGAAGGCAACGTCGAGATCATCGCCGAAGGGCATACGGATTCGAAGGGTTCGGACGCGTACAACCAGTCGCTGTCCGTACGCCGCGCCAATGCGGTCCGCGATTACCTGGTCAAAGGTGGCATCGCGGCCTCGCGAGTCAACGTCAGGGGCTTTGGCGAGAGTCAGCCGGTGGCCAGCAACGACACGGCCGACGGGCGCGCTCAGAACCGCCGAGTGGAACTGCGCGTTTCCGAGTAGTACCAGGCCAGTACAATCTCCCGCCCGGAGAGGGGAGGGGCGGAGACTCTGTCTCCGCCCCTTTTCATTTGTGCCGAGTTGGGCTTGCGACAGGTGCTGGCATTGTGAATCGCGTATCAACTATTCTTCCGTCGGGGATTGGCCTGAGCTTGCAAGTTTTGTAGAGATCGTCGGACTGATTCGAGTGATGGGTAGGAGGTTGGGCACGAAGCCGCACGAGTTGGGCTGAATGCCGCGGAGATGGATTCGACCACGGCTGTCGATCGTTACCGCACCGCGGAGGTGGCGCGGATTCTCGGCGTTTCGGCTGGACGTATTCGCCGGATGGTTCTCTCCGGTCATTGCGCGCCCACTCGGCACGGGCGAGCCTTTCGATTCGCGTTTCAGGATCTGGTCCTGCTCCGCACTGCGCAGGGATTGATTCGATCGGGCGATGTTTCGCCGAGGCGACTGCACAGCGCCCTGCGCCAATTGAAGAAACAATTGGCGGACCGCCGACCGCTCAGCGGTGTTCGGCTATACGCACATGCGGGCCGAATCGTCGTGCGCGACAGCGACTCGATCTGGCACGCAGATACCGGCCAGCAAGTATTCGATTTCGCCGCGGCCCATGCGGCGGCGACTGTGGCGCGGGCGGCCTTTTCGTCGGCGCCAGCGCCGACGTTTCGCGCCGAACCTGTGCAGTCGGCCGACGACTGGTTCGAACACGGCGTGCGTATCGAGCAGGACGATCCCAACGGCGCTCGACGAGCCTATGAGAGAGCGATGGAGATCGATCCCGACATGAGCGACGCCTACGTCAATCTCGGGCGCTTGGTGCACGAGGGCGGTGATCCCCATGGCGCTGCGAAGTTTTATTGCGAAGCTTTGAAGCGAACGCCGAGCGACCCCATCACGCACTACAATCTCGCGGTCGCCTATGAGGATCTCGGGCGACTGAAAAAGGCACGTACGCATTACGAACGCGCCCTCTCGATGAACCAAAACCTCGCCGACGCCCACTTCAATCTCAGCCGCATTCTCGAAGGCGAGGGTGAAATGGATGCGGCGCGGCACCACCGGCTCGCCTACCGACGCCTGTCGAGTCCGCCCTGAGCGGCCCGACAGACTGCCTCTCAGGGGTGTTTCTGCACGTATTCGGTAGCGAGATAGCCGCTGGTATGCCCGATGAATCGCTCCATGTCGCCGCGGATGATTTCCTCCCCGGCCGGTGAGTCGAATAGATCGTCGCGCAACGACTCTGGCCGGGAGAAGTAGAGTTCGCCGATGCCGTCGAGTTCGCCGGTCTCGGCAGACAAGACACCGTCGACGACGTTGGCGACGTAGCGAATCAGTCCCGGGTGGTGGCGCAGGGCCAACGGACGGTGGCGGTTCAGCCAGTGGTCGACAAACTCTTCGTGCGACATTCCCGCACGCCGGCGAATCGGACAGATCATTTTCACCCGCGGGCTGCGTGTACCCAAAGGAGCGGGGGCGCATTCGTCCTTGTGGACGTGCTCAGTCGTCGCGTAGGCGCCCAGCCAACCGAGGAAGCGTGAGGCGTCGTCACGAATCAGCTGTTCTCCCTGTTTCGAGTCGTATAACCGCTCGCGGTAGTCGTCCACTGTGTCGAAATAAAGTTCGGCGATGCTGTCGAACGCCGGCTCGGTGCGTGGAACGTGGTCGACGATGTTGACGACGTACTTGCGCAGGGTCGGGTGGTGCCGCAGGGCCAGCGGCACGTGATCCCGCAACACCATCTCAGCGTATTCCTCATGGGAAATGTCGTGCCGCCGTCGGCAGAACAACACCAGCTTGAGCATGCGACAACTTGCGGCGCAGCGGCGCGGCGGTCAAGCCGTCATCCGTGCGATCCACCATGCGCCGGCGATGACGGCGGCCGCGGCCAAGCCGAGAGCCAGATCGCTCCGGCGCGACAGCGGCACGTCGAACCGGGATGCGAAAGCCGCTCCTGTCGCGGTGCCGGCGGCGAGTCCCAGCAGATGAGCCGTCACATCGGTTTCCGGTGAGGCGCCCAGCATGGCCAGGATAGCCAAGCCGGCACCGAGAGGTCGCAGACGCCGCCACAGCGGCTGCGTGCCGCCGTGCGCCGCCTGCATTCCGACCAACAGGCCCAAGGCCGCGAATATGGCGGTCGAGGCGCCGATTCCGGTGTAACTGGGCCGCCGGAGGAAAGCGTTGAGCAGGGTGGCGCCGGCGCCCGAGAACGTCGTCAGGGCGAGGGCGGTGCCACCGCCGACGAGTTGGCACAGGGGCGATAGGAAGAGCAGCGCCGAGACCGCGTTGGAGACCGCATGCATCGCGTCCGCGTGCAGCGTCAGCGCCGTCACCGATCGCCACAATTCGCCGTCGCGAATCGCCGTTGCCCGCGCCGCTCCGCGCGTGAACGACACGGAATCGCGCTCGACCGCGCCGATGTACATGTGACCAATGAGGATCGCAGTGGCGACGATCCAAGCGACGTTGGCACTACGAGCGGCGGGGATCCGTCGGTTCCGCCGTTTCTGGCGACGCTCGTCGTCGTAACTAGAGAGCACCTCGACGACGCGGCGCGCCACCGCCGCGTCGACGGCGAGTGTGTAGCCTCCAGCGTCCGCGCCGGTTTCGTATGGGATATCAGCGGCGGTCAATACCAGGCACCACTCGTCGAGGACGCCGCGATCACGGGTAGTGCGGACGACCGTAGCGCGCATGCCGACCAGCGTGCCAGATCACGCCTCCGGGTTCGAACCGAGCACCACCTCTACGGAGAGACCCCGACGCGGTGAACGCCGATGGGCGGTTGCGCAGAAGGTCGCGGTAGAGGGGTTCGCTGGGCGGTCAGCGGGCGGCGAAGATACGTCGCATCGAGGCGCGGCTGAACTCGCGGTGCAGCGTCTGGATGTGGGCGACGGAAATCTCTTTCGGGCACACTGCCTCGCACTCTCCTTCATTGGAACACGGACCGAACCCTTCCTTCTCCATCTGTTCCACCATCGCCAGCACGCGGCGATCGCGCTCCGGTTGCCCCTGCGGCAGAAGCGAGAACTGGGTGATCCTGGCGCCGACGAACAACTCGGCCGAGGCGTTCTTGCAGGCGGCAACGCAGGCGCCGCATCCGATGCAGGCGGCGGCGTCCATGGCGCGATCCGCGTCGTCCTTCGGGATGAGCATTTCGTTGGCGTCGACGGCGCCTCCGGCGTCGACCGAGACGTAGCCGCCGGCGGCCTGGATGCGATCGAACGCGCTGCGGTCGACGGCGAGGTCCTTGATGATCGGGAAGGCGGTCGCCCGCCAGGGCTCCACCGTGATGGTATCGCCGTCTTTGAATTGGCGCATGAAGAGCTGGCAGGCCGTGGTGGCGCTTTGCGGGCCGTGGGCGACCCCGCTGATGACCATGCCGCACGAACCGCAGATGCCCTCGCGGCAATCGGAGTCGAAAGCGATCGGGTCCGCGCCGCCCTTGATCAACTGGTCGTTGAGCACATCGAGGAGTTCGAGGAAGGACATGTCTGGCGATACCTCGCGCGCGGTATACTCGACGAGATGCCCGTCGGCGGCCGCTCGCGGTTGGCGCCAGATACGCAAATTCAGCGTCATCGTTTCCATCGCCGTCACCTCTATTTGTAGCTGCGCTGCTTCACTTCGACGAAGTCGAAGGTCAGGGGCTCGCGGTGCAAAACTGGCTCCACATCGTCGCCCTTGTATTCCCATGCGGCGACATATGCATAAGCGCCGTCGTCTCGCCGCGCCTCGCCCTCGTCGGTTTGGCTCTCCTCGCGGAAATGACCGCCGCAAGACTCGGTGCGGTGCAGTGCATCGAGAATCAACAGCTCACCGAATTCCAGGTAGTCGGCAACACGCAGCGCATGCTCGAGATTCTTGTTGAAGTCGTCCGCCGCGCCGGCGACCTTGACGTCGCGCCAGAACTCCTTTCGAAGAGCGCGGACTTCCCCCAGGGCCTGCTGTAGCCCCTTTTCGTTGCGCGACATGCCGACCTTGTCCCACATGATCTTGCCAAGGTCGCGGTGGAATTCGAGGACGGTCCTCGTGCCGCGTATGGCGAGTAACCGATCGATCCGTTGGCGCACACTGGTCTCGGCTTCGTCGAAGGCCGGGTGCGCGGTGTCGACCGGAGCGATCTTCGAGGTGGCGAGGAAGTGAGCGACTGTATAGGGAGCGATGAAGTATCCGTCCGCCAGTCCTTGCATCAGTGCGCTGGCGCCGAGGCGGTTCGCACCGTGGTCGGAGAAGTTGGCTTCGCCGAGAACGTGTAAGCCGGGCACATTGCTCATCAGGTTGTAGTCGACCCACAGTCCGCCCATGACGTAGTGCACGGCCGGATAGATACGCATCGCCTTTTCGACGTAAACGTCGTCGCCGGTGATGCGCTCATACATCTGGAAGAGATTGCCGTAGCGTTCGGCAATGACGTTGGCGCCGAGCCGCGCGATGGCGTCGCTGAAGTCGAGGTAGACGGCGAGACCGGTAGCGCCGACCCCGCGGCCCTCGTCACACACTGCTTTGGCATTTCGCGACGCGACGTCGCGCGGTACCAGGTTGCCGAAACTCGGGTACTTCCGCTCGAGAAAATAGTCGCGCTCGGATTCCGGGATCTGCTGCGGCGCTCGCTTGTCGCCCTTGGTCAGGGGTACCCACACGCGTCCGTCGTTGCGCAGGCTCTCACTCATCAGAGTCAGCTTCGACTGGAACTCGTCGCTCTGCGGAATGCAGGTCGGATGGATCTGGACGTAGCAGGGGTTGGCCATGTAGGCGCCGCGCCGGGCGCAGCGCCAGGCGGCGGTGACGTTGCTGTTGCCGGCGTTGGTCGAAAGAAAATAAATGTTGCCGTAGCCGCCGGTGCAGAGCAGGACGGTGTCAGCCGCGTGACGCTCCAACGCTCCGGTCACCAGGTTGCGTGTGATGATGCCGCGGGCGACGCCGTCGACCAGCACCAAGTCGAGCATTTCCTGTCGGGTGTACAGCTGGACCTGGCCGCGGTCGACCTGGCGCATCAGGGATCCGTAGGCACCGAGAAGCAACTGTTGGCCGGTCTGGCCGCGGGCGTAGAACGTGCGCGAGACCTGAGCGCCGCCGAACGACCGATTGGATAAATTGCCGCCGTATTCACGGGCAAAGGGGACTCCCTGGGCGGTGCACTGGTCGATGATGTCGACGCTGACTTCGGCGAGGCGGTAAACGTTGGCTTCGCGAGCTCGGTAGTCGCCACCCTTGATCGTATCGTAGAACAATCGATAGACGGAATCGCCGTCGTTCTTGTAGTTCTTGGCGGCGTTGATTCCGCCCTGCGCGGCGATACTGTGCGCGCGCCGCGGGCTGTCGAGGATGGTGAAGGCGGCGACGTTGTAGCCGAGTTCGCCGAGGGTCGACGCCGCCGAAGCTCCGGCCAATCCGGTGCCGACGACGATGATCTTGTGTTTGCGCCGATTCGCCGGCGCCACCAGGTTCATGTCGAACTTGTGGTGTTCCCACTTGGAGTCGAGCGGCCCATCCGGGACCTTGCCGTCGAGAGTCACAGTGCGTCCCCCATGAAATAGATGACGACGGGAATCAACGTGAATCCCCCCGCCATGACGACGGCGATCACCTGGCCGGTGCGTCGAAGTCCCCGACGGTGGGTGACACCCAGTGACTCGAACGCCGACCCTAATCCGTGCCACAAGTGGAAACCGAGGATCGTCATCCCGACTACGTAGAACGCGACGAGGGTCGGATTGCGAAACTCCTCGACGACGAGTCGGTGCAGGTCGCGGACGCCGCCACCAGCGTCGTAATAGGCGCCGAATTTGAAACCCCAAACATGCAGCGGAACGAAGAGGAGGAAGAACCCGCCAGAGAGGATCATGGTGCTCGAGGAAATGCTCTTGTGGCTCGTTCCGCCGGCCCAGCGGTCGTCTTTGTAGCTCTCTGGTCTCGCCACGCGGCCGCTGTTGAAGACTAGGAATGCCGTGACGAAGTGGGCGACGAACAGCGCCAGCAGGCCGAACTCGGCAATGTAGATCAATGGGTTGGAGACCAATGCATGGCTGTAGGCGTTGAAAGCCGCGGGGTCGATGAGAATCAGCAGGTTGGCCGTCAGGTGAGTGACGAGGAACAGGAACAGCAGCAAGCCGGTGACGGCCATCACCACCTTGCGCCCGATCGACGAGGTCAGAAAGGCCCCTATGGCAGACATCCGAAACTCCTCCTTTCTACTTCCGCCACCCATCGCACGCTCGAATCGATACATTCGTAGCTCTTATGAGACGGTATCGGGAATAAAGTTTGGCTAAAAATACAAGCCAATGCAGCGCGGTCAAGGGAAGGGGCAAGTCTACGAAGGCGTCAGTTGCGGGGACGCCTGTGCGTGCCTATTCTCGCCCCTGTCTGACTGGGAAACCTCTGGAGGAATCATGTTGAGAAAGTTGAGCGCACTGCTCGCAATCGTTTCTATCTCGACGGCCGCGCTCGCCGATGCCCCGGCCAAGCGCGATACCGTGAAATCAGGGAGTTGGTCGATGACCTTGCCGCTGGGATTGCAGGGGGATTCAGCTTATTTTCCCGACGATAACCCGATGAACGAAGGCAAGGTAGAGTTGGGCAAGCTGCTCTATTTCGATCCCCGAATTTCCAAAGACGAAACCATTTCTTGCGCCACCTGCCACAACCCCCACCACGGTTTCGCCGACGCAGGCGCCTTTTCGGCCGGGGTCGGCCGAGCCTTGGGTGGGCGCAATAGTCCGACGGTGATCAATCGACTTTTCTCTGCCGATCAGTTCTGGGACGGCCGATCGAAAGATCTGGAAGATCAGGCGCATGGGCCGCTCACCAACCCCGTCGAGATGGCGATGGGCTCGCACGACGATGTCGTCGGAAAGGTAAAGGCAGTCAAGGGCTATTCCCCGCTTTTTACCAAGGCGTTCGGCGATGCCACGATCGACATGAAGCGAATCGCGCAAGCAATTTCCGCTTATGAACGGACTATCGTCAGCGGCAACAGCGCGTTCGATCGCTACCAGGCGGGTGACAAGAGCGCGATGAGTGCTTCGGCGGTCCGCGGCATGGTGCTTTTCAACGACAAGGCCAACTGCGTCACATGTCATGCCAGCTTCAACTTCACGGACGAGAATTACCGAAACATTGGCGTCGGCATGGACAAGAGCAAACCGGATCTCGGCCGCTATGACGTGACGAAGAAAGAAGAGGATAAGGGGGCGTTCAAGACGCCGACCCTGCGCAACGTGATTCACACGGCTCCGTATATGCACGATGGCAGCGAGGCGACTCTGATGGACGTGGTCGAATTCTATGACAAGGGCGGTATCAAGAATCCGCAGTTGTCGGCCGACATCAAGCCGCTCAACTTGAGTTCGAGCGAGAAACAGGATCTCGTCGAGTTCATGCACGCGCTTACCGGAGAAGTTTATAACGCCGATCCGCCGACGAGTCTGCCGAAATAGGAACCGCCGGCGGGGCGGCCTGCACGGTCGTGCCCATCGGCACCATACCATGGCGGAGAAATACGACATCGTCGTCATCGGCGGCGGACCGGGAGGCTACACCGCGGCCATCCGCGCTCGCCAACTGGGCTTGCGCTGCGCGCTGGTGGAGCGCGACCAACTTGGCGGTATCTGCCTCAACTGGGGCTGCATTCCGACCAAGGCGCTGTTGCACACCGCCGAAGTCGTCCACGCGGTGGAATCGGCGGCGGCGTTTGGCGTCAAAGCAGGCGAGGTTTCGGTGGACCTCGCCAAGGTCGTGGCGCGCTCGCGCCAGCTGGCACAGCGCCTGGTCAAGGGCGTCGCGTTTTTGATGAAGAAGAACGGAGTCGACGTCGTCGCCGGTGAGGCGATGATATCGGGCCCCGGCACAGTCCGGGTGGCGACGACGAACGGGGACAACGAATTGGCAGCTACGAACATCATCCTGGCAACCGGAGCGCGGCCGCGGCGGTTGCCCGGCCTCGACCCGGACGGCGAGCGGATCATCACCTACCGCGAGGCGATGGTGCCCAAGAGTCTACCCGAGACGTTGATGGTGATCGGCGCCGGCGCCATAGGGATGGAGTTCGCAAGCTTCTACGCCGATCTCGGCACGCAGGTGACGGTGGTCGAGATGGCCGACCGGGTGCTCCCGCAGGAGGATGAGGAGATCTCGAAACTGGCGAGGGCGGCTTTCGAGAAGCGGGATATTCGCCTCCACACCAGTGCTCGAGTCAATTCAGCGACGCCGGATGGCGACCGCCTGACCGCGGTCATCGCCTCGGGAGAGGGGCGCGAGGCACCGATGACGGTAGATCGTCTGCTCGTCGCGGCGGGCATCACGGGCAATGTCGAAAACCTCGGCCTCGAGGGGACGCGCGTCGTCATCGAAAAGGGACATGTCGTGATCGACGAGCGCTGCGAGACCGGCGAGGCGGGTGTATTCGCGATCGGAGATCTGGCGGGTCCGCCGTGGCTGGCGCACAAGGCGAGTCACGAAGGTGTCGCCTGCGTCGAGGTCATCGCTGGAGAGCGGTCCGTCGCGCGAGTCGATGCCAGTCGTGTCCCCGCGTGTACCTACGCGCGCCCACAGGTCGCCAGCATCGGCCTGACCGAGGCGGCTGCGCAGGCCGCCGGGCACAGCGTCCGCGTCGGCCGGTTTCCGTTTACGGCGAATGGAATGGCGCTGAGCAACGATGACAAAGCGGGCCTCGTCAAAACTGTCGTCGACGCCAACACCGGGGAGTTGTTGGGCGCGCACATGATCGGCGGCGGCGTCACCGAGCTGATCCACAGCTTCGCCGTTGCGCGGACGCTGGAGGCGCGCGACGTGGATCTGATCGAGGCGATCTTTCCGCATCCGACGCTTTCCGAGATGCTGCACGAATCGATTCTCGACGCCGCCGATCGCGCGCTCAACATCTGAAGCGTCAGCCGCGAAGGTTTTCCAGGCAGGCCAGGCGAATGCTCGTACAAATGACTTCCATCGCCTGTTCGATCGCGGGCAGTTCCGGCATTGTTGGAGCCAGTCGAAGGTTGTTGTCGCGCGGGTCGCGACCGTAGGGGAACGTCGATCCGGCTGGCGTCAACTTGACGCCGGCCTCGGCCGCCAGTTGCACGGTGCGCGCAGCCGTCCCGTCGAGGCTGTCGAGGCTGAAGAAATAGCCGCCGCTCGGACGGCTCAGTGTGGCGACGTCGGCGGCATTCAGCTGTGACTCGAAGGCTGCGGAAACGGCGGCGAACTTCGGCCGTATGATCTCGGCATGCCGCTTCATATGCGCTTCTATGCCTGCTCTGTCGCGAAAGAAGCGCACGTGGCGCAGCTGATTGACCTTGTCCGGTCCGATTGTCTGTACCGCCATCGTGCGCAGCTGGTCAGCCAGATTCGCCGGACTCGCCGCCATCACGGCGACGCCGGCACCGGCAAACGAGATTTTCGAGGTCGATCCAAACGACAGCGCGCGGTCACTGCAGCCGGCCGCCTTGCAGGCTTCAAGGATCCTCGCCAGTGGCTCGGGCCGGTCCGTCAAGTGGTGCACGGCGTAGGCATCGTCCCAGTATATGCGGAAATCCGGCGCCGCGGGCATGGCGGCCAATCGCTCGACTGTTTGCGACGAATAGGTAATGCCGGTGGGGTTGCTGTAACGAGGAACGCACCAGATGCCTTTGATCGATGGATCGGTGGCAACCTGCCTCTCGACCTCCGCCATATCCGGACCGTCGGCACCCATCGCGACCGGGATCATGTCGATTCCCAGGCTCTCGCAGATGGCAAAATGGCGGTCGTAACCCGGGCTGGGGCAGAGGAAGCGAACCTTCTCCAATTTGCCCCAGGGTGCGGTGCCGCCGGGCACGCCGAAGAGCCAGGCGCGCACCAAGGAGTCGTACATCAGCGCAAGACTCGAATTGCCGCCGACCAGTATTTCGTCGGGCGCAACATCCATGTAGTCGGCGAAAAGACGCTTGGCTTCCGGCAGGCCGTCGAGACCGCCGTAGTTCCGCACGTCGGTCGCCGCCGCGGCTACCTCGGCGGCACCTACACAGGTCAGCAGATCGTTGGCGAGATCGAGCTGCTGCGGACATGGCTTGCCGCGCGTCATGTCGAGGTTGAGGCCGCGCGCCCGCAAAGCGTCGTAGCGGGCGCGGACCTCGATCAATTCGACGGCCAATTGCTCGGCCGTCATCTCGCTGTAACGTGAGTTCACAACTTCGATCCCATCGCCGTCCGTGATCCGACGTGCGCCGGCGCCGCCCCCTTCAAGACGCGACGGCGGTCCTGCCGTCGCCGTTTGTCTTGGTGAGAGCCTTCGCCTGGTAGGACTCGGTGGTGTATCCCATGTCCAGGCGTCCTTCCGCCAACCACGCGTAATCGCCCTTCATCACCTGGGCGGCTACCCTGTTGAGCGCTCCGTCGTCATTGCTCCAGAGGGCGCGGAACGAGTCCTTGACGCGGCGCTCCGCCTGCGTACAGAAAAGATCCGCCAGATCCTGCGCACGCTCAGCATCGGGCGAGTTGCTGTCTTTCAGGTAGCGGGCATGGGACAACGTTGCCGCCATGGCGAAGAGCTCCATGACGATGTCGACGCAGCGGAAGAGGAAGCCCTGTTTGCGTTCCATCTGGGCCTGGTACAGAGCCATACCGTGAAAGCTCTCGCGGGCCAGCTTGCGGGCGCGCCGCTCGATGAAGCGCATATGCGGCGCCAGGCGCCCCCAGTCCTTGTAACTGCCCCAGCTGCTGAGACCTTTGATCCACAGCGGTGGGTACCACACGGCATAGTGACCGATGATACCGGGAATCGCCGCCGCCTTTTGCGCGAAGCCATTTTTCTTGTCGATCATCGCCCCTGCGACCTGCAGGTGTTTGTCTACGGCTTCGCGCGCCATGAACAGGTGCATGATCTCGCTCGAGCCTTCGAAGATGAGATTGATTCGGCAGTCGCGCATCGTCCGCTCGACCGGAATCGGCGTCTCGCCACGATCGAGCAGCGAACGCTCGGTCTCGTAACCGCGTCCGCCGCGTAGCTGCAGGGTGCGGTCGATCAAATCCCAGGCGCGGACGGTGTTCCACTCCTTGGCCGCCGCCGCTTCCAGGCGAATGTCGTAGCCACCGCGATCGGCCATCTGGCTGGAGAGTTTCGCCACCGAGTCCATGGCGAAGGTGGTCGCCGCCATGTCGGCGATCTCGTGCGATACGGCTTCGTGCTTCCAGATGGGAACGCCCCACTGCTGGCGGGCCTCACCCCAGCCGCGCACGGTCTCCAGACACTGCTTGGCAATACCGGCGCAGGCGGCGGGCAGCGTCAATCGCCCCGTGTTGAGCGTTATCAACGCGATCTTCAAACCCTTGCCTTCGCCGCCGATCAGGTTGTCGACGGGCACCCTGACGTCCTTGAAACTGATGACGCCGTTGGCCAACGCCTTGAGGCCCATGAAGCGACAGCGATGTTCGACCTTGACGCCAGCGGCGGAGGTCTCGACAACGAAGGCGCTGATGCGATTCGTCTCCGGATGTCGCGCCATCACCACCAAGAGTTCGGCCAAGGTGCCGTTGGTGCACCACAACTTCTCGCCGTTGAGGACGAAGAAGTCGCCGTCGCGCACCGCGGTGGTAGTCAGACTGGCCGGATCGGAGCCGGCGTGCGGCTCGGTCAGGGCGAAGGCCGAGATCGCTCCGGCCGCGCAGCGCGGCAGATATTTCTGCTTCTGCTCCGGTGTGCCGAATAGCTTGAGCGGTTGCGGCACCCCGATTGATTGGTGTGCCGAGAGCAGCGCGGTGATGTTGCCGTCGTAGCTACCGATCATTTCCATCGCCTTGCAGTACTCGGACACGGTGAATCCGAGACCGCCGTACTCGACGGGGATCTTCATGCCGAAAGCGCCCATTTTGCGCAGCCCGTCGACGACGTGTTCCGGATATTCGCCGGTCTCGTCGATGGTGATGGAATCCACCTCGTTGAGCAGGAAGTCGCGGAGTTTAGCGTAGAACTCGGCAAACTGCGGCCGGTCCGCGCCGGCGGCGGGGAAGGGGTGCACGAGGTCCAGACTGAACTGGCCGAGGAAGAGTTCGCGGAGAAACCCGCGTCCCTGCCACTCCTGCTCGCGGGACTCTTCGGCCACTTGCCGCGATTCTTCCTCAGTGGTCAATCGGGGTTCCGTGGTGCTCATGATGCCTCCCTCCGTGCGAGCGCTCCTCGAAGACTTCGCGATGGCGATGCCGAGGAACGGTGAACAGCGATTCGCAACGTTAACGCGGTGCATTGAGGAAAATCAATACACCGCCCGATGCGCGATCGCGCGGCTATTGCGTTTTGCAGGCGAGGAGGGTCTCGGCGATTTGTACGGCGTTGGTTGCCGCCCCTTTACGCAGGTTGTCCGATACCTGCCAGAACCACAGGCTGTCACTGGCGATGTCCTTGCGAATGCGGCCGACGAGAACGTCGTCACTGCCGGCGACGTCGAGCGGTGTGGGAAACAGACGATTGGCCGGGTCGTCGACGACGCGCACTCCCGGGAACGCGGCGAGCGCCTCGCGCGCCGCCGCAGGAGCAAGCGGCCGTTCGGTTTCGACGAAGACGCTGGCCGAATGACCGATCGGCACCGGCACGCGTGTGCAGGTCATGGTCACGTCGAGATCCGGTAGTCCGAGAATCTTTCGCGTTTCATGCAGTAGCTTTACTTCTTCGGTCGAGTAGCCGTCTTCGCGAAAATCCTCGCACAGGGGGATCACATTCTGCGCAATCTGCGCGGCGAACTGTCGCACCTGGGGTTTCTCGCCGCGGGCCAATTCGGCGCTCTGGCGTTCGAGTTCGTCGAGGCCGGGCCGGCCGGCTCCGCTGACCGCCTGGAACGTGGTGACGATGACCCGCCGCAGACCGGCGGCGCGGCGAATTGGTTCCAGCGCCATGACGAAACCGATGGTCGTGCAGTTCGGACAGGCGACGATGCCCCGGTGGTCGCGCAGAGCCGCCGGATTGATCTCCGGCACGACCAGGGGGACCGCGGGATCCAGGCGCCAGGTGCTCGACTTGTCGATGACGACGGCGCCCCGCTTGGCCGCCTCCGGTGCGAGGTCGCGGGAGAGCGACCCGGTGGCGGCGAAGAAGACGTAATCGACGCCGTCAAACGCCGCCGGCTCGGCCAACTGCACTTGGTGCTGCTTTCCCCGGAACGCGATGCTGGTGCCGGCCGAGCGCTCACTGGCTAGAGGCTTCAACTCTCCGATGGGGAAATCTCGTTGCACGAGAATATCGAGAAGTACCTCGCCGACCGCGCCGGTAGCCCCGACGATCGCCACTACAGGCTTTCGATGATTTGCCTCTGTCATCTTCTTCGCAACCTCGTTCTCGGCCGAGCGCCATTCTAATCGGGGGTACCGCGTAGACTGTCAATATTCCCCGTTTACCCAACCGTGGACGTAAGACCGTCTGGCGGCAAGCCCACCCGCCGCGTATGAATGTGACTGATGGAAGACGCGCTGACCGCCGTACGCGATCGGTTTCTGCCGCTGACGTCGGCTGGCACGCAGTGGACACTGCGAGTCGTCCTCCAACGCGATGAATACCTGGCTGCGCGACGAGGGGTTGCCGAGCCGTTTCGTTGCAGCGAGGATCTCGGCGCGATGATCTGTGTCGGCGTTGGCGGCGGTCTCGGCTACGCGGCGACCTGCGACCTGACGCGCGACGGATTGCGCCATGCGTTCGAACGCGCCGCCGGCTGGGCC
>JBGTMF010000375.1:0-6268 GCA_041743795.1 Thermodesulfobacteriota bacterium | reverse complement strand
ACTCGACGGCGACAAGGCCTTCGTGCCGATGGCGGCGCAGTCGCTCCGCGTGATCGTGCCGGCGGCGACCGGTGACGAGGTGGGGTTGTTCCTCGTCGACCCGCGCGCCGCCGGCGTGACAATCAGTGCAAGTCGTCTGGCGAACGGGCAGAACGTCGCCGGACTGGCACTGCGCTCGGTTGCCGTCAGCGGCGACGATCTTCTCGGCGGATCCAGCGCCGCAGCGGGCGAGCAACTGCGCTGGATCTACGAGCGAGCGCTGGTCGGCATCGCCGCCTTGCAGGTGGGGGTTTCGTCGCGAGCGCTGGAGATCACCAGCTCCTATGTCAGTGAGCGGATTCAGTTCGGCGTACCGATCGGGTCGTTCCAGGCCGTCCAGCACCGCGCCGCCGACAGGTACATCGACATCCAGGCGATGCGCTGGGTGATGTGGCGCGCCGCTTGGATGTTGGCTGAAGAACGTCCGGCCGCGCGCGCGGCGGCGGTGGCCAAGTTCTGGGCTTCCGACGGCGGCTCACGCATGGCCAACACCGCGCAGCACCTGCACGGCGGCATCGGCGTCGACCGCGATTACCCGATTCACCGCTACTTTCTCTGGGCCAAGTCCCTCGAGCTGATGCTGGGCGGCGTGCCGCACCACCTGGCCGACCTCGGTCGCGACATGGCGCGCAGTGGGCCTCAGGAGCACTAACTGGATGAAGACAAAGACGCTCGCAGAAGTGTGCGTTGGCGATCGGCTGCCCGAGTTGGCTGTCGACGTCACGACCACCATCATCGTCGCCGGAGCGCTGGCGACACAGGATTTCACGCCGGTGCACCACGACAAGGCGGCGGCACAGGCGCAGGGGCTCAGCGACATCATCATGAACACCATGACCACCAACGGCTTCATCAGTCGCTACGTCACCGACTGGTGCGGTCCGGATGCGACGATGCGCAAGATCAGCCTCAAGTTGGGCGCGCCGACCAGCCCGGGCGACACGATGAAGCTGAGCGGCACGGTCAAGGCCGTCGACAACGCGGCCGGCGTCGTCGACATCGACGTGTCCGGCACCAACAGCTGGGGCGATCACGTCACCGCGGCGGTTCGTGTCGCACTGCCGACGGGAGCGTGAACCGTGCCGACGACCTTGAAAGACGAAGCGGCGCTGATCGGCATCGGACAGACCGAATTCTCGAAGAACTCCGGTCGCTCCGAACTGCAACTGGCCTGCGAGGCGGTGAAGGCGGCGATAGACGACGCGGGGCTCAAGCCGTCCGACGTCGACGGCATGGTGACCTTTTCGCTCGATCCCAATGACGAGATCGAAATTGCGCGCGCGGTCGGCATCGGCGAGCTGCATTTGTTCTCGCGCATCCCTTACGGCGGTGGTGCCGCGGTGGCCGTCATCCACCAGGCGGCGATGGCGGTGGCGACCGGAAGCTGCAAGAACGTCGTCTGCTACCGCGCGCTCAACGGCCGCTCCGGCTTTCGTTACAGCGCCGGCGTCAGCGGCGACCTGGTCACGGCCGACCTGATCCACTGGAGCTGGTATATGCCGTACGGGCTGATGACCCCGGCCAGCTGGGTCGCCATGTTCACCACCCGCTACATGCACAAGTCCGGCTGCACCAGCCGCGATCTGGCGCAGGTCGCGGTGTCGACGCGCAAGCACGCGGTGAACAACCCGGACGCGTTCTTCTACAAGACGCCGCTCACCTTCGAGCAGCACCAGGAGTCGCGGTTGATCGCGGCGCCGCTGCGCCTTTACGACTGCTGCCAGGAGACCGACGGCGGCACTGCGTGCGTCATCACCTCGGTCGAACGGGCGCCTGACGCCCGCCACCCGGCGGCGGTGATCCGCGGCATCGGCGTCGGCTCGGGCGTCGACCAGGAGCAGATGACCAGCTTCTACCGCGACGACATTGCGACGTTGCCGGAGATGGAGGTGGTGGCCGAACAGATGTGGCGCGTATGCGGACTCAGCGCCGACGACATCGACGCCGCCGTGATTTACGACGCCTTTTCCTCGATCGTCTTGTGGCAGCTCGAGTCTTTCGGTTTCTGCGGGCCGGGCGAGGCCAAGGATTTCATCAAGGACGGCAACCTCGAAGTCGGCGGTCGGCTGCCGAGCAACACCCATGGCGGCCAACTGAGCGAGGCGTACATTCACGGCATGAACGGCGTCAACGAAGGCGTCCGCCTGATTCGCGGCACATCGACCAACCAGCCAGCAAAGAACGACCACGTGCTCGTCACCGCCGGTGTCGGCGTCCCGACCAGCGCGATGGTGTTGGGAAAACTGAACTGATTCACCACGCAGTGAGGAGGCAGTGTCGGCTTCGCCGGAACTGCCGAGCCCATCGGAGCGCGGAGCGCGCACGGGGGCAAATTCCAATGGAGGAAACATGCCTGAAGCAGTCATTGTCGAAGCGTTGCGGTCGCCGATCGGTCGCGGCAAGCCGATCGCGGGTTGGTTGAGCGGGTTCCATCCCGCGACGCTGCTGGGGATGGTCCAGTCCGCAGTCGTCGAAAGAGCCGGCATCGACCCGTCGTTGGTCGAACAGATCATCGGCGGCTGTGTCACCCAGGCCGGCGAGCAGTCGAACAACCTGGCGCGCAATGCGTGGTTGACGCGCGGCGCCGACTGGGGCGTCGCCGGCACGACGTTGGACGCGCAGTGCGGTTCCGGCCAGCAGGCCAACCACCTCATTTCGGCGTTGGTCAAGTCGGGCTCGATCGACTGCGGCATAGCCTGCGGCGCTGAGGTGATGAGTCACGTCGGCCTCGGCCAGAGCGTGCAGCACGGTCCGGGATTCTTCCAGCCGGAGGGTTGGCCGTGGGACATGCCGCTCAACCAGTTCGATGCGGCCGAGAAGATTGGCGTGAACTACGGCATTACCCGCGAAGACTGCGACGAATTCGCGCTGCGCTCGCAGGACAATGCGATGCGCGCCCAGAAAGAGGGGCGATTCGCGCGCGAGATCCTGCCGATCGATGCGCCGATTCTCGGCGAAGACGGCAAACCGAGCGGCGAAACGCGCCGCGTCGATTCCGACCAGGGAGTTCGCCCGAGCACTCTCGAAGGGCTGGCTGCGTTGCGGCCGGTGCAGGAAGGACAAATGCACACGGCCGGCAACTCCTCCCAGATCTCAGACGGCGCGGCCGCGGTGCTGTGGATGTCCGAGGACAAGGCGAAGGAGCTGGGACTGAAGCCGCGCGCCCGCTTGAAGTACAGCGCGCTCGTGGGTTCCGATCCGAACCTCCTGCTGAGTGGTCCGGTGGACGCCAGCCGGCGCATGATCGCGAAGTACGGACTCAACCTGAAGGACATCGACCTCTATGAGATCAACGAGGCATTCGCGTCGGTGG
Source organism: Thermodesulfobacteriota bacterium (assembly GCA_041743795.1). Taxonomy (GTDB): domain Bacteria; phylum Desulfobacterota; class Binatia; order HRBIN30; family CADEER01; genus CADEER01. The sequence goes on along the minus strand of JBGTMF010000375.1, from coordinate 2,916 downwards.
TACTGTCGTGGGTGCGGGAGTTCGACATCGACATCGACAAGGTCGACGTCAACGGCGGCGCCATCGCCCTCGGCCACCCGGTCGGCTGCACCGGCTCGCGCCTCATCGTTACCGCCCTGCACGAGCTGGAGCGAACCGGCAAACGCACAGCCTTCATCAGCATGTGCTGTGGCTCGGCCCTCGGTACGGCGGCAGTGTTGGAGCGAATCGCCTAGCCTTGAAAAAAACCAACTCCACCACAGAGGCATAGAGAGCACAGAGAGCGCAGCGCTCGAAGCGAATCGCCTTCGCAATCGTGCGCCGGAGCGGCACGCAGTGGGCGATACGCGCTGCCTCCAGTCCTTCTCTGTGCTCTCCGTGCCACTGTGCTGAGAGAGTTTCAATTGCCCTGACCCCGGCGAGCCGGCTGACAGCTGATAGCTGATGGCTGAAGGCCGAACGCTGATAGCTTGACGCGAGCCGTCGTCGCTGGCAGCGTCCGCAGGTTCTGCAAGCATCCGCGAAGGACACTCCGGCGTGACGGCACCTGCCTCGACCAACGACAAGCTCCACCGCGAGCGCCATTTCCACGACGAGTGGGCGCTGACGATCGACCCGGCGACGTTGCTGGTCGAGGAATCGTTCGAGGTGGCGACGTCGCCCGAGAACCGCTTCATCCTCTCGCGCATCGGTGACGTCGCCGGCAAGCGTCTGCTCGATGTCGGTTGCGGCTCCGGCGAGGCGTCGGTTTTCTTCGCACTGCGCGGCGCCCACGTCATTTCCCTCGACATTTCAGGTGCGTTTCTCGAGATCGTCGAGCAACTCGCCGCCCGACACGACACCCAGACTGATCGCATCATCGCGCCGGTGGAGGCGTTGCCGTTCCCCGACGCAAGCTTCGACATCGTCTACGGCAATAGCGTGCTCCATCATCTCGAGTTCGAACAGTCGATGCGCGAGGTGCACCGCGTGCTCAAGCCGGGCGGGCAGGCCTACTTCATCGAACCTCTCTGGTACAATCCGTTGATCAACCTCTACCGCTGGATGGCGGGGACGATGCGCACGCCTGATGAGACACCGCTGCGCCTGCGCAGCGTGCGCGATCTGCGCGGCCTGTTCTCGAGTGTCGAGCACCGCGAATTCTGGCTGTTGGCCCAGCTCGTCTTCGTCTGGTTCTACGTCGGCATGCGTGTACACCCCAACGACGAGCGCTATTGGAAGAAGATCATCTACGACGCCGATGAGATCCTCTGGCTCTACCGCCCCCTGGCCACGCTCGACCGCGCCTTACTGAAAATCCCGCTACTCAACCGGATGTGCTGGAACACAGTCATGGCCCTGCGCAAGTAGGGGCGACCGGCCGGTCGCCCTTCTTTTCTTGGCGCGAGAGGAGGCGATTGACCCGTAGGGGCACCCCTTGTGGGCGCCCTGATTCCGGTTTCCCCCCTTGTGGGTGCGCCCCTTCCGTCCGCCCGGAAATTTGCACAGTGGGGGCACGCAGACGGGGGCACCTACAAGAGGGCACCCACAAGGGGCACCCCTACGTACGTTCAAATTGTTGAACATTGTCGAATATGTGCGCGGCGTCTTGGCGCGAGAGATAGAACCGAACCCCGCGACGTCCCGGGCCTCCGTAGGGGCGACCGGCCGGTCGCCCCTACGGACGGTAGTCGGCGAACGGGGTCCAGCCGCCTTCGGCGGTGCCCCAAAGCAGGCGGATCTTCCATTCGCCCGGGGCGGCGCCGGTGGGGCGTCGCGCTCGTACTTCGATCGCGGCCGTCTCCTCCGTGTGCAGGCTGGTGGCGATGTCGACCAACTGGCCGTCGGTGGCCGCGTCGATCGCGGTTCGCCCGTCGATCTCGACCACCGTTGGGTAGTTCGACTGCAGGCGGAGCCGTCGAACCCCCGGTTCCGCGAAGCGGACCGAGCCGTGCCAGGTCAGGTGCGCGGCTTCGTCGTATGGGTAGTTGGCGGGCGTGCGAAAGGTGTCGAACCAATCGAAGCCGATGGCGGATTCCATCCGCTCTTCGATTCCCGCCGCGCCGCCGGGCGCAGACGCGAGCTCGTAGCGCCCGACCAGTCCGCGGCCGCGCGATCGCGCACTCATGAATTGACTCGGCACCACCTGCCAGCCGGCACCGGGCGGCCGCCATTCGAGACGCAGCGACTCGTTCGCGCCTCGCAGCATGCTGCTTGCCCGTATTTCATTCCAGCCCGGCAGGATCTCCGCATCCTCGTCGGGGTCGCGGTTCCACAGGCGCAACTCACCGCGGCGAAGTCGCAGCCGGTAGCCGCTGTCCGGGATCCACACCAACCCCGACCAGGTGGCCCGCACCGGCCATTCCGGCGCGTCGGTTGCCGCCAACAGCGCGCTGTCGGAGCGTGCCGTCCACGCCTGACCTTGCGCTGCGAACTCGCCGATCAGCCCATGGCTGGCGCGCAGTACGCCGTGCGTCACGGTGACGGCGTGTAGGACTACCTCACCACGCCCGTCGGTAAATTGGCGAAGCCGCGCCGAAGGGTAATGTTCCAGGATGTGGGCGGCTGTTTCCGGTCGATCGGGAGCGATGAGGACGAGCGCATTGCCGGCCGTCTCAGGCGGCAGCGGTAGCAGTGCGTGTTCGTCGGCGCGGTTGACGACGACCCGCTGCGGCGTGTCGCCGGTCATGCAGTCGTGCATGGCGACAAGCGGCTCTCCCATGACGCGGCCGCCGATCATGTAGACGGTGGCGGGCAGGGGAGCGTCTTCGATGGCGTGGCAGATCGCCGTCAGGATGCCGCCGCGCCGCTCGACCGTCCGACGCCGGAACTCGGTGTCGGCGTGCAGGTAGGTCGCCGCCGACAGCCAGACGACGATGAGCGGCGCTATCCAGGTGTCGGCGCGCCGCGGCCATACCCGCAGCGCCAGTTCCCGTAGGCGGCCGACGACGAGGGCCG
>JBGTMF010000374.1:0-5931 GCA_041743795.1 Thermodesulfobacteriota bacterium | reverse complement strand
GACGCGACAGTAGCGGGCGCAGGCGAGGAGCGGTCGCCCCGGGATGCCATGGTAGGCGGAGCTCGCCCCTCGGGTTCGTTCTCGCCCGACGACCTCGCGGGAATCGTCGGCACGGGGCCGCGGCGCTTGTCTTCGGCCATTTACGAAGGGCACTGCCTCTTCGACGGCTGCGTCAGGGCCGGCACCACGAAGCATGATCCATCGCCGGGCAATCGGGCAATTCGAACGATTCCTCCTGCCGCGAAACGTCGAATCCCTACACGACATTCCCGCAAGCGAGCCAATGGTGTAGTGAATGCAGCGTCCCCTTTCACACGAAGCGTCACAGACTCCTTCTCCATCATCGTTCTTTTGTCGGCGGAGGATATTCCGGAGCGTATCCTTCCCATTGCAACCAGATGAATTCAAGGAAAGTGGCATTGGGGGTTGGACCCGCGGCCGCGAAAGAGCGTGGGCATACGACGCCGTTGCACGGTCGCCGATGCGCAGCCTTCCCGCCTCGAGCGACTGAGGAAGCATCGTCAATCCAGGTGTGCCATCAGGGGATTGTCGAAGTCGAAGCCGAACAAGCGTGGATTCTCGCCGATCACCGCCGCGGCGAAGATTTTCAATACGTAGTCCTTGGTCTCGTCGGGCATGCGATCTCTGTACTCGCCGAGAAACCGCCAGTAGCTGCGCGCCATCGGATCCTGCGGGATCCCCTTCATGACCGACGCCTCCATCGCCTGCATTGGGTCGGCGAGGCGTTCGAGCTTGTCGAGAACGCGCTTTTCACCCCAATTGTAGCTCGCCATGACGAGCAGTCCCGACGCCTGCGCCAGAGTTCCGTAGATGAAGCGAAGGTAACGCGCGGCCGCATCGGTCGACTTGTGGAAGTCCAGACGCTGGTCCATCGGGTCGAGCCGTGAGCTGTTCGGGTAAAGTCCGGGATCGAGATGGAACATCCGCGCGGTAGTCGGAATGAACTGCCACATTCCCTTCGCACGCCCCCAGCGCGTCTCCGGCCCCACCGCTCGTGGATTCAGGTTGCTCTCCTGCAAGGCGAGATAGAAGTACTGAGGAGGCAGGTGGTAACGGCGCAGGGTTCGCACGATGTGCAGGGTGAAGCCCTTGCTCTCGGCGTCGCGAACCGCGCGAGCGAATCGACCGCGGCCGGCGGGCGTTTGCCAGTAGTCGCGGATGACCGCTTCGACGCCGTGCACGAAACCCATCGGCATGCCGAACTCACTTTCGTTGAAGACCCGGGCCATCCGATAGATGACCTGTTCACGCGGGCTCAAGTCGCGATAAAGCCCCAACTCCTGGATGTAGCCGTCGTAACGGCGCGCCATGCGCTGGCGGGTTTGCTGCAGTTCGCCGAGCTGTTCCGCCAGTTCGCGGTTCTCCGAGCCCTCGACCAGTTCCTGGATCTGCACGATGCGCAGCTCGAGCCCCCGCATTTCGTCGAATAGCCCGGCGGCACTGGCACGCAGACCGTCCAGTTCGAGCGCGATCCGCCCGCGCTCAGCCGCTTCGCGATCCAGCCTGCGCGACTGAACCGCGGTAAAGCCGATCGCACCGAGCAGCAGCACGAGTACCGCGGCGGCGAAGCCGCCATACATGAGCCGCTGTCGCGCCAGATGATACTGGAGCTGGCGCTCGGCAGACGGGGCGGCCGCGTTCACAGGAGTTCGCCGGGCGGTGAACTCCTCATCCTCTCCCTCCTCGACCGTCAGAAGAAGAATCGGCCCTTCCGGCGCCAGCTGAAGTTCCGCGCCCTCGCTGATAGGAGCCTCGTCGATTTGTTTCCTGTCTAGGAAGCAGCCGTTGGTACTGCCGAGGTCGCGAACCCACCAACCGCCTCCGCGCAGAAAGATCTCCGCGTGGCGACGACTGACGACATCCGAATCGATCTGCACCTCGCAGTCGGCGCCGCGCCCAATACAAAAACCGCCGCTAAACGACTGCCTCGACCCGGGAACTGAAACCTGCTCGACGCGAATCCGCATAGCTCACTGGAGTCCGAACCCAGTGGCGGAGTCTGCTCCTGCCGCCGACGCCCTGCAAGACCCTCAGGTTTTCATTCGATCGCCTCTTGGGCACCTGGGGTTGATACGGAAAATCCCAGCTACAAAGTCTCGTCCCCTCGGTGAGAAATACGACAGCGCCCCGAGACACGCCCAATCATCAGTCGCCCCAGATAGGGACATGACCAACATCTCAGTTCAAGGCGTACAGTAGAGTCATCGCGAAATGCACGTTGGTCACCTCCAACGGCCCACCGGTATTCTGAAACACCAAGAGTTGAACGAAATCATCTGGCGTCAACTCGAACACAGCCGACACGGATTGGTGAAGAGCCGACGTCCTAACAGAATGCACACCGCTAGTAGTGATGCGCTTCGAACCGTCTGTCTCTCGGTTCATAAAGATAGAGATTCGTCGGCGTTGCGTATCGTTGCTGGCCCACGCGACGGATGCATCAATCAGGTACATCCCTGCTACGGGAACCTGAAACACGCCCTGAGGGCGAAGCATACCCGCAGTATCCCATAACACTCGATCGAATACCGTGACCGGTACCTCGGAACCTGTGGGAATCTGCTGCGAAGTGGACTCGGCTCGAACACGAACGTCTGCAGGACGCAGCTGCTCCGCCAGATCTGCTTCGGTTATCGTACCATCCTGAATCTCGACAGAAGTCACACTTCCCTCAGCAAGAGGAATGACAATACCGGGCGCAAGATCGACAGAGGTGATAGTGCCGTCGAGAATTTCAGTCGTCGTGACACTTCCCTCGGCAAGGGGAACGGCGATACCAGGCGCTAAATCCACCGCGGTAATGGTGCCGTCGAGAATCTCAAACGACGTGATGCTTCCCTCACCAAGGTTTGCTCCAACCCCCTGTTGACACACGGCTGAACCGCAACCGTGGAGGGAAGCGTTCACACTTTGAATCAACTCGTTGACCTGAACCGTCCCGTCGCCGTTGTTATCTCCCGCACAACGGCCACCGGCGTCCCCCATGCATTGGGCAAACACCTGCGGAGGCGCGACGACAAACAGCGCTGCTACAATCAAATACTTTCCTAGACTCATCGTTGCTCTCCCATTAGCTATCCTACGTTTGCTATTACGAAAAATAATTCGTAGCCTGATCTGTTCTGATTCCGTCCATCGCATTCACATGGGGGTATAATTGCAAATGGAAAGTGAAGGCAAGTCAAATTATGACGGACGAGGATAATAATTCAGGTAGTTGCTGCTAATCCAACTCGTCGATGAGAATTTGAAGAGTGGACACGATCTCTGGACTCAAGCGAAAGAGTTGCTCCCTACAGCGAACCGGTCGTCCACACCATTCGTTCTCATCATCATCGCAGGGGTTAAACGCAGCCGCCCCGCAGGTAGCGCTCGTGCCACACGACGTGCCGCAGTCGAGACATGCAGCGCCGATGCCGCACCCGAGACATTCGTCGATGCACCCCCGACACCGTCGCCGTTCGCAATCAGTCGAATGCGGGTCAACGGCACAGACGTCCGCCTCACCCGGTCCGACACTCAGCCCCGATCCCGAAGCGACCAAGAATCTCACCGTGTCGCTGCAACCGCCCGAAAGGCAACGTGTGGCGCACGACTCGAACTCGTTCTCCACCGCCGACAAATCGCACGGCTCACAGTCTTGCGTCCCCGACCGTGGAATCGAGAATCGAGGGTCGAATCCCAAGGGAACGCTGTAGAGGCCGTCACCGCAATCGACCCCAAGGAGATTCGCAAAGCCGCAACGCCCAGCCGTCGGGTCCGTCTGCGAGTCCATGCGCCTCAAACATTCGGCGTCCCCCGGACAGCCGTCGCACTCATCGATGCAGGAGAGGCAGGCGAAACATTCACAACCTGCAGGCCGACTTCCTGGATCCAGCTGCATACATTGTTCCATCGTGAGAACAGTCGTTTCCTTGCAGAGATCACTGACCAACAGCTCGTCGCAACCGCGGTAGCAATCTTCGAAGCACTCATCGAACACGGAACCACCCGTTGCCAGACTACACTCCGTGCAGTCCGCGGTTCCAGGGCGCGGATCATTCGAACAACCATCTCCTCCAGAGCATGCGTGAATCAGCAACGCCAACAGCAGCATAAACGGAATCCCTCGCCGTCGTTCCTCCACCATCACCGCAGAATCCCTCTCTGGTCGCCCCATGGTTCCTCCAAAACTCCAGAGCCGCCGGGAAACCCGGGGCAGTTCACAAGTCCGGCTCAACAACTTCTTGAAATACTCCGGTCAGTATATGAGTTCTGTCGCAACCAGATTCGAAAGGGAGCTAGAAATGTCCGAGACGAACCTCGCATGTTTCCCAGAAGAGGCACTGCGAATCTGCAAATTGTCAGGAGCGGAGGCAGAACTCAAGCGTTCCCGTCTGCTTACCCTTGAGCAGTGCGAGGACATGTTGGAACAGTGCATCCGGGAAGCACGAGCGGCCCGCAAATCGTACAACATTTTCCGTGCCGCCGAGCTGGCAGCGCGAGTTGTGCTGGTCGCCTGCGATGTGGTGATCATGACTCTTGAAGAGAAGACAGGACTTGCCGGCATCGCCGTCGGGCGAACGTACAGCGGATCGAAGCTCGTCATCGATGCCTTCTCGGGCAATATCAGCAAGGAGAAGGGATTGGTGATCCTCGCAGAGAACAAGGCCGCCATTGGGTCGCTAGCAGCCGAGGCCGGGGGGGGGGGGGGGCAAGTAAGGCGAGCCGCGCGTTCGGCGCCGCAAAGAACCTGGTCTCCCTAGCTGACACTTTCTGGGGCCAGGTCACCGGTGCAAATCAAGGTGCCGACGGCGGAGCCGGTATCGACTCGGCGGTCCAGACGGCCGAGTCCCAACTCGCAAGACTGCGCGATCAGATGAGCCGACTGCAGGTCGAACTCTCGAACTGTTGACGCCGAAGGGGAGATCGCGCCGCCCCTCCGATATACCTCCCGGTGCGGTAAGAGAATCGCGAAATCGTGCCCCGCCTCAAACGTACGTGTCCTTCCGGCAGAGCCGCGAAGGGAGATTCTCTCGGTCGATGAATTTGTTGGACGTGAGACGAAGCGTTTTGTATCCAACTCAACTGGAGATGTATCGATGGCTATAGTATTCAACGGACTCGATGATCACTCGTCCAAGGCCCTCTGGGAGCATGGGGTTGGGCTATCCCTATCTGTGCCCAAGGAGAACGTACTCTACTACTCCATAGTAAGGGAGCTATTTTGGGGGAGGATTGGTTCGACGAGAATCGGTCCTTGGCAGGCCTGGTCGGGCGGTGGGCAGAACGGCACCGACGCATCCGGAGCATCCCTGGCCAACGTGCACCCCGGAAAGCGCGCTTCATACGCGTCGTACGAAACGATCTCCGACTACAATCGAGGCGGCGCGATACCGCCTGGATACTGGGTTATCGAGCCCGAGGTGCTCAGTAAGAACACGCGCTCCACTATGTCCGTTTGGGGGGGCGCTCCGACTGGCACATCACTACGTCTCTGGCCAAAGCGGATCGAGAAGAAGTACCTTCGGGTCGCGCGCCATTCCTTCTACATCCACGGCACCGGTGGCAAGGGTTCGGATGGATGTATTTTGATCGCGCCAAACAACCGTGCCGAACTCGCACGTCTCGTGACCGAACACGGCGGCGCGATTCTACGCGTGTACCTATCGGGCAAAGAGGTCAACGACGCTTACGAGAGAAGCGACGGTTTCTCAAGCGTAGCGTAATCCCCGCCCCCTCAATTCAGCAGCCTCCAGGTTCCCTGGTTCGAACGACACGTAGTTGTCTGGTATCCGTTCGGTGACGGCCGTCTGGTAGTCGCGCAGCGGCGCAGGTAAGTGTAGCCGCCGCGCGTGTGGTCAGGATGCGGTGACGACGATGGGGTCGGCGACGGGGTCGTCGAGCAGGGTGGCGCGGCGGTAGATGTTG
>JBGTMF010000373.1:0-3006 GCA_041743795.1 Thermodesulfobacteriota bacterium | reverse complement strand
CGGATCAGGTCACAGAGTACGTCGAAATCGAAGGGGCGACGCACGAAACCGAGTACGCACTGGCGGCGGAGCAGATCGAAGACTGGTTCGCGGCGCGATTGAACGGCGATCCGGTCATCGACGCGTGCGCCGAGTAACCGGAGGGCACATGCCCACCCCCTTCCAGGCCGTCGGATCGACAAAGATGAAAGCTCGAGCTGTCACGTTGGTGGCCGGACTAGGCGCTCGGGGCGTGCGTAACCGCGCACGCGGCGGGCGGGGGTATTTGAGAGTGTGGACGATTCGCCTTGCCGTGCTTGCGACCTGCGTCGTGTATTCTAGTGGGGCCGATGCGTCTGTGTGCGTCGGCGATTGCAGAGGCAACGGTCGCGTCGCCATCGCCGATCTCCTTCAGGGTGTCAACATTGCTCTCGGGCGGCAGGAGCTGGAGGCTTGTCCCGCTTTCGCGAACACCGACGGTGCGGTCGACATCGCGCAACTCATCCGTGCGACTCGCAACGCTCTCTACGGCTGTCCGGGCGTGCGTTTCGTCGACAACAGCGATGGTACGATTACAGATCTGCACACCGGGCTGATGTGGGAGAAGAAAGTCGCGCTCGGCGGCGGTAGGGATTACGGAAACCTCAACGCCGTGGACAACGAGTACCTAATCGCCGGCGAGTGTCTATCCGGATACTGTCAGCCGAGCGAGGCGGCGGGTGCGGCGTGCATGGAGGGTGCCGTTCCGCACAAAGTGCCGTGCAGCGCGGGATGTGACTCGATCCTCGGCATCCCGCAAGGGTGCCACACTGATGGGTTTTCGACGTCTTGGGAGTGGTTGGCGCAGTTGAACGCCTCGCGCTTTGCCGGCTACTCGGACTGGCGCCTGCCCACGATCGAGGAGTGGTTGACGATCGTTGATCATACTCGATACGACCCTGCGCTCGACCGCGCGTTCAACGGGTCCGAATGCGGTCCGGAGTGTACGGACGTAACGCAGGCGGCTTGTAGCTGCACGCACCGGTGCGGGACGGCCCCCAATTTCTTTGCGACATATCGGTCGGCGTCGAACAATGTCGCCGAGCCGGAAGTATGGCCATGGTGGGTCAACACGTGCGATGGCAGTACGGGACACTACCCTCCGGTCGTTGGGATTCTCGTTGAGCAATTTGTGCGAGGGGTGAGGGGTCGCATTCGTTCCCCGAGCCCCAGATTTGTCGAGAACAGCGACGGGACTGTTTCCGATAAACAGACCGGACTGATGTGGCAAGGCCCGGATCTCATGGGCAACGGCGTGGCGGCACCCGCGGGCGGAGATGGGACGATCTACACGCCGCGTTTCACCTGGGCCGGGCACTGTACGGGGGATTCGGAGATGCTGTGCCAGCCGAACTTCGCCGCCGCCGCGGCATGCGCAGAGGGGGTCCAGGGCGAGGAGGTCGGGTGCGCAATGTGCGGATCTCACCTGGGGGTTTGCGACACCTCCCCGTCCGGTCGCGGGCCACTGGAGACGGTGTGGGAGCGAGTAGCGCAGCTCAACGCGGCGAAGATGGCAGGGTACGGCGACTGGCGATTGCCCACGATCGCGGAGTTGGCATCGATCATTGATTTCAGCAGTTTGCATCCTGCTTGGTATTCGGTATTCGGCGAGATCCACTGTAAAAGCTGCGATGGAATGCTGCCGTGGCAAGTATCCAAATTCTGGTCGGCCACGAATCTTTCGTACGATCCACCGTATGTTTGGGTGGTATTGTCTGAAAACGGAGAGATCAACGGAGAAATCACCGCATGTAGCAAGTACTCTAACTCCCAGGTACGCCTTGTCCGCAATGAATGCAGCTACTAAGCCGAACCGGAAGCGGCTTCACCACGGTCGGCCGGCGCTCGTACGTCGAGGATGTCGAGGTCGATGTCCAGCTCTTCGACGGCTCATGGGGGACGAGTTGGACACTCGATTTCCGGGTTGAACCCTCTCGGATATTCGCCTTATATTCGCTTGTGCCATGAGCGACCGAAGCGCCATCGAGTGGACCGATGCTACCTGGAACCCGGTGCGGGGCTGCACCAAAGTCAGCCCGGGCTGCAAGCATTGCTATGCAGAGACGTTCGCGGAGCGGTTCAGAGGTGTACCGGGGCATCCGTTCGAGCAAGGCTTCGACCTGCGCATCGTCCCCGACAAACTCGACCAGCCACTCCACTGGAAGACGCCCCGACGCATCTTCGTCAACTCGATGAGCGACTTGTTCCACGAAGGGGTACCGGCCGCCTACGTCGCTGACGTCGGCAAGATCATGACCGAGGCGCATTGGCACACGTTCCAGGTCCTGACGAAGCGTCACGAGCGACTTCACGCGCTGTTGTCCAGCGAGATGCGGTGGATGGGCCAGCTTCCGCATGTCTGGTTCGGCGTGAGCGTCGAGAATCGGAAGCACGGCCTGCCTCGACTCGAGACCCTTCGGAGGACGCCCGCGCGAGTCCGATTCCTCTCCATCGAGCCGTTGCTCGAAGACATCGGAGATTTGGACCTTTCCGGTATCGACTGGGTGATCGTGGGCGGTGAAAGCGGACCACGAGCGAGACCGATTGAGGAGGAGTGGGTGACGCGCATCCAGCGGCACTGCGCGTGGCAGGGTGTACCGTTCTTCTTCAAGCAGTGGGGCGGTCGTCGAAAGCACGAGACCGGGCGGGAACTGCACGGACGCACATACGATGAGTTCCCCGTTTCGATACCTCGGGGCCGAGTCGCCTTGTAGCCCACGAGGAAGGTCGGGCTGATGGCACACCGCACGGCCCGAGGTCATGGCGGCAGGCCGGGTTGAGCTGTTCGTCAACATCATGTGGCGAGAGCTCGACATGGCGCTCGCGCAACAGCCGGGCAGGTCCGGCCTGACCGACACATTGGACCGTGTCTTCGGCGGGACGGTGTGGCGCGACGTGCCTCGAGACGTTGATGCTTCGGCGCGAGCTGAGCACTACGTGCGCAGTCTTGCGCAGGCCTACCGAGCCAGGTGGTGGACGTCGATGCGG
>JBGTMF010000372.1:0-14272 GCA_041743795.1 Thermodesulfobacteriota bacterium | reverse complement strand
AACAGCTCGGCGGCTGCCTCGGGCTGGCGGCGGCGAAGCGCCAGTCGGCCGAGTTCGCGCTCGACACCGGGGACGCCGCCTCGCCGCGCCACCTCGAGAGCCTTCTCTGCATCGTCGAACCGGCCAATCTCGAGGGCGACGATGCCGAACAGATAGTGCGCGTTCGGGTTATCGGCGTGCTCGTCGCGCAGCTTGGCGTACTGATCGAGCACCTCCTGTGGCCGTTCGTAGCGTGCCCGCGCCAGCGCCTGCAGGCGCTGCAGGCGCCCACCGGCAGGACGGCGATCGTGGTCGTCCCACTGCTTGACGCGCAGGATTGCCTCGAGGTGGTTGAGCCGCTCCTCGGTCATCGGATGCGAGCGCAGGTACGGCGGAAGAAAGGCCGGCGACACGCGCGTCTCGTCCTCCAGCTTCTTGAAGAAATCGAGCATCGCCCGCGAATCGAACCGCGTCCCCTGGAGATAGCGGACGCCGAGGTAGTCGGCTTCCTGCTCGAACTCTCGGCGGTATTTCAACTGCGCCGCCTGCCCGGCCGCCGCCGCAACCGAGGCCAGCCCTGGTTGCACAACCGCCGCCAACATTGCCAGGACCGAGGCGTAGTTGAGAATCTGGCTCTTCTCCTGTTGCCGCGCCATGTGGTGCGCGTGGACATGCGCCACCTCGTGGCCCAGCACGGCGGCGACCTCGTCGTCGTTTTTGGCGTGGTTCAAGAGTCCGATGTTGACGTATATGTAGCCGCCCGGCACGGCGAAGGCGTTGATCGACGAGTCGCGTACCACCGAGAAGCGATAGTCGAAGAACGACCCGTCCAGTCGCTTGACGATTTCCTGACCGATCTCGTCGACATACGAGACGAACTCCGGATCGCGCACCAACGGAAAGCGCTCGCGCGCCATCATGTCGAAGCGTTTGCCCAGTTGCCGCTCCTCGACGTGCGAGACCCCGGCATCCGCCGGCACTCCACCGACGAGAAACCCAGCGATCACCGCCGCGGCGATGGACCTGCGCGCAACCATGCTTCAACTACAACAGCGCTATGACGCGCGCGCAAGCGAGCCGGAACTCGCTTTGCTCGTAGGCACGGGCACTCGATTCGGCACGACGCGTTGGCGACCCTCGGCGATTCGCTGGTACTTTCGCGCCAGTTGGTCTCCGGCAGTGCGGTCGACGACGAGGATTGGTTCGCCCGAGGGTGCGTGCGCAGTACGGATTCTAATTTGACCGATCACCGGGTGTGGCGGTAGGCTCCATGCCTGTATCGACGGCACAGAATCACTTGGTTCGAGTGACGACGATGCCGTCCCACTGCCCGAGGAGGATGCCATGGGATTTTTCAGCAAAATTCTCGAGAAGCTCGGCATCGGCAGCGCAGCTGCCGCCCCGCCGCCCGAGGCCGCTCCGGCGAGTCCGGCCGCTTCGCCGGGTGCAGCGCCGGTTCAGCCGGTCGCCCTCGTCGATGTCGTCGCGCAGTTGGAGGAGCGCGCGAAGGCGAACCCGCAAAAGTTGAATTGGCGGACGTCTATCGTCGACCTGCTGAAGCTACTCGACATCGACAGCAGCTTCGCGGCGCGTAAGGAGCTGGCTACGGAGCTCGGTTGCCCTGCGGATCTGATGGGCGACTCGGCGAAGATGAATATCTGGTTGCACAAGACGGTCCTCGCGCGCATCGCCGCCAACGGTGGCAATGTGCCGAAAGACCTTCTCGACTGAGAACCCACGGGGCTCGAAGGGTTCGCCAGCCGACTGGGGCAACTTGGCGTCAAAAAAGTTTGCCCGCTCGCAGCGATATCGCGCCGTCCATAGCGAGCGCGGACGGCGACGGACTCTCTGGGATCGGGGCGAGATCGATCGTGCGTTGCGTGGGTCCATCGAACGGAACCCGATAAAATTCGTCGCGGACCGTCGAGTACCCGTTCGCCCGCGCCGAGAACACGAACAGGTAGTCGAGCCCGCTACAAATTTCCTCGCGACGAGAGCGAATGGAGTAGGTGCCATCAGCGGACGACACGGACATCGCATCGTTCATCGACACCACCGCCCCGGTGATGGGCCGCCCGGTGTCTGCGTCGCGGACGACGCCGGAGATCTCGCTCAACAACACACACGCGTCGCGACCGACACAGCTCGCGACGCACTCCGCGTCGGTGCAACCGGCGCAACAGTCGCCGCAGAGCGCCTCTACGGTCAACGGCGTGGGCGTCGGAAGCGCCGACAACGGCGATGCGCAGCCGTCGAGCGCCGCGCGCACCGCGCGCACCAGATCCGAAATCGCCGCGCCCTCCGCCAACACGGGGCACATCGACCCGTCGATAGTCCCTAACGCGACGCCGACAGAGCGAACGAGTTCCGCGATCTCGACGACCAAACTCCCATCGCAGTCGCCGGCGCACACCAAGTGGTCGCCGGTCACTTCAAATGCTCCAACCCCGCCGGCCGCTTCCACCGTGTAGAACCCCGCTGGGACGTACGGAACCGTGAACGTCTGCTGAAAGTCTCCCCCGGTCTGCCCCAATACGGAGCCGACGACGATGGGACCGAGATGGAGATCCGCACTTCCACCGGAGTGAATCCACTGGCAGGCGCCCTGCACGGTGACTGTCGTACCCGGCGGGCCGCTCTCCGGTGAGAGGAACACCTGCGTGCCGCACGTCGGCGGGCACAATTCGACGTTGAGATCCGCCTGACCCAGCACCACCTCGACGTCGTCCCAGCAACTGCCCGACATACAGGGAGGTGCCAGGTGAACGACATACGTCCCGGGTTCAACCCCGGTGAACTCGACGATCCCCTCGCCGTCGGTACGCCCCTCGAGCCCTATCGGTTTCAACACGACAGACGCGTCGACGATGCCGCCAGTGCATGCCCCTTCGCGGAATCCGACACGCACGCGGATCAGTCCTCCAGTCGAAGTCGCTATCGCGAATGGGGGGGCGATGAGCACGGCGAGCAATACAACCACCAGCCCGTCCATCCAGCATGTCCGCTTCATCATCGCTTGCCTCTCTCCCGGAACCCGCCGCCTTTCTAAACAACTTCTGTTAGCCTGTCAACGATTTTTGTTTTGCCATGTTGCTGGCCATGGCGAGCGGGTCCTCAATCAGCAGTGCCGAAGTTGACAGGTCGTTCCGCATCAGCAGTACGTTGAGAGATCAGGACCGGAGCGAAAATGAGAGATCAGCTTATCTTGGCTTGCCCCCGTCCGCCCCATGCGGGCGCCGATGGGCTCGTGCTGACAGGCGAAGCCTGTCAGCACTCTGACGATCAAGGCGCCGAACCGGCTCGTCTTCCGAATCCTTGGCGAAGGGGGAGGCATAGATGATTCTTCGACCCGGGACTCGCTTGGCGAATGCCCGTAAATGGTTGCTCGTCGCCAGCGTGACGCTGGCATTGGCAGCTTGCGGGTCCAGCGATGCAAGCGAGCAGGCTTCGCGTCATTCGCTCTTTCAGGTGTCGACGCTGGGCGCACTGTCGCGCGGGCTCTACGACGGCGACCTCAACATCGGCGCGGTTGTCGAGCGAGGCGATTTCGGTCTGGGAACACTCGATCACCTCGACGGTGAGATGATCATTCTGGACGGCGTCGCGTACCAGGTTCCAATCGACGGCAAGCCGCGAGTCGTCGATCCGAGTGTGACCACTCCCTTCGCCGCGGTAACGTCGCTCGCACCCGACGAGGTCTTCACCCTCGATGGCGCCTCGGACTATGCGGACCTGCAGAACCAGCTCGACGGCCATCTGTCTACGCTTAACGTTCCAGTCGCCATCAAGATCAGCGGCCGACTGCCGATGCTCTCGGTTCGCAGCGTTCCGCGGCAAGAACCACCCTACCCTCCGCTCGCCGATGTCGTCGCAAACCAAACCGTGTTCGATCTCGAAGACGTGAAGGGCACGCTGGTGGGCTTCCGCACTCCCACGTACCTGTCGGATCTCAACGCGGCAGGACACCATTTTCACTTCCTGAGCGATGACCGATCCGCCGGCGGCCATGTTCTCGATGGCCGCTTCGGCGAAGTGCTCGTCGAGCTGCAATACATGCGCGACTTCGAGATGAGGCTGCCGGATGCGAACGGCCCTTTCGATTCGGCCGATCTCGATACGATGTAGGTCCCCCGGGCCCGAGTGGGGTGCCTCCAACCTTCTCCGGTCACCTTTCTCGACGACGGCTCAAATCGCCACAGGCGCGAATGAATCTCCCGGTAGTACAGAACACCCCGCGGAAGGTCGTTGACGCAGGTCGGGTGTCGGGAGTAGCGTCCACGCCGAAGGGGGAAGCGATGAGTCACCCAATCCGGGCTGCTCTGTTGACGTCGGTGCTCTCGCTGCTAGCGGGCGCGGCGACGGCGGGGCCGATCGATGGCAAGCGTCTCGTGTTTCGCGACTACGGGGCGTCCGGCAAGACGGCACTGACCTTCGTTTCCAAAGATCCCGGCATTCTCGTTCCAGCGCCGGGCGCGCTCGGTGACCCGTCGGTAGCGGGATTCTATTTTGACGTCATTACCAGCACTGAAACTGTCGAGCTGCGCATCCCGGGCGGTCCCGGCTGGCGGGTGCGGGACGGCGTTCGCCCGGTGTACATGTACAAGGGATCGATTGTCGGCAATGACGGTTCCGTCACGTTCGTCATTCGCGACGGCGGCCTCAGGCTGCGCATGCGCGGGCTGCAGTTTGCCGAGACATCTCCGTTCGAGGCGATGGCGATCCGTGTGCGGCTGCCGACCGGTGCGATTTGCGCCGCTTTCATCGGCGGCGCGGTTCGACGCGACGAGAATGGAGTTTTCGCGGGCAGCGCGGCGACCGCCGACGTCCTGGCCAGCTGTCAACAAACGACGATTATCGACGCGCTGACCCCGTGCGGCCTCTCCGGGCCGCAGTGCGGCGGCAACTGTCCGGACGACGGCGCGTGCGCCGGCGATCGCGACGGCTTCTGCTCGTGCGTGTCGCCGCACCAGCCATGCGGCGACTCGACGCCGGCCTGCAACGGGGAGTGCGTTGGTGGCGGGGAGTGCTTCACCATTAACCACCCCGTCGAATCGAGCTGCAGGTGCGCACCTAGTGGACAGGTCCCGTGTGGCGCTACCGGAGGGACCTATTGTCCAGGCGGCTCGTCGTGTCAGCTCGTGCCCTTTCGGTTCGGCCTCGACTACTCGGCATGCATCGATGACGACGCGGTCTGCGGCGAGCCATGGTTCGGCTTCTGCCCATCGGGCTCGCAGTGCCGCCCGTTGCTGCCGCCGCCCGACATCATGTGGAGCTGCCAGCCTTTCCTCTGCGGCCCCTATCCCTCCTGCGGCGGCGCCTGCCCATCGGGATTGCAGTGCACGTCGTCGGTGGTTGGAAGCACCGGATTCTGTTTCTGTCGGGACCGTGAACCGGACGGATAGGTGACATAGACGCCGCGATATGGGACTCAGCTGGCCGCGCGGTCGAGAAACTTGTCGCGCTGTTCGGCGTCCTTGCAGCAGACGATCGACCAGTACTCTTCGGCGCCGGTTCTCCGCAGGGTTTCGATCCGGTGGTTTCCGTCCTCGACATTAAACTGGTCATCGCAGTACGAGACGACCAGCGGAGGCGGTTCCCAGCCTTCTTCGATACTGTCCCCCATGTTCTCGACGGTCTCGATGCCGTCCTCCGGGAGAGGTGCGAGGGTCGGCTGATCTGGGGGGCCGGCGAGCCGGTTGAGCTCGTCGAAGGGGAGCTTCACGGGTCCGAACCAGTACGCCATCTCTTCGAGTAGCGAATCGGCCAGGGCTGCGTTGTCGCTGCCAGAACTGCGCAGGAAGGCGGCCACCCACTCCCGCAGCTCGTCTCGTTCCGCGGCCCGGCGTGCACCGTCCACAGTGAGGTCATGATCGTAGTTCATTGCGGCTTCGTCCCCGTCTTTCGTCGATCCAGGCCAATTTCCGTCTCGAATGCCTCACCGACTCCGCGGCTCAGGGCAAGGCTTCGATCCGGGCAGGTCTCGTGACCGAGGTGGCTGGTGTCGTTGTAACTTTCGAGGGTCCACTGGCCGGTGCCGGCGTCGTGGCCCCACACCGTCAGTCCGGTGTTGGTGGGTCGGAGCCGGGCCGGACTCGCAGCCGGCGCGATAGCGAGAAGAACCGTCATTGACGCGGCGATGACCCCGGCATGACAGACGGCGACGACCGTCCCGTCGGGGTGATCGGTCGCCAGTCGGTGCACGATCCGGTGCACCCGCTCGTTGAAGCTGTTCCAACTGTCGCCGCCGGGGGCAAAGACGCGGTCGGGTTCGGCGGTCATGTCGACGGAGCCATAGCGGTTCTGATACTCGGCCCAATCCATTCCGTCGGCCTCGCCCGTGTGCATCTCGCAGAGATCACAGTCCTGTGGGATTCGATCCATGCCGAGACCCGGGGCGATGATTTGGGCGGTCTCGATCGCCCGGGGCAGTTCGCTGGTCACGAGCATATCTGCCTCGATCGAGGCGGCTTCGAAACGCTCGCGCAGGAGCGCCGATTGTCGGCGGCCGAGATCGGTGAGCCCGCGACAGCCACGCGGCCCGGCGATCACGCCGTGCAGGCCGGCGTGCGCATCGCCGTGACGAACGAGGATCAACCGCATGGTGCCTTGGAGCTTAGCAGCTCATCGAGAAACATGACACGCGCTGCAAATGGTCTTTCCGTCATGCTTGCGTTGCGAAATCCTCACCAAGAGTCACGACTTTACCTCCCTCCTACGCCAAGGCTACGGAGGACGATCCGGCTTCGCGCCTTGCCCTGACGCCAAAATCCTCATTTTCGCTTGCGCGAATCGGACGATGGCCCAGCGGGACGGAACGACGTACGCCGGTGGCGAAAGCTCTTTTTTCCGGCGGGCTGCTCGGGCACGATCGGATCAGTCGGCAACCCAGGTAGGCGAGGATTGTCTCGATCACCCTCCGCTGCGTAATCGTTGCCAGCAACCGCAAGCGGCCGGCACATTCGGAGCAAGCCAAAATGCTTTTCGGTAAGAGCTAGCGGCCGGCGAGGTCTCGATTCGCTACGAGGTGGTGGCGATCGCAGTCGACTCATCGCGAACCTTACGCTTGCGAGAGCCCCACCATAAGAACGCGGGCGGCGCAGTGAGGAGAGTCGGCAGAACCGACCACAGCGGCTCCGGGGTTCCTCTCAGGGTGTGGACCAGCAAGGTCAGCCCGAGCGCGAGACACGATGGAATCAGAACCGCTAGGAACAGCGCCAGCGGCCTAGGACCTACGCCCGCGGCGATGTTCTCGCATAAGCGCATGATGAATCCGGCCACGAAGAAACTGTAGGTCGCCTGCTTCAGGGCGGCGGGTAGCGCGGCCAGCGCTCCATGCTCGAGGTTGATACCCCACACCGCCAGGCCCAGGAATAACGCCCCCTTCCAGGCCATGCCGTAGTCGATATAGCGAGCGCCGAAGTTCCTGAGCCGCTGGAGTCCGGGCACCGGTTCTCGACCGTCCGCGGCAGCGCGCGTCATCTCAGCATCTCGCAATGCGATGGGCACCGATCACGCGCCCAGGAACCGGTTCTCGTAGTCCGCGAAGGTGCGCGAGAGTCCCGCGGCGGTCAAGCCGAACTGCTCGGCCGTGTACGAGTGTCCGCGACGGAGCGCCTTGCGGTGCAACGCTCTCTCGCGCAGGTGGGACACGGTCCGCGCCGGCATGTCGGGATGCCAGGACAACCCGAAACGGTCGTACACCTGCTTGAGAGTGGCTACCGGATGTCGGCCCAAGTCGTCCATCCGGATGTCCATCAGTTGATCGGCGGGTATCCGCTCCCGCGACCGCAGTGCCCGCTCCATGCCATTGCGGCAGTAATCGACGAAGAACTCGCCGTGCCGGATCGGATCGTAGTCGGCCGCAAACGGCCGCGCCATGATGGCGGAGAGCGAGCAAACCGACGGAATCGCCTCGGCGGCCGGCGCGACAGTGGGTCATGAAGTGAGGTGGTCGCTTACGTCGACAACGTTGCCAAAACGCCTTAGCAGCCCGGACTATTGATGCGACGGCGCGATCGAAGCGCGCGGGATCGACCACATCGCGATCGCGGATCCGCTCCGACACCTCGTCAACGCGCGAAGTCGTTGGCGTCGAAGGCTTCCACCGTCAACGCCGTGCGCTGATTGGCGCGCTCGTCTAGGCCGCTCGGATCACTGACCACCAGCATCGCGGTGCACCGCCCGGGCGACAGGTTGTTCGCGCTCGTGAAAAGCGCGTCGGTCGCCCGCACCAGCAGCTTGCCCGTCACCGACCGCCGCGCCCGTAGCGCGACCGGCTGGGCGCCTCCCGCTACACCGCCCAGATCGGTGATCGCGACAGTTCCCGGCGGACAGCTGCCGTCCTCGACCGCCAAGACAACATGACGGTCGAGCGAACCAGCCGTCAGGCCGTTGGTGATCCTGACTTTGGCGCGCTTCTGCCCCGAGGCGCGACCGTATCGGATCTTCACCTTCAACGGCTTGACGCTGCCGATGAAGAGCCCCGGTTCCGGCTCCGCACCGACCGCGAGCACCTGCACTTCGCCGTTCGCCGATCGAACGTTGAGTTCGACGGTGATGGTGTTGTTCTCGGGTGTTGGATCGACGTTCCCGTCCACCAGTGTCTCGGCCGTGAATAACAATGTGCACCGCGTCGGGATCTTCGGGTCGAGTTTGGGGAATGATCGGTGCGAAGCCAGCAGCACGACGTACGCGGTCTTGAGCGCCCCACCGGCCACCAGGACTGAGTCTTGACCACCCTCGATTCCCGGCTCGAAGTCCGGCAGGCCAACGACCGTACCCGCCGGGCAATCGCCGTCGCTCGCGATCAGGCGGATCACGTGCCCCGGTTTCTCCGGTTTCGGTAAGATGTCCGCATTGCGCACCTTTATTGTTATGATCTTCGTGACGCCGACCGTGCCGGCCGGAATCGCTATGTCGATCGGCTTCTCGGGGACCGTGACCGAGTCGTGGACGGGGATCAGCCTACAATCGAAACCGCACGCGGTCTTCTCGTCCGGCGGGTCGCACTGCTCGTCGCCTTCGAGCCGGCCGTTACCGCACTCCTCGATCAAGCACCGTTCGTTGCAGCCGTCGCCGTTGCGCCGGTTACCGTCGTCGCACTCTTCGTTCGGCCCGACCGCGCCATCCCCGCAGCCCGGCGTCGGCTGCGGCGTCGCCGTGGGCGACGGCGTGTGCGTCGGAGTGAATGTCGGCGGTACCTCGCACACTTCGCCGGGCGCGCAGATTCGCACCCAGGTGGCGTAGATAGCCTTTTCAAACGGTTCGTTCTGCATCCCCTGCCAGACGCTGACGATATTGCCGTTGGGGAGCCGTTCCGGATGGACGTCGTACCCCCGCTTGTCGGATACCTGCACCGCGTCACCGTAAGGCACTCCGTCGACATCGAACGCGCGGGCGTGCGGCGGCGACAGGGCGTTCGGCCCATTCCAGTCCTGCGAGATCCAGGTGGCGTACAGATTTCCGCCGGTGTCGAACGTCAGGTCGGTCTGCAGCCACTTCCGATATCCGGCGTCGTGCACCGCGATGTCTTCGCCGAGTTGCTGGCCGTCGTTGTCGAACCGACGGACTACAATCCTATTGGGTGTGAATACCGGCGGCGGCGGATCGGTCCACTCCATGTTGGAGGTGGTGCCAATCGCCGCCCAACCGCCATCGAATGCGGCGAGGCGCTGCATGTCGAACTGGTCGCTCAGAACGAACGCAGGTCCGCGCGGTTGGCCGTCGGCGTCGTGCAGGCGCGCCCAGCTGCCGCCGGCGTATCGGTCAGTCCAGGCGAGCGCGTAACCACCGTTGGTCAACGGCACGACGTCGTTGGTCACGTGCGAGAAGGAGACGTTGGGACCGAGCGACGTGGACGGACCGCGACTGTTACCGCCCACGTCGTACAAGCGCATCCAGGCGCCGATTCCCTGTTCCCACATGAACACCGAACCCGTCGCCAACCCGGCAACGCGCACCAGAAACGCCGCGTTGGTCGGGCGGTCGGCGTTGATTACCATTTGCGTACCAACGCCGCGCCCGAGGCCGTCGAGACGCCGGCCGACGACGTAGTCGTTGCCACTGTTCTCATTCCAGTCCCACGCGGCGATGAACCCGCCGCGCGTATCGGACACGACGCTGGTAAAGGACGCTCTGCCGCTGGTGTTCACCTTGACCGGTGGCGCGATCTCGGTGCCTCCCATCGTGTATGCATGGGTGACGGCGACGTTCGGTGCCTGGTAGCCGTTCTCGTTCCAGATGAAGACCACCGTGCCATCGGTCGACACACCGACCTCGGGAAACTGGACGTTGTTCGAGAAGGAGTTCCAGCCGACGCGCGTCGTGGGAATCTCGATGTTGATCTGTGCCGTCGCCGCGGCCACCGCACACGCCGACCACACCACCCAAAGGAGGAAAGCCTGCCGTGCGAGAATCCTTTGACCAACCGCAAGTGAGACCCGAACCATTCGACGCCCCCTGACGCAAAGGACCAGCCGAGCAACCACGGCGCCAGCACCGGTCATTCGCCGCGAGCCCAACCTCCCCGCGGTCCCGACCGCTCTACGTCTCGAAGCCAAACGGTGTCAAGCAGAATCACTGCACCCCTGGCGCGGGCCTCACCAGCACGCGCGCCAGCGGATGGGTCGCGGCTTCGAATCTCCCTTTGTATGTGCAGCCGGAGAGAACGTGATCATTGGGCCACCATGTGCGCGGAGAACGTTCGCGCCCCCGATCAACGTTTCCAACGACCGTCATGGTGGGTTACTTTCGCGGCAAGTCGCCATCGCAAGTCGACGCGCCCCCCGCACTCGTTACCTCCCGCAAGTGGCGGGAACTACGTATGCTCATCTTTCCGAGATTGACGGCAAAGCTACAGGGTCCCAAGTCTTACGCACCAAATGCACCTTGCGTTCGAAACACCCCTGGGATATTGCGCGCAACGGTCATGATTAGTAAGCGAGGACCACGATCCGCTCCGCCCCTTTGTTTTGCTCTGGATTTGCGCCACATCGCGGCCTACAGCGGCATCGAGGACGCCTCCGCCGCGTTCGGAATCGATCGCGCCACGCTCGAAGATCCTGAGGGAACGGTTCCGATCACGGTGTACTACGACGCCGTGGAGCGGGCCGCGGCGCATAGCGGACGGTCGCACTTCGGCTTCCGCTTCGCGCTACACTGGACGAAAATCGCACGCGATGGCGTCGGGTCAATGCAATTTCTGATGATGTCGAGCCCTTCACTGCGCGTCGCCTGTGAGCGCCTTCTGCAGTACCAGCACTACTGGAATCCCGCCGAGTGCTACGAACTGGCACCGGCGCAACAGCAAGTTGGAATCCGTTACCGCTGCTGGGGACCGCCACGCCAGGCACACGTCCACCAAGCCGAAAGGACGGCAGCCCTGATCGCGCTGGTAGCGCGTGGCGTCGACCCGCAGGGCATGGCGCTCGTGGTGGCTTTTCCTCACGCTCGCCATGGCGACGATTCGGACCTGACGAGACTCTTCGGGGTGGCCCCCACCTACGGCGCGCCCTGGACCGAGGTCATCTTACCCGCGGTGGTCATGGACCGACCGCTGCCGCGGGCGAACCCGGCCTTGTTCGAGCTGATGGATCGCTACGTGCGCCAGCAGATCGCCACCCAGCCGCGCAGCGATCCCACTTTTACGTCACAGGTCTTCGCAGTAGTGCAGCGCCGCCTCCATGAACGGTACGTGAGCCAGGATCTCGTCGCGAAGTCGATCGGTTGCGGGACCCGGACCTTGGCCCGACGTCTCGCCGAGGAGGGCACGACGCTGCGCGAGATCGTCGACGCCGTGCGAAAAGGTGTCCAGGGTCGCCGTCCAGCGCAAGCGAGCGACGGCCGCTGGCGGCGCGAAAGAGCATTCCGACGTGATGGACGCGAGAGCCTCCAACCGTCCAGCCGTCCACCACCTCACCACTAACCTTAAATTCCGTGCCCGGAATCGGACCGGGTGTTTCGAACCCGCTGTTGATCCTGATGTTGACGGGACTGACGTACCCCGAGAGATAGGCGTTGCCGTCGTCGTCGAACGCGACGGAGTTGCCGGCCGCGTCGCCTCCGATGGGGCAGAAAAAGCATTCGAGGTTCGCTTGCCTGGCATAGCTCGCCCATTCCTCGACAAAGCCGGTGCCCGTGTCGGCAAAGCGTGCCACTATGGGAGCTGGCCGCAACAGATCGGCGATGACTCTAGTGTCGCCGAAGGTGAACCCCTGAGCTGCGGTGCCTCCAATGAGAACGTTCTGCAATCCGTCGGTGGCCACATCGGCGGCGTGAAACGCGAGGTTCTCGGCGGCCACCAACCGCCCACTCGCCCCTTCGTCCTTGAGCTTGGCCAGGAAGCTCGTCTCGGCCACCGAATCGACCGTAACCCGATTGCCGACGACGTAGATGTTGCGCCCGGCATCGACCGCGATCGCGTCGCCTGACAGCGAATCGGCCTCGTCGGCGCCCCGTATAGCCCAGGTCCACTTTCCATCGAAGCCAATCCGTGCGACGAACATGTCACTGCGCAGCTGGCATGCCGCATCGAATGATTGCTCGCTCTCGGCACATCCGAAGGTTCCCCCGCAGTAGGGGCCGTCCCATGAATCGAGATCTGCCGGACGGTCAGTCGGCACCGGCAGCTCCACCCCGGATTCGGCGCCGTCCGCATTGAGGAAGGAGATCTTGTCGCCATGCGAACCGGTCACGTAGACCCCGTTTGCCTGAACTGCCAGGTCCTTGCCCTGATCGAATCCTCGGCCGCGCGCCTGAGCGGCCCACAGCCACTTTCCATCTTTGTCTAGCTTGGCCACGAACGGATCAGTCGCCGCGACTGAAATCTCGTGACAGACGAAGATATGGGACTCTGCAAAGGTCGTCAGGGGAGCCGTCAGCGCCAGATCCACCGGATCCGTCACACCTTCGTCAGCCGTGAAGAAGATCGTCTTGGAGAACGTCCCCGTCACGTACACGTTGCCGCCGTTGTCGACGCCGATGCCGCCGACCTCGTCGTCGCGGTCGCTGCCGGCGCTGGCCATCCACACGACGGTGCCGAGCGGGTTCAGCTTGGCGACGAAGAGGTCGCGCTCGCCGTTCGACGTCACGGTTCGATTGCTGGCCGACAGCACGCCGTCGAACGTGCCGGCGACGTAGGTGTTGCCTTCGCGATCGGTCGCGACCGCCTTGGCCCGCTCCTCGAAGGAGCTGGAGATGGCGCTCGGCCAGGCGCGCGCGGCGCCGGCGTGAAGCAGGACGAGGACGCCGAGGAGGGCTGCGAGAACGGGGATGCGGCGCGGGGTGTCGGTGTCGGTCATCGTCATCACTTCGGCATGGGATTGAGCACGGGCGTCAGGGCGACGCGTTCGAGGCGGAAGGTTCCGGCGACGTGAACGTCGTTGCGGTGCAGTCCGGAGATCGTCTCTCGGTACTCGCCTTGGATCTCGTCGACGCAGCTCTCCGGCCGGCGCGTGTCGCCGCCTGCCGTCGGCGCGAAATCGAGCGTGATGGCGCGCGTGATGTGGAACGCTTCCTCCACATCCTCGCAGCTTCCGCCGGGGCAGTCGGCGCTCGCCTGGCACGGCGCGCCACCGTTGCTCCCTCCCCGGCAGATCGTGCTGGCGCCGCCGCCGCTCAGGTTGTCGTGGTCGGGATGGTAGGGATGCCGGTACGGATTGGTGGGGAAGTTTCGCTCGAGGTCGATGGTCGTTGTCAGCTCACCGGCGCCGCAGCCGAAGGCGCCGGACATTGCGAGCTGGTTGCCGGGGAAGTCGAACGCCGCGGTGCTAAGCCGGCGTCCGACGGGAACTCCGTCGCGCAGCGTCGCTCCCTGAAAGCTGGGGATGAGCTCGTCGTCGGTGAGCAGAACGAGGTGTCCCGACTGGTCGAGAATGCGCGTCCCGTCGGCGGCATCGCGCATCGTGGTGCCTGCCTGCCACATCTGGATGACCTGCTTGAGAAAGTTGACCTTGCCGGAGCCGTCGACATGGAGGATGAGGCGCAGCGGAAACTCCGAGGCGTGGCCGCTCGGCGGCGCGCAACTCGAAGCTCCGCAGTCGTCGTCGCTGGCGCAGGCGCGTGCGTTCTCTGGCCCGCCGATGCAGCGGCTGACGGCATTGCAGCGCGAGTCCGGACAGTCCTTATCGGTCACGCAAGATTGGCCGGCGCGGGCGCCGCCGAGACAAGTGTCGTCGGGCGGAGCGCAGGCACCGGCCGGGCAGTCGTGTACATCGCACGCGTCACCGACGTTGTCGCCGCCGGTGCACAGCCGGATCGGCGAACAAGTCGAACCCGGGCAGACGGCCGCGGCGTT
>JBGTMF010000371.1:0-23746 GCA_041743795.1 Thermodesulfobacteriota bacterium | reverse complement strand
GGCGTCGCGCGGCCGCTCAGCGTCGAGCGGTAGCGCGTCTGCGAGCCACCGCCGCAGGTCGTCGCGAAAGGCGAGCTCGTCCGGGCTGAGGCGAAAATCCATGGAAGACCACGCGAACCCGCAGCTGGGGCGTCGTAGAGGCGGCCGCCGCCGCCCCTACGTGCCGGTAGCGCGCACCTCGGCCAGTGCCGATTGTTCGTAGTCGCTGGCGCGGTCGAGGGCGAACTTCGGCCGTATCAACGACACCAACGCGGGGATGAAAACGAGGGCGCCAACCGCGTGGAAGATCATCAACATCATCAGGAGCCACGCCATCTGTGCTTCGAACTTCAACGGATGGAACAGCCAGAAGGCCATGCTGGCGCAGATCGTGGCGCCAGTGAACATGATCGCGTGGCCGGTGGTGCCGATGGCGCGGCGATTCGCCTCGTCGAAATCTCCGGTGATCTCATACTCTTCGACGATGCGGCTGAGGACATAGTAGCCGTAGTCGATGCCGATGCCGATGCCGATCGCAGCCACCGGCAGCGAATTGATGTTGAAGTCGATTCCCATGAAGTACATGACCGCTTCCGAGAGCGGTTGGGCGACGATCGACGGGATGAGGACGATCAGTGCGCCGGCCGCCGACCAATAGGTGAGGAAGCTCAGAATGAAGACGACGGCGAAGATGAGGGGGACGTTGATCCGGTAGGACCAGTCGACCTCCTCGATCTGTGCGGCGAGGATACCGAACAACCCGCCCGCCAAGCGGTAGCGTACCTCATCGTCTGGGCTGGTGTTGTTGGCGATATAGTCCTTGGCTCGGGCGATCGCGCCCTGGATCGTCGTGTGGTCGTATTCCTTGTAGTACACGGTGATCGTCGCGTTGGTGTAGTCCGGCGTAAAGAATCGATCCATCTCGCCGCGGCGGGTGCCGGCGGTCAGCATGAAGAAGAGTTGAGAGACGTGCATGTCCTCGGTCGGCAGCATTTCCCACTTCGGATCGCCCTCGTGGAAGGCGCGGAACACCGTCTTCAGCATCGTCGTCGCAGTCGTCGAACCGCCGGCGTTCTCTCCCTGCTCCATGTGACGCTGGAAGCGATCCAGCTCGTTGAGAATCTTCGCATTCTTGACCGCGCCTGGCTTCTTGCCCTCGACGATGATGACGAGTTGCGTGTTGCCGGCGAAGTACTCGTTGGCCTTGGCAGTCGCGACGTTATACGGGTGGTCCGGATAGAGAAGGGCCATGCCGGGCGAGGTGTCTCCGGTCTTCAGCTGGTGCGCGAAGTAGGCGGCGAAGACCATCGTCGCGACGAAAAAGCCGACGACGCCCCAGCGCCATCCGCCGATCGCAAACCGCGTCAACGTGCTGCTGGTCGCCTGCGCCATGCGATCGAAGATGTTCTCGCCGCGGCCCTCTGCCGGTGGTTGGACGAACGACAGAATGATCGGGTGCAGGGTGACCACCGAGAAGAAAATGGAGATGATCCAGAAGCTGGCGACAAAGGCTAGTTTCTGCATGATCGGGATCGTCGCGACGGCGATGGTGAGGATCGCCAGGCCGTCGGACATGATCGCCACCATCGCCGGTGAGTAGAGGCTGATGTACGACTTGACGATCGCCGCGTTCTTGTCGTGCAGTTCGTGGAACTCCTCGTGGTACCGTTCCATCGATTGCACCGAGTGGCTCAAGGCACGCGCGGTGATGAGAACGAAGACGACGATCACCAGTGGATCCATCGTCAGGCCGCACAGGCCGGCAAAACCGAGACCCCAGACGGCGC
Source organism: Thermodesulfobacteriota bacterium (assembly GCA_041743795.1). Lineage (GTDB taxonomy): Bacteria > Desulfobacterota > Binatia > HRBIN30 > CADEER01 > CADEER01. Next base: position 21,980 of record JBGTMF010000371.1, on the reverse strand, counting down.
TCATCATCCCGGAGAACACGGGAATCCAGACGCCCTGAAAGGTGCGGAAATAGAACCACAGCAGCAGCACGATAGCGGCACCGGTGGCGGCCAGATACCACCACATCTTGCCGAGCTCTTCCTGGAAGTAGGCGAATAGAACTGGCGGCCCGGAGACGTAGATCTTGACCTTGCCGTCGGCTTCCTCGCGGGCGACGATCTCCTGCACCTGCTTCCACATGCCGGCCAGGTCGATGTACTCCTCCCAGAAGCCGGCGATGATCTGCGTCGCCTTGTCGTCGTTGGAGACGAAGAAACCGCGGATGCCCTCGGTCGTGTCGATCTTGCGGCGGAAGAACTCGAGTTCCTCCTTGTCTCTCGGCAGACGCGGGTACGTCAGCGGTACCGTTTTGATCCCCGCCCCCGTGGCGATCGTCGTCTTCAGCTTGGGGTGGGTGATGGAGATGACTTGTTCGCCGTTGACCCCCGGCACCTTCTGCAGAAGGTCGACGGTGATGCGATCGATCTTTTCGAGGATCTCCGTATCGCTGAAGATATCGCCGTTGGTCGCCTCCACCGTCATCAGCAAGACGTTCGACGTACCGAAGATGTGGCGGTACTTCGTGTAGACCTGGATGTAGGGATGGTTGGGCGGATAGAGGTCGAGGAAGTTGGTATAGATCTTCAGGTGGAAGACCGTGAACCAAACGAAAAACAACGTGGCGGCTAGGATCAGCACTCCGACCGGCACGCGGTAGCGAAGCAGGAAATAGAGGTACTTCTCGATGTACTTCTTCGGCAGCACGGTCAGTCCTCTTCGGCTTCGGATTCAGTATCGAGTTCGATACGGCCTTCCTCGATCATGATCCGCCTTCCGCGCGCGCCGACGATAGCGCCGCGTTGGCCCTCGAGAACGACGAGGTCACGGAACCACGGCAGCGCCCAGTTCTTGCTGGCGTCGAGGCGTTGCCACTCGACGCCTCCGTCGCGGCTGACGAAGACCGAGCCGAGCTCACCGGCGGCGACGCCAAACGAGCCGGCGATGTCGATGGCGTAGAGGCTGGGGTTCTCGAAGGCCTGTCCGAATCCGACCTGCTCCAACTGGCGCATCTCGGTGGAGCCGTGAAGAACTTCCCAGCTACCGCCGCCATCCTGCGTGCGGAGGATCAGGGCATCGATGCCGACCGCCCAACAGCGCAGGGCATCGACACAGCGCACTCCGAAGAGGGTCTTGTCGATTCCGCTCGCCAGCCGTGTCCATGAGCGGCCGCTGTCCTCGGTGCGGAGGATGGCCCCCAATTCACCGACGATGATCGCAGTGGTGCGGCTGATCACTGACACTGCGTTGATGATGAGATCCTCGCTGAGGCTGCGCTCTACCCAGGTCACCCCACCGTCTTCGGTGGCGAGGATGACGCCCCAATCGCCGACCGCGATGCCAAACGTTACATCGGTGAAGTCGACGCTGAAGAGGTGCTTCGGGGTCGGCGCCGATTGCTTGCGCCAGTGGCCGCCGCCATCGGAGGTGTGGATGATCGAGCCGGAATGCCCGACGGCCCACCCCAGACGTTCGTCGACGAAATCGATCGAGAACAAGGACTCATCCACCGTCGACGTCTGCGATGTCCACGTCTGGCCGCCGTCATTGGTGTGAGCGATGCTACCGAACGAGCCGCAGGCCCAGCCCTTTTGCGGGGTCGCGAACGACACCGAATAGAGGTTGTCCTTAATTGAATCGCTCGCCCGCGCGGTTGCGGCCAGCGCCACCGCGCATGCCACGAACACGATCGCAGCCGCGGGCTTTGGAAGTCGTGGACGGCGCCGGTCAAACACTCGTTTGCCCCCTTGGAAAAGGGCGAACCATAGGTCAGGCCCTTCAACTGTGTCAACACGCTCGGACGGTCTTCGAGCCGTAGCGCAGCGATTCGGGATTGGCCGCCGAAGGGAATCGCGTTATGCGGTTCTGATGCGGCTGTCTCCGACCTTTCGCCCCTCTCGTCCCGCCGGGCGCGGGCAGGCAATCCCTGGTTTTCGGGACAGCTTCGCCGCGACCTGCCGGGACCATGCCGAGCGTGTCGCCATCGTCGACGGTGGCCGTCGCCTGACTTTCGGCGAATGGGCAACATTGAGTGATCGGCTTGCCGCCGGTTTGGTCGAGCACGGCGTCGTTGCTGGTGATGCGGTCGCGTTCCAACTACCCAACTGGTGGGAGACCTGTGTCCTGTTCGCGGCAATCTGCAAGGTCGGCGCGATCGCAAATCCCCTTCAACCGACGATGCGCGAGCGGGAGTTGGCGTTCATGCTGCGTCAAGCCGAAGCGCGACACATCTTCGTGCCGGGCTACTATCGGGGCAACGACTACCGCGAGACCGTCGGTCGCACGCGACAGTTCGGCGTGGCCGTCGAGAACGTTTTCGTCGTCCGTGGTGGCGACGAAGACTTCGCTCGAATGACCGCCCCGGTGGGGCGAATCCCCCAGCTTCGCGGCGCCACCGACGACCTCATACTGCTGATGTATACTTCGGGGACCACGGCCGAGCCCAAGGGCGTGCTGCATACCGCCTCCACCTTGATTTCGGAAGTTCTCAGCCTGCAGCACATACACAGCCTCAGCTCGGCCGACACCACGCTGATGCCGTCGCCGCTGACGCACATCTCTGGACTCCTGCACGGTATCCTATGCCCGGCGATCCTGGGGACGACCGCGGTCTTGATGGAGCGATGGTCGGCGGCCGAAGCGGTCGAGTTGATCGCCCGAGAACACGTCACCTACATGGTGGGCGCGCCGATCTTTCTCCAGGACCTGATCGCCGCGCCCGGCGACGGCGATTGGTCGAGCAGCTTGCGCCTTTTCTCCTGTGGCGGCGCAAGTGTGTCGGCCGCCCTGATACGCAGCGCGCGCGTGGCTCTGCGCTGTGTCGCCAAACGCGTCTATGGGTCGACTGAGTTTCCCACCATCACGACGACCGGCCCAGGCGATACCGACACGCACGCCATCGAGACCGACGGCGCGCCGATCTCGCCGAACGAGGTTCGCGTTGTCGGTGACGATGGTGGCGAACTCGCGGTGGGGATGCCGGGCGAGATCCAGGCGCGGGGCCCGGAGTGTTTCGTCGGCTATGTGGATGCGCGGATGAATGCCGACTCGTTCACTGACGACGGTTGGTTCCGCACCGGTGATGTCGGCGAGATAGACGCCGCCGGGTACTTGACGATCACCGGGCGCATCAAGGAGATCGTCATTCGCAAGGGCGAAAAGATCAGCATACGCGAAATCGAGGACTTGCTTACGACGCATCCTCGGGTTCGCGCAGCCTGCGTCGTCGGTGTTGCCGATGACGATGTCGGTGAACGACTTTGCGCCGCAGTCGAAGCGATGGACGGTGTGGCGCTCACGACTGCCGCCGTCATTGAACACCTTGTGGCACAAGGTGTGGCGAAGCAGAAGTTGCCGGAACGACTGGTCTTTTCCAGCTCGCTACCGCGCACCGAGAGCGGCAAGATTCACCGTGCCGCGGTCGTCGCACTGTTTGAAGATACGGCGGGCGCGAAGGGCGGCTGAGCCCCTCGCGCCCGCGGCGGCGATTATTCGGCCACCCGCAACTCGACGCGCCGGTTCTGCGCGCGCCCTTCGCTGGTGTCGTTGGTCGCGACCGGGTTTTCCTCGCCGAACCCACGTGTCGTCATGCGAGCGGCGTCGACTCCTTGCGTCTCCAGGTACTTGCGCACCGACTCCGCACGGCGGCGCGACAAGTCGAGATTGTACTCGTTGCTACCGACCGAGTCGGTGTGACCCTCGACGGAGATACTGACCTCTCCGGCCTCCTTGAGGGTAGTCGCCGCCTGATCGAGAATCGGTGTCGCTTCTTGCGACAGGCGATCGCTGTCGAAAGCGAACGTCACTCCGCGCAGGACGATCTTCGTCTGGACCTCCGGCATTTCCGGCTCTGGCGCAGGTGTCGGCGCCGGTGGTGGCGGCGGCGGTGGCGGTGGTGGAGCTGCAGCCACCGCAGACGGGATTCGCTGGATGAAGCTGAGACCGGTCGTCAGGTACTCCAGGTTGTCATCGCGGTTGAACGGATCGAGGTTAGCCTGCATGTGGGCTTCGTCGCGGCGGATGAAGGCGCCGATCTGGGTGTTCTCGAGCACCTTGTAGTTGAATCCGAGTTCGAGACTGAACCCAGGTCCGGCACCGCGCACCGGGCCGCCGCCGAGGTCGGTGTAGTAACCACCGTGCGCACCGAGGAAGAATTCCTTGGTTTCGTCGAGCAGCGACAGCCTGAATCCGCCCGTGCCCGCGAAGAGCGTTTGCAGGTCGCTCTCGACGATCCGCCGGCGGATGACGCGATCGTCACCGAGACGCGGCTCTTCTCCCGCCGCAAAGGTGATGTCCTGGTCCTTTGCTTGAAAGAACCCGAACTGGGTACGGACCATCGGCGTCAGCGCAAAATTGCCTGACATCAGCCGATAACCGACGAATGGCGCCACTACGCCGCCGAGTTTTGCCGCATCCTGGAATTCGGCGACCGGAATTCCCGCTCCGAGGTCGACACCGATCAGCGTGTCGGCGTGCGCTTGGACCGAGAATGTCAGGACAACGAATGCAGCCGCAGTCACCCAGAGGTTTTCGAGCTTTCGCATCGGACCTCTCCCCCCGCTGAAAGTTTCGCCTCTCTAACCATTTCGAGAGAGCCCTGTAAAGGGCTTGGGAATCCGAAGAGGGTGCGTCAGCTTTGGGCGCTTGACCCTATGACTTCGATGAGTGTCCGCGTCACCTGTTCGACAGTGATCGATCGCAGGCAATCGTAGTGACCGAAGCGGCACTCTCTCTGCATGCAGGGGCTGCACTCGATCGGATGTTGTACAACCCGCGTCCATGGCCCCAGCGGGCCGGTGCGCCAGGGACGCGTCGATCCAAAGATTGCAACCGTTGGAACGCCCAGCGCAGCGGCGACATGCATCGCACCGGAGTCGTTTCCCGCGAAACCATCGCTGAGGGAAAGCAGCGCGATCAGCTCGCCGACGGATGTCTGTCCGGCGGCAACCAGGGGCCGACTGCGCGCCGCCGCCGCTACCGCAAGACTGCGCTCGCGCTCGCCGGGTGAGCCGACCAGGACGCACTCGATGCCGTGGTTCTCGGCCAGTTGGTCGATCAGGCCAGAATACGAATCGGCCGGCCATTCCTTGGCGGGGCCGAACGCCGCCGCTACCGCCAGCGCTACCAGCTTTCCTCGACCACGGCGTTCCGCTTGCAACCAGTTCCGCATCTTATCCAGTTGCTCGGCCGACACCGGCACGACCGGCTGCGCCGAGCCGATCGGCGCGCCGAGAGATTGAGCGACCAGGTCGAGGTGCTCGTTTACTTGATGACGCTGCAGGAGTTCGGAGGTGCGGATGCGGCGCTCGGTCAGCAACCACCCCCGGGCGTCGTCGACGTATCCGATGCGGCGAGGAACACCAGCAAGAGCCGGCCAAAGCGCCGAGCTGAAGCTGCGCGGGAAGATGACCGCGATGGTGAACCGGCGTTGCCGCAGGGCGCGCACCAGCGACCATTGGTCTGCGATGGCGGCCCAGCCGGAACCGATTCGGTAGGGCAGCACCTCGTCGATCCAGTCGGCGCCATCGTAGAAACCCGCCAACTCTCGCTTTACCAGTATGCTAATCGATGCGTCGGGAAACGCGTCCCGTACCGCCCGCGTTGCCGGAAGCGTCATCACCAGGTCGCCGAGCCAGTTGACCTGTCTGATCACTATGCGTTCGATGACCTCGCTCCCCGTCGGTTGGCGGCTTGGCTGACGTCGCCGGTCACAAATTGCAGAGCACGCGGACGCCGGCGACCAATTCGTCACCGCTGAAGGCCGACACACTCACCTCCGGGTCCGTCGCCCCGACGGCCGCTGCCGCTGCCTCGATGCGCAGCAGCTGCCCGGGTTTGGTGAACTGCCGGACCTTGACCTGCCGCACCTGGTCGAACAGTAGCGGCTCGCCCCGCTCGAGGTGCATCGCGATCGCCGTCGCTCCGACACGGCACATCGCTTCGATCAGCAATGTGGCCGGAACTACGGGCTGGCGCGGAAAGTGGTCATCGAACAGGGGGTCGCCTTCGGCGACGCGAAACTCGGCGACGACGCTGCCATCGGCGCGGCACTGCGGATCGGAGACCCAGGCTTGCGGGACCGCACTGTCCTCCGACCAGAGTGCGACCGGGTGGGGCCCCATCAAGGCGGCGAATCGCGCTCGCGCCCGATCGGCATCCTCGAAAGCCTCCATTGGCAGGAGCGGGCCGATACAGCGCCGCATCACAGCGACGCGCTCGCCGGCACACGAGACCTGCCCACCGTATAAGATGGCCCGGCGGTCGGTGCGTTCGATGGTCGCGTCGAGGTCGAGCACGCCCTGGGGACGCCGGTAACCAGTAAAGTCCAGTGATCCGACAGTGGCGCCAACCGGGCGTTTGGAAAAATCCGAGTCGCGCATCGCAACCCACGCGGCAAGCTGGCCAATCGCCTCAAAAATCAGCCAGTCGGGCGCTCCGTGAAACTGGCTCGGCACCGCAAAGCGCCCACGGATCGAGTTCTCGGCGATTTCCGCGATTTGGTCGACGAAGCTGAACATGCGAAGACAGGGAGCTTCGCCGTTTGTTGCGTAACCCGCAAGCCGACCGGGATCTTCCCTGCAGTCGGCTCGCAATCGTCGTCAGTCGGTCAAACCTCCGCTCGAGCTGTCCCAAGTAAAGGTCCTTCTGCCTCGATCCGAGCTGGCCACGCCGATCCAAGAGGGGCTACCGACCGCGTTGTTCGCCGTAATTTCGATGTTGACCGTATTCGATCTGCGGAAATGTGGGAGATTGGCCACGCAATCATCGTTCGTGCAATCGAGATATCCGCCCGACGAAAGGAAGTAAGCCTCCTCGGCGTTGGCGGCATTGCGCAAGTCAGAATTAGCTTGAGCGTCAAAAGCGCTCGTCTGGTAGTCTAGGAACAATGGTATCGCGATCGCGGACAAGATTGCGACGATAGAAACGACGACCATCAGCTCCAGCAGAGTAAATCCGCTTTTGTGCTGCAGCATTTTCTCGGTCCTCATGGGGAGTATCTCCTGCCCGCTTCTCTGATGCGTTTTACTGCTGCGTTGCGTGCTCGTCCCTGTAACCCGCCGTGCTTGCCGCAACATAATGCAATCGCCGTACCCAATCAGCGCTCTTCAAAAAGGCAAGGTTCCAGTTGATTGCGCCCGATTGGATGGATACACGAGGTGACGCACGAGCAAATTGCGCTCATCATCCCTATCGAATCCGGTGCTTGCCCGGGCGGGGAACGCGAAACTGCAGAGAGCGAAACGACATGCGCGTCATTCATTGGTTTCGCAACGATTTGCGCCTGCGGGACAACACGGCACTGCGCACAGCGGCTGAATGCGCCGACGAACTGTTACCCGTATTCATACTAGATCCGGACCTGCTCCGACAACATGAATCAACAGCGCGGAGATCCTACTTGACGTGCTGCTTGACAAGCCTGGCCGAAGATTTGGTCGACGCGGGCTGTCCACTTCTAGTGCTGGAAGGTTCACCGTCTACCGTCCTCGCGCACCTGGTCCGTCAAACCGGGGCAGACCTGGTTACGTTTAACCGCGACTACTCTCCCTATGCCACCCGCCGCGACAGCGCGGTCGCGGCGGCGGTCGGTCGCGCCGGAGGACGGGTGGAGAGTTGCAAGGACCGCGTCATCTTCGAATCTCGCGAGGTTGTCACCCGCGCCGGCGCGCCGTTCCGTGTCTTCACGCCGTATCGCAGTGCATGGGTTGCGAAGTGGAGTCAGTCGCCGACGGCCCCGTCCGGTGTGCCGAAGTTGCCGCGACGCCTGGCGACACCCGGCGTAGTCGAGGCTACTCGTTCGCTCAGCAGCGAGCAGCCTGGCGCATTCGCGGTGGCCGCCGGTGAGTCTGCCGCGATTGCGCGGCTGGAGGAGTTCGTCGGTGCGGCACTGGCGCAGTACGGCGAGAAGCGCGACCTACCGGCACTGGATGGGACCTCGAAGTTGTCTCCAGCGTTGCGTTTCGGAACCATCTCGGTGCGAACCTGCGTGGCGCGGGTGCTCGACCGCCGTCGTTCCAGCCAGCGCTTCGCCGCCGGCGCCGCAAAGTGGCTGGACGAGTTGATATGGCGGGACTTCTATCAGGCGCTGCTCGCGGAACACCCATATGTCTTGAACCGCGCCTTCAGGCCGGAGTTCCGCGAGATCGCGTGGAACGATGCCCCCGAGGGCTTTCAGGCGTGGTGCGAAGGCCGCACCGGCTACCCGATCGTCGACGCAGCGATGCGCCAGCTGGTGCGGACTGGCTGGATGCACAATCGAGCGCGCATGATCGTCGCCAGTTTTCTCGTCAAAGACCTGTTGATCGACTGGCGCAAGGGGGAGGGGTTCTTCCTCAAGCACCTGATCGACGGTGATCCCGCAGCGAACAACGGCGGCTGGCAGTGGGCCGCATCGACCGGAACGGACGCGCAGCCTTATTTCCGCATCTTCAACCCGGTCACCCAGGGGAAACGGTACGACGCGAACGGCGACTACGTCATGCAGTACGTTGCGGAACTGGAAGGGACGCCGCGGCGCTTCATTCACTCGCCGTGGGAGGCGTCGAATCCCCCGTCAGGATATCCCAGCCCGATTGTCGACCACGCGGAGCGGCGCCTGGCGGCAATTGCCCGGTTCGCCGCCGCTCGTTCGGACAAATAGCCCGCGCCGGAGGCCGATCGACCTCCGCTTAGCCGCGGTACAGCTGCCTTCTGCGCACAGCTGCAACAGCGGCGTCCAGTATTTGTCTGGACAAAACTTGACGGTGGGGCGGGGTTGCCGTAAAATCCGAGTCATGGCCGATTCGACGACAGCTAATCTGCCGCTGCGTACGGTGAGCCAGCTCACCGGTCTTTCGCCGGACATCCTCCGTGCCTGGGAGCGGCGGTACCAGGTTGTTACGCCGGTTCGCGGTCCACGCGGAACGCGGCTCTATTCCGGGGCGGACGTCGCCCATCTCAGATTGTTGGCGGGCGTCGTCGCCGCTGGGCGGTCGATCGGCGACGTGGCACGTCTCGATCGGGTGGCGTTGGAGAAGCTCTCGGCTGAGCGAGTCGATGCTGGGTTACCCCTCCAATCGGCGGCCGCGGTGGATCCCGGGCGGCGCGTTTTGCGCGAAGCGCTCGAGGCGATTGAATTGTTTGATTCGACGAGACTGCATCGGCTCCTGTCCGACGCGATGGTCGGACTCGGCATGAATCGCTTTGTCGAATGCGTGGCGATGCCGTTGTTGCGCTCGGTAGGCGATTTGTGGGCCAAGGGCTCTATCTCGGTTGCCGATGAGCACCTCGTCTCGGGAGTACTGCGCGGTTTGCTCAGCGGAGTCCTGCACAGCAGGGGGCCGAATCAGGGGCAGAGGATTCTCATCGCTCTGCCGAGCGGCGAACGGCACGAGTTTGGCGCGCTGGTCGCTGCGTTGATCGCAGCCGACGGCGGCCTCGATGTCGTTTACCTGGGTGCCGATACACCGGCGCTGGAGATCGGCGACGCCGCGGATCGCTGCAACGCTCGAGTGGTTCTTCTCGGTATCGTACATCAAGAGAACGCCGATCGCGCGGTCGAGCAAGTGCGCGCGGTCGCCAGCAAGCTGCCGATCACCACGGAGTTGTGGCTCGGTGGCGCCAGTGCGGCGACCGTCGCCGCACTGGTCCGGACGTCATCCATGAAAGTGATCACCAGCCTCGACGTAGTGCGCGCCGAGGTCGTTCGATTGCGGGCGGAAAACCCGCGCGCATTCTGATATCCAGGAGGTGCAACATGTTTGGGAGTGCCAACGAATCCTACGATCGCGACGTCACCAGTCGCTATTACGGCGATGGCATGTCGGAGATCGAGAACCTGATGGCTAGCGGAGAGATTCTGCCTTCCCAGCTGCCATCGCAGGTCGACTGGTCGCCCTGTAAAAAACTGGCGGCATCGGTTCTCGCCTCGGCGCTGGTCGAAATCCGCGACCACGCGCACGAAGCTTCGTATTGCCGCCGCATCGAAGAGGACGTCGAGTGGATCGGCTCCAACGAGGTCGAGTGGCCGTTCTCTTTCCTGCGCATCTGCGACCTGCTCGACCTCCAGCCCGCGTGGGTACGCGCCAACGTCGAGCGCTGGTTGAGCGTTCCGCCGAGCGGTCGCAAGCGCCCCGGTACCCCCTACCGCCAGGCGGCTTGATGCTCAGGAGCTTGCCATACGTCCGCTCTATCGCCGCGGCGACTCTCCTGGCCATTCTGGCTGGAGGCGCCGCGGCGCCGGCCAAGCAGATCGAAGGTGTAGATTTCGAACCGCAAGTACAGGTGGGCGGCGAAGTGCTCGATCTCAACGGATACGCCCTGTTGCGCTACAAGGTGGTTTTCAAGGCGTACGTCGCGGCTCTCTACCTGCGCTCCTCCCTCGAGCCGGAGAAGGTTCTTTCCGACACGCCCAAGCGCCTCGAGATCGAATACTTCTGGGGCATATCGGCAGACGATTTCGCCAAGGCGACGATCGACGGCATCGCCGCCAATCTGCCGCCCGACAAGGTCGAGGGTTTGCGCGACGAGATCCGCGAGTTCAATACGTTCTACGCAGACGTCAAGCCGGGTGATCGCTATGCGCTCACCTACGTTCCCGACATCGGCACCGAACTCGCACTCAACGGCACGCCACGCGGGATCGTCGCCGGCGACGACTTCGCGGCGGCTATTTTTTCCATCTGGCTCGGCGAGAGCCCATTGGACTCCGGCCTGAAGGCTGCGCTTCTCGGAAAGTGACACCCCGATGTCCACCCTTTTGCGGCGGTGCGTGACGGTTCCACTCTACCTCGGCCTCGCCGCCTGTGTTCCGTTGTTCCTCTTCCTGCTGCCGTTTGCCGCGCTGTTGGATTGTCTGCGGCGAGCGAATTGGGCGACGGTACGCGCCCTCCTCTTCTTCGCCGTTTATGTCATCTGTGAAGCGGTTGGCATTCTTGCGGCGACGCTCCTCTGGGTATTCGCTTGCGTCATGCCTGGCCTGGATGACGAGGCTTACCTGCGCGCGAACTTCAGATTGCAGTGCTGGTGGGCGGCGTCGCTCTATTCCGCCGCCGAGATCATCTTCGGCATGGATACGGAGATCTCCGGCGGCGAGAGTTTCGCGCGTGGTCCGTTTGTTGTATTCGCGCGCCACGCCAGCACCGCCGACACGCTTTTGCCTGCCATCTTCATCTCCAACCGGTACGACATCCTGCTCCGCTATGTTCTGAAGAGGGAACTGCTCTGGGATCCCTGCCTCGACATCGTCGGACACCGCTTGCGCAATCATTTCGTCGACCGCGGCAGCGAGGACCGCGTCCGAGAGATCGAGAATGTCGCGAGCCTCGCCGACGGCCTGGGCGAACGCGAAGGGGTCCTCATCTTTCCGGAAGGTACGCGATTCTCAAAGGCGAAGCTGGCCCGCTCGATTGCGAAATTGGACGCGGCCGCGTCTCCTGAACTCGCGCAGCGCGCCCGCGCCATGCGAAATGTGCTACCGCCGAAGCTAGGTGGACCGATCGCGTTGCTCCGCCGCAACCGCAACGCGGATCTCGTCCTGCTCGGCCACACAGGCTTCGAGGGCATCGAGAGTCTGACGGACCTCTTCAACGGATCTCTCATTGGCCGCGTCATATGCCTTCGATTCTGGCGCATCAGCCGCCTGGAGATCCCCACCGACGAGACCGCGCTCAGTCGTTGGCTGTTCGACTGGTGGGGAGTGATCGACCAGTGGATCGAGGATGTGCAGGCGCGACCGCGCCCGCAACCGGTCGTCGCCGGCGGCAGTCGCGCATGTCGGTCGTAACCAGTTTCCGAGACCCCGTCGCCAGGCCGATGGCTCCTGTCAGCGCGAAGATCGCCGCGGCGGTTGCCAGCGCGGGCTGGTAGTCTCCTCGCAATTGCTCGAGCGCGAACTTGACCGCGCCGTCGATCAGCAGAAACGCGAAGAACGATTCGCCGTTCCAACGCTGACGCCGCCGGTACCATAGGAGGAAGAGAGCGACGCCTAGCGAACTCAGCCCGAAGTACAGTTGCAGGGGATGAACGGCCAGACTTGCATTGCTTGATGGATCGATCCAGCCGAGATCGAGGTGCGATGACCACGCCAGACTACCGGCCGGCCAACGCACGCTCCACGGCTGCGTCGATACGATCCCGTGGCAGCATCCCGAGAGGAAACAGCCGATCCGCACGATGCTCATCGAGAGCGCGATCACCGGCGCGAGGAGGTCGCCCATATGCGCCAGGGAGATCCGCGCCGGCAGGAAGCGGCGCAGCGCCGGGCCGACGACGACGAGGGCCAGGATTCCTCCCGGATAGCGATAGCCGTGCGCAAGCTCCCACCCGGCATTCCACCACACCAAACCGCCGCGCTCGATCGCGGAAAAGAACTTGGCCCCGACCAGCGCCGCCGACGCCCCGATCAGCAGGAGCAACGCCGTACGCCCACGGCCGAGGCCGCATTCGCGCAGCAGGTGAGCGCAGCAGATCGCTCCGCTCAGAATCGCCAGAGCGACGAAGAGTAGGTACACCGACGAAGCATGCTGGGGAAGCATCGCCGGATCTCGTCCGTCACTGGCACACCACCAGCGATTCGAATCCGCACGTCGGTACCTCCAAGTCGATGCTGCCGTTGCCGTCGTAGTCGAGGTGCAGCCCGTTGGGAGCGAACTCGGCCGTCGAATCGCGATCGCCGCCGATCTGCATGCGGAGCTGCCCATCGAGGGGACACGAGTCGCCTGTCAGGATGAGACGCTCCCTCGTCGAGAGTCGCATGCTTCCCAGGCAGTCGATGTCGATGTCGCCGCTCAGGTCCACCTCGATGAAGTTGTCCAGGGCGCGAAACTGGGTCAATTGAAACCCGTCGAGCCCGGCGATGAAGCGCGATCCGCGCAGTGCGTCGCTGATGTCCAGGTGGCCCGCAATGGTGGCCGTTTCCTCACACGGGTTGCCCTGCGAAGTGATGTCGATGGCGACGCGATGCAGACGCACGGTCGAAGCGAGAGGACCGCTGCGGACGGAGATGTCTCCCTCGTAAGTCCATGCGCCATCGGAGGATGAACACCCCAGCGCGCCGGGACGGTGCGACTGGCTCAACCGGGCGGACTCGAACAGGCGTACCAGCTCGGCGCCGTCGTGCCATTCCTCTCGGTAGCCTCTCAGTTCAAGCGATGTCGGCAGTCCCGCCGGCAACGAGTTTTCACAGATGCCGGTCCCCTGGATGGCGAGATCGACCTGCCCGTTTACCGTTACGACGAAGCCGCTGATCGCATCGATCTCGGCGCAATCCATCGACGTGGTGCTGATGAAGGTGCGGCCGCCGCTCTCGCGGCAGTCGCCTTCGATCGATCCGCCACGTGGGCAGGCGACGGTGACCGCGCGCGCGGTGATCCCGGATGGCATGACCGGCAACACGGCGGCCGAAGAAACGGCCGCGCTGGTCGTCGCCTGGCTTTCTGTCGAGGTCGGAATCAATATCGCGACGATCGCCGACGTCAAACTGACTGCCGCCTCGACGCCGGCCTCGATCGCCTCGTCGCCCTGTATCACCGTCACCGGCCCTCGGCCGCCGTCACTGCCCGAGTCGCCGCATCCCGCCGTGATCACCGCTAGCGCCAAGGCCGAGCACCTGGTCGCGATTGCCAATCCGTCTCTCATCGATGCACCCTCCGTGCCACTGCGGTGGGCTTGCCACCGGCCGCTCTGTGAAGGGGAGCGTTAAGTGCGGATCAACATCGTTGGCGAAGACGTCGTTCTCTCGAAGATCAGCGGGAACGGCGCTTCTTCGTCGAGCGTTTCGCTGCGCGGGCCTTTGTTGCGGTCTTTTTTGCGGGCGGCGCCGGCTGCTTCGGCGCCGGTTTCCTCCGCAGCGTCTTTTTGCCAGCCGCCTTGCCGCGGGTTGGTTGGACGCTGCTGGATTGGCTTCGCTTGGCCGGGCTATGCGGCGACGCGTTCGCGAGCGAGGCGGGGTCGATACCCTTGAAGGCGCAGTAGCGACTGATCCCGGCGGCGCCGTGTTCGAACGCCAATTCGAGCACCAGCGCGTCGTCGAGCTTGCCGATGCCGGGAATCCAGTCGGGGATCACGTCGTTCGGGTCGAGTACGTAGAAGACCGCTTCCGCCAGCAGGCTGACCGTATAAAAGGGGATTTGCGGGCATTCGCCGGCGATGTGATCGCTCAGCAGGCTCAGCGCCAGTTCCATTTGCTGCCCCATCCGAGGCGACACTGCGGCGGCTCGTTCACGCGCGTCCCCGGCATCGGCGAGGAGGATCTCGACGTCGCGCGGTGCTGTTTCTCGCGCCTTGGCTTCGAGGTGTGTGGAGAAATCGCCCTTTTTGAGCAGGGGCTCGCGTCGTTTCGCAGCTACGGCCATCACGGCACCGATTCAGGAAATCGCCTCGCGAGTCAAGGGATGGCGATTCAGGGTGGTGCGGCGGGTGGGCGACGTGCCGCCGGAGAATTGCCGCGAAACCGCGGTGCGGCGTGCCAGGGTGTCAACTCGAGCGGCGTAAATGCCGCGTCAGGCGGCGCCGCATTCCCGTAGCGCGCGCCGCCCACTTGCCAGCCTTGCGGCCGCTCGGCAGGATCCGCGCATGGCGCAATCGGATAGCTGGAGCCCGCAGCAGTACGAGCGCTTCGGCGAGGAGCGGCGCCGACCTTTCCTCGATCTGATGCAAATGATCGAGCGGCGCCGCGACATGACGGTCGTCGATCTCGGCTGCGGTACGGGCGAGCTGACGGCGCTGCTGCATCGCCATCTCGACGCCGCCGAGACGCTCGGCATCGACAGCTCGCCGTCGATGTTGGCGAGGGCGCACGGGGTGGCCGCGGCGGGCTTGCGCTTCCAACGCGCCGACATCGGCGAGGCTCTCCATTCCGCATCGTATGACCTGATCTTTTCCAACGCGGCGCTACACTGGCTAGCCGATCACCGGCGGTTGATCGAGCGTCTCTGCGATTACCTGCGGCCGGGCGGTCAACTCGCCGTGCAAGTGCCCGCCAATCACGAGGAGGCGACGCACAGGGTGGCGGCGCTGGTTGCAGCGCGCGAGCCGTTTCGCGCCGCCCTCGCCGGCTATGTCGCTCCCGTCCACGTGCTGGCGCCGGTCGAATACGCGCACCTGCTGCACCGCCTCGGCTTTGCCGAGCAGCGCGTCGAACTGCGCGTATACGGGCACGTCCTCGACAGTCGCGACGACGTCGTCGAGTGGGTCAAGGGGACGACGTTGACCGTCTACCGCGAGCGGCTGAGCGAGGAGATCTACGCCGAGTTTCTCGCCGAGTACCGGTCGAGTCTACTTGCCGAACTCGCCGACCGGCGCCCCTTCTTCTTTCCGTTCAGCCGGATCCTTCTCTGGGCGCGGCGCGGCTGAATACCTGAACCGGCGCGGCCACGGGCCGCGCCGGTTCAGTGCCGAGTCAATCGCCGAGACGGAGGGCAGTGGCGACGTCGTTCGGGGGCGGTGCGGACATGTCGTTGTCGACCAAACCCTGCACCAGTTGTCCCGGGCCGTCGGATTGCGTCCAGGCATTGCAGTCGAACGGTTCGCCGGTAATCCCCTCGGTCAGTTCGGCGTTGAGCAGCGGCGTCGCGCCCTTGAGTCCGAAGGCGGTTCCAGTGGTGAACGCCACCTGCTGTTGCGGTCGGTAGCAGGCGAATCGCTCTCCCGGTCCGCATTCGGGAAGCTCGAAGCAGGACTCGTAGCGCGCTGCCTCTCCTTGAATGATGCGTCCCTGCTGTTGCGAGAAGCGAAGTAGCAGCGATCCCGGGGGTGCCGAATCGCCGAGCGGAATTTCGAACACGTCGTCCGCGGCGGAAGTGATCCCCCCTGCCGCCGTCACGCGGGTGTCGACGCCCTCGCTGTCGCTGCCGTTGCAGTACAGGGTGCCTTGGATCGACTCCAAATCGATCTTGAGACAAATGTAGTCGAGCAGCGGCTTGATGCCGATGATGACGAATCCGGGTTCCAACTGATCCTCGGGTTTGACCCCGATCGTCACGCCGACGGTGCCGGTCAGCGGATCTGGAAAACCGTCGGCGACGAGCGCGATGCCCGGCGGGAGATCGGAGAAAATGATGCCCGGATCGACGCCGTTATCGACGAGTGCCGGGAGGAAGTTGAACATAGTCCCCCCGGGTGCGGGCGGCAGCGTGACGAAGAGCTGGGTTCCGGAACTGATGCTCGATACCGGCTGCTGCCAGGTGAAGGCGCGGCAGCCGAGCCCGGACGGAACCTCGATGCCTTCGCAGATAGGCAGGGGCGTCGGCGTCGGCGGGCCCTGCGTCGGCGTCGGAACGAAGACGTCCTCATCGTCCGTAGCGCCACAGCCAATGCCAGCCGAAATCAACCCGGCGATCAGGATTGCAACCCAGAATCGGTTCGCCATCAGTGCCTCCACCCTCGGATTTCCTGAGGGTTGCGGCGCGCAATACATGCACCGCCTCCGGCCCGCGCAACCGCGAGCACCGGCATCCCCCCTCCGGCGGCTCTCGTAACGAGTTCGCCCAACAGTTGTCAAGCTGGCGCGCCTTGACAGCGGCGACCCGGCGGTGCGACGACCGCCGCTGTGAAGGGTCTGTACTGGGACGGTATTTCGCTCGCCCTCGCCGACCGGCCGCTGCCGCAGCCGCGAGGCGACGAGGCCGTGGTGCGCGTCCACGTCGCCGGCATCTGCAACACCGACCTCGAGATCGTACGCGGTTACATGGGCTTTCGCGGCACACCGGGGCACGAGATCGTAGGCACGGTCGTCGCGGGCGACGAAGCCTGGCTGCACGCGCGCGTCGTCGCCGAGATCAACTTCTCCTGTGGCACGTGCGATTTCTGCATAGGCGACCTGGCGCGACACTGCCCGGCGCGGCGCGTCATGGGAATCGTCGATGCCGACGGTGGCTTCGCCGAGTACGTCGCCGTGCCGACCGCCAACCTGCACCGGCTGCCCGAGGCGATTCCGGACCGACGCGCCGTTTTTGCCGAACCGCTCGCTGCCGCCTACGAGATTCTCGAACAAGTCACCATCGAGCCGGGCATGTCCTGCACGGTCCTCGGCGACGGCAAACTCGGGTTGTTGGCGGCGCAGGTTGTCGCCGCCGCCGGGGCGACGGTCACAGCCGTCGGCAGACACGCGACCAAGCTCGCGATTCTGCGGGCGCGCGGCATCGATACGGTCGAGTTGCCGGAGTGGAATCGGTCGCAGGCCGATGTCGTCGTCGAGGCGACAGGTACGTCCGCGGGCTTTGCGCTGGCAGTCGCCGCCACCCGCCCGCGCGGCACCGTCGTCCTCAAGAGTACGCTGGCGGATCGCCATGATATCGATCTGGCGCCGCTGGTCATCAACGAAATATCCGTCGTCGGCTCGCGCTGTGGACCTTTCGCGCCTGCGCTGCGCGCATTGGAAACCAACGCAATCGAAGTCGACGCGTTGGTTTCGGAGACATTGCCGCTTGCACAGGGCGTCGAGGCGTTCGGCCGCGCCGCCGAAAGAGGTGTCCTCAAAGTCCTCCTGGCGGTGGCATAGTCAGCCTGTTGAAAAACCCTGAGACCGCCCTTCGACAATAGGATCAGGGCGAGCGTAAAAGTCCGTTAAAAATCGGGCGGGAAACCGCTCATGCGGGGCTCTTCGAATTCGCTCAGGACATGATTGTCGAAGCATGCGGTGGGGTCTTTCAACGGACTGGCCTGAGACTTCGCTCCTTCGCTGTCCCGGATCACCCCGGCTCCGACGTCACCCCGGCGAAAGCCGGGGTCCACCTGGTAGCCCCGATGGATTCCGGCTTTCGCCGGAATGACGATCGAAGTACGCGTCTTCGCTCGTGGATGATCCGGCGTCCCGCCGGCGGCCCTACTGCTAGGAGACGCGACGCCGCGCTGCGAATGACCGGTTGCTTCAGTGCCGGCGCCCGGTCAGGCGCTCCGAGGCTCGGACTACCAAGACGTGCACGACGGGAATGACCAGCAGGGTGAACAGCGTCGAGAACAGCAGCCCGCCAACGACCGCCGCTCCGATGGGTTGCCTGGTTTCCGCGCCCGCACCGGACGCCACCCACAGAGGTACGGCACCGAGAATCGACGTCACACTGGTCATCAGAATCGGGCGAAAGCGCGTGCGGCCTGCGTCGAGCGCCGCGCTGAGCAGGTCGGCACCGGCGGCGTGCGCCCGGTTGGCGTAGTCGACCAACAAGATCGAATTCTTGGCGACCAGACCGACGAGCAGGATCATGCCGACCTGGGTGAAGATGTTGATGGTATGGCCGGATACGTAGAGCGCTGTCAGGGCGCCGAGCAGCGCCAGCGGCACGCTGAGCAAGATCGTGATCGGGTCGGCGAAACTCTCGAACTGCGCCGCCAGTACGAGATAGATGAAGAGCAGCGAAATGGCGAAGGTCGTGTAGAGTTCGGTCGACGATTCGCGGAATTCCCGGGTGTTGCCGGCCAGCGCCAAGGCAAACCCGACCGGCATCTCGGCCCGCGCGATCGCCTCGATCTCTTCGAGAACCGGTCCAAGCGCGTAACCCGGAGCGATGCTGCCGGTGATCTTGACGGCGCGCTCGAGCGCGTAGTGATTGAGCGACTCGGGCACGGCCGTCGTCCTGAATCGCACCAGGCTCGATAGCGGTACCATGTCGCCGGCCTGGGAGCGCACGCGAATCTCGCCAATCTGTTCCGGCACGACGCGAAACCTCGGCGCCAGGGAGGCGATGACGTCGTACTGCCGATTGCGTAGCACGAACTCGCTGATCTGGTTCTCGGCCAGCGACACCTGCAGCGCGTCGGCGATCGCCGCCACTGAGACTCCCAGATCCGCGGCGCGATCGCGGTCGTAGAGGATTTCCACCTGCGGCGTTTCCATCTGCAGATCTCGGTCGGCGTTGAAGACGCCGGGCAGATCGATGACGCGATCGAGGATCACGCGCGAGACGCGATCGAACTCCTCGAGCGGGGCCGACGAACTCTTGAGCACGACTTCGAGATCGTAGATCGATCGCTGTCCGAGAGATGGCAGATTGATGGGGAAGGCCAATCCCCCGGTGAACTCGCGAAAGCGCCGGAAGTACTCGCCGACGATCTCCTGCTGCGATCGCTGGCGATCCGCCCAAGGAACCAATCTGGCGTAGACGAATCCGCCGGAGGTGCTGCGCGATCCCCCGGACGAAAGTCCGGCCGCCGAGTAGAGATGCGCGACCTCAGGTGCTTCCTGCAGTGCCCTTTCTACCTCAAAGAGCGTTTCGCGGGTATATGCCAGCGTCGACCCTTGCGGCGCGCGCAACACGGTCAGGATCTTGCCGCGATCCTCCGTCGGTACCATCGAGTCGGACATGGCGCTGAACAGCGCCACCGTGCCCAATGCATTGGCGACGAGGAAGAGGACGATCGCCAGCGGGTGTCGCACCGCCAGGGCGAGGGTCCGGTCATAGGCCCGATTGAGAGCCGAGAGGATACTCTCGACCGCACGCCACACGCGACCGTGCTGCCGCGACACGTGCAGGTAGCGACCGCACAGAACAGGCACCAATGTAAGCGCGACGAAAGTCGAGAGCATCACCGCCGCCGCCATCGTGATCGAGAACTCGCGAAACAACCGTCCGGTCGAGCCGGTCAGCAGCGACAGCGGCAGAAGCACGGCGACCAGTGAAATCGTCGTCGCAATCACCGCGAAGAAGACTTCGCGCGAACCGAGCCGAGCCGCCGTCTCGGCATCCTCGCCCAACTCCTGGCGTCGGTAGGCGTTCTCCAGAACGACGATGGCGTCGTCGACCAGCAGACCGATGGCGAGGACGAACGCCAACAAGGTCAAGACGTTGATCGAGAAGCCGAGGGTGGCCATTACGGCCAGCGTACCGATCAGAGACACTGGAATGGCGACGGTCGGGATCAACGTTGCGATCGGCGAGCGCAAGAAGAACAGATTGACGAGAACGACCAGCGTGAAGGCTATGGCGAGGGTGCGCACTACCTCCTTGAGCGACTCTTCGACGAAGATGGTGTTGTCGAGCGCGCTGTCGAGGGTGACGCCGGGAGGCAGGGTCTCGCTGATCCGCGGCAACGCCTCGCGCAGGCGCCGCGTCAGTTCCAGTTCGTTGGCGTTGGATTGGCGAAGCACGCCGACGGCGATGATCGGCACGCCGTCGAACCGCGTAATCGTGTCGTAGTTGGCCGACCCCAACTCCACGTGCCCGACATCGCGCAGGCGAATCGGTGCCCCGTCTTCCCAGCGGATTACGAGGTTGGCGAATTCCTCGGCGTCGTCCATTTGGGCGCTGGAAAGGACGGTGAACTTCCTCGTGTCCGATTCCAGTTGGCCGGCCGGCAGTTGCAGGTTGTTGTCGCGAACGGCCTGGCGCACCGCCGCGGGGTCGATCCCGTGCGCCGCCATCCGCTCCGGATCGAGCCAGACCCGCATCGCGTAGGTGCGCTGCCCGCCGACCAGAATGCCGGCAACACCGGGTAGAATCTGCAGCGGAGTTTTGACGTAGCGGTCGGCGATGTCGGTGAGATCGATGTCCGACATCTCCGAACTGCGCACCTGCAGCCACATGATCGGCCGCGAATCGGCGCCGGACTTGCGGATGACGGGGCGTTCCGCCGCCTCGGGCAGGAAGTTGAGAGCTCCCTGGACGGCGTTGGCCACGTCGGTAGCAGCGAAATCGAGATCTCGTCCCGGCTCGAACTCGATGGTCACCGTCGAACCGCCGAAGCGGCTCTGCGATTCGATGCTGCGGACGCCGTCGACGCCGTTGAGCATTTGCTCGATCGGCTCGGTGACGCTGCTTTCGACGGTTTGCGCACTGGCGCCGACGTAGGTCGTCGAAATCGATACCAGCGGCGTGTCGACGTCGGGGTACTCGCGCACCGGAATCCGCTGCCAACCGGTGACGCCGGCCAGCACGATCAGCAGGCTGGCGACGGTGGCCAGCACCGGGCGCGTCAGGGACAGCTCGGAAAGCGTCATCCGCTAGTGTCCTGAGTTGGAAGTTCGTTGACGAATCTCTGACTCAGGGCACTAGATACGGGCATCGCCGCTGCGGATCTGGCGGTCACAGGTCGCAATTCGTCGATGGCAAGGAGCCGAGCGCCAGCTTTGGGTTCTGCACGGGCCGATAGGGTCGCGGATCGGCCAATGAATCCGTCCGAATCTTCTGTTGGCCGGCGACGACGATGGTCTCGCCGGCGCGTACGCCGGTGAGGACTTCGACCCGATCGGACAGATTCTGGCCGATCTCGACTTCTCGCTCCTCGATCTCGCCGCTCGCCAGCACTACGTAGAGGAGTTTTACGGTGCCTCGGCGCACGACGGCCTCGTGCGGTACGGTCAGCGCCGCTTCGCGGGGCCCGACTTCGAGCGACAAGCGGGCCGACATACCGGCGTGCAAAGCGCGATCCGGGTTGGCGACAGTCGCTTGCGCGCGGATGGCGCGTGTCGCGCGGTCGATTGTGGGGTCGATGATCTGCACCTCGCTTTCGAAGCGAGCGGTGCAATCGCCGGCGACGCCGAGGATCTTCTGGCCTTTGGCGACGCGGCCGGCATCGCGCTCCGGCAGCGTGAAGATGAGCCGCAGTGGATCGGTCTGCGTCAGACGCACCAGCGGGTCGCCGGCGTTGACGAAGGCGCCGAGGCTGACTTCGCGCAGTCCGAGTTGGCCGGTGAACGGTGCGCGGATCGCGGTTTGCTTGACCGAGGTGCGCGACTCCTCCAACGCTCCGGCGGCCTGTTCGTGGAGCGAGGCCGCGTCGTCGAGTTCCTGACGCGACACCAAGCCGTCGTTGTGCAGCGATTGCAAGCGCTGCAGTGTCTCCTCGGCATTGCGATAGCGCGCCGCGGCAACGCTGAGCTGCGCCTCGGCCTGGCGGCTGTCGACGCGGGCGAGAATTCGCCCCACCGCCACCTCGCTTCCCTCCGGGATGTCGAGGAACGTAACGACTCCGCTGACCTCTGAGGCCAGCA
>JBGTMF010000370.1:0-5238 GCA_041743795.1 Thermodesulfobacteriota bacterium | reverse complement strand
CGAGGGCTTTCGCTCTTTGGGGCGGTTTCGGCGGCAGGGCCGCGGTGAACGCGAACGCCTCGGCCAGCCACGGCGCCAGTACCTTCGCGTTCGCCCGCTCGGACGCGGTGAGGGCGATGTACTCGCGCATCACCCGCCCCTGCATCGGCGCGAATATCTCGCCGCGCCCGCTGGCGATTACCGACTCCCTGCGCTCCGCGGCGAGTCGGACGATGATGTTGTCCTCGTGTACCCCGGTGAACATGTTGCGGTTGACGAACGCGCACGGGAACCCGAACATCTGCCGCCGCTCGACGCGCGAATCCGCCGGCAGCGCGGCCGCGAAATCAGCGACCGTCTTCGGAGACGCCTTCTTCCAAGCCATCGCTGTTCACCTCCTCATGCATGCAGCCGGCGCGAACCCCGCTGCGCGGCCTGACGGGCGGACGAGGCTCGCGCCCCGGAGTTGGAACGACTCATGGTTCCATCCCGGGAGGCCACTCCTCGAACTGAGGGAGATCGTCCGCGATCTCGTGCCAGAGCGATTTGGATCGGACGAAGATGTGCGCCAGCGGGCGCACCCCCGGATCCCCGTCGACCGTGCCCAGCACGATCTCTCGGACGCCGTCGGATTCTGATAGTACCAACGGGGATCCGCATCTTCGGCAAAAGCACATCGTTCTTCCTCGAATGATTCAGCGGCACGCCGTTGGCGCCGTGACGATGATCAGTCCGTCGTCAGGACGGGAGAAGTAGCAAATCAGATCCCAGGGCGATCAGGTCTTCGACAAATCGGTCGCACGGCGGCGGCTCGATCCAACGAACCAGGGCGTGGTCCTCTGCGCTCGCGCTCATCAGAACCCGTGCGACATCGGCTGGGAACACACCTGCTGCCTTACCCTGGGCCCCTTCGATGGCCTCGTTGATAGACAGCCCCATCTTGCTGCAGAAGCCCCAAACATCGGCCAGGTCCTTGGGCTCCCCGCGATCCAGCAGAGCGGGGACCTTGTTGGACAGAATGTTCTCGGGACTGTCGACGCGCCGCAGCACTTCGTGATCGCGCAGCGCTCCGACGTGCGCCGGTACATCATTTACCAACTCGACCTTCAACCTTAGCCCCTCGGGGCCCGTCTCGAAGCGGACGAAGCGCTCTTCCCGCAACAGAACTGCGACATCGAAGTCGGCGATTCGGTTCTGAGAATCGATCAGGCGCTGAGCCCAGAGCTGAAAATGCGGATCGTCGTTGACGAAGAGATCCAGATCGTCCGAAAATCGGTGACGGAGATAAGCGCGCGAAGCGGCGGTGCCGCCGGAGAGATAAAAGCCTGTTTCCTCGTCGCTGAAGGCACGCAGTACACGGTCCTGCAGGGGGTAGATCTGTTGCAGGTAGAAGCTCGGATCCATCTTTGGATCCATTCTCGGATCCATCTAGCGAGGCTCGAGTAGGTCAGGGCGATGTGCCGGTAGCCAGGCGACGAGGAAATCGAGTCCGCGGCGGCGGCTCGTCGACCGGATGTGTTTCCTCCACTGTGGCCAGCCGTGCGCCAGCTCGCGAAACCCGAGCAGGCGGACGATCTCCGCATAGGGCGCGTACTCAATCAAGCGCACGGCTGCCCAGTCGCGTCCCAGTCGGCCGATACGCAGTTGCCCTGCCAGCATCTCCCTGAATCGGCTCTCGTCGATGTCGTAGTCCCAGACCCATCCAAGCCGGCTCGACTCTCGGGTGTGATCCGCTCGCGGCAAATCGGTCCCCATGATCCCTCCCGTATCACGGATCGAGAACACTCCCAATTCGAGTTTCAGCCTTGGAGGAGAAGGACTGCCTCGAGACGACGCTCGTCTCCTCGTTCGCGATGGGCGCACTGCGCGCCGTGCGCCGCGCCGGCGAAACGGTGCGCCTGGCCCCAACCCTGATCGCAGCGCGCACTAGTGCGCGCCGCGCGTCAACAGTTGAACGGTCAACGAAGTCGACCGTATGAGCGAACTGATCGACCTCAGAATCAACCGCATCATCAGCGACTACCCGGAGCGATTTGCGCAGGTAAATGCACAGCGGGGAACCGACCCGTACGCGTACTCAGCGTAGCGCTACACGTACTCGCAATCGAGTTGGCCAGGGGGAAGTTGAAAAGACGAGATGAGAACATGTACCTGTAGGGCTGGGGGCCAACCCGTACACGTGCGCAGCGCAGCAGAACACGTACTCGTACTCGGAATCTGACGACCACTCTCTTTAACACGAAGGGGTAGCCGGTCTGTCGGCGGTTGGTTGAAGCCGCTGCAAGTCGGCTTTCCTTGAGTTGGTGTCCTGCAAAGTTCGCTCCGCAGATTCGCCCCTCCTCGTCTTCTGTTGTCTGCAGATGACGCAGATGGACGCAGAGAGAATCGCATCGGTAGAGAGTCGATGCAAACTCCATCGCGCGAACTGCTGCTTTGCTGCATTTCTCGTGAATCTGGTGGGTATGAATAGTTTTTGTCGTGGTCGCTCGACATGGATTAGCAACACTGGGCTTGAGCAAGGCTGTCGGAATTCTCAAACCCGGTCGATGGTGGCGCCAAAGCCATGTGCCCGTGCGTCAACAGCCGCAAGCGTTTGCCGACTGGGAGTGTGAGTCGAGAACGGAGATTCCTCCATCGTCGATCAACCTCGGCATCGCATGGATTGTTCTGTCGCTGGCGGAGCAAGATGATGGTGCGAGCGAAAATATTTTTCCGGAAAATACTTGCTTTGTAGAGCGGGGGGGGGGGTATAGGGCCGTTCGCGCGCGCCAGGTGGTTTGCGCAGGCAGTGGTCCGCAGCGGGCGGGTCGCGGTTCGCAATTGGGGGGGAGGATCGCTCGATGGGCATCTCGCGGAGATCATTGCTGCGCGCATGGCTGGGTGTATGCGCTGCACTCGCTGGTTCGACTGGCATCTGGCGTCGCGCCGCACGGGCGAGCCTGTCCGGACAACTGACCGTTGCACGGGTAGCCGCCTCCGACGATGAGGTACTCGCCGACTTGATGAACTCGTGCGTGCGCAACGAGGCATCGTTTCACGGCAAGTGCGGCACCTGGAGCCGCAAGTGGGCGCGAGAACTCATCGCCCGTTGTCCGGACACGGTTATCCTCGAGCGCGGCGACGGCGTCACGCTCGGATTTCTCGAGATCCCGCCAATTCAGCCTGGGCTGGCGTCGCCGAACAACCTGGCCGACCGCGCCGCCGTTGCGGCGCACGCTCTCCAAGAGCGCAACCGCGTGACGTTTCGCGTCACGGCGGCGGGGATCAACGAAGATCTCCTCGCCCCGGAGGACGCGGTTCGAACGTTCCACGACCTGCTGTACCACGCCTTCCGGCGCGCACGAGCGCTTGGCTACGAATACGTCGAGTCCTTTGCGCCGTGGGAGAAGCACCCGAAGCTCGCAAAGCGCTGGGTTGACTATCCCGGATTGGAGATGGTCGAGCCCCCGGCCGTGGGCGAGGGGGGCGAAGGCGCGGTGTATTGGACGCGCTGGCGGCTGGACGATGCGCTGGAAGCGTTGGCGCAGGAAGGCGTGACCGTCGAGGTGATCGATGACGACCAGTGAGCGGGTGCTTGTTCCGGTTCTATGCGCACTGTACCTGGTCGCGTTTCTCGGTTCCGCGGGACATGCGAGCACCGAGACGTTCATCGCGATCGCCGACACGCACGTCCGCTCTGCGAACCCGGGGGCGAATTTCGGCAATTGGTCGACCAATATGATCGGTCGCGAGGCGGACAAAGGCGGCGAGGACCCGGTCAAGAACCGCGCGCTGTTTCATTTCGATACCAGCACCCTCCCCACCGGCGCGATCATCCGCCACGCGGCGGTGCGGATCTACATCGACGACGTGGTGGAGGACCCTGCGGATCCGGCGCCGCTCGACATTGCCGCGTGGCCTCTCGACGGAAGCTTTGTCGAGGGCGACGGGACGTCCGGTGTGACGTGGAACACGCAACCCCCGAAGTTGGCGTGGCCCACTCATACCAGTCGGATGACAGCGCTAGCCGGGGAGTGGTTCGATTTCGACGTGACGCGGCTGGTCAAGAGCGAGCTTGCGGGAGCCGATCCCGAGAATATTCGGGTCTTGATCGGACCGACCGACGAGACGACCAACGAGGTGCGGCACTTCTTTTTCCGGGCGCGTGAGCACGGCAGCGGAGCCGAAGCGCCGCGTCTGGTGATCGATTACGAAACCGGGTTGTCGTCGGTTGTGATATCCGCCGCGGCCGAGGCAATGGTTTCGTCGTACCAACCGGATGCGAATTTCGGTGCGAATCTCTACTCGTGGATCTACCGGAATGGATCAGTGGTCTTTCGCAGCCTGTCCCACTTTGGCATCTCCTCGATACCGAGCAATGCGACAGTGGTACACGCGGAGGTAATTCTCTCCGTGGGGCCGATATGGGTGGAGAATCCGCTCCAACTCGGTGGAGTGGAGGCACGGCGGCTGACGACGGGCTTTGTCGAGAGCAGTGTTACGTGGAACAACCAGCCGTCGGTGTTCGCCAACCCGGCGGGTTTCTCCAATTTGAGTCCGGCGCCGAACCAGTCCTTCGAGATCGACGTAACCGCGATCGTCGACGATGTGCATTCCAGCGGCGACCCGAACAACCTCTGGCTGCGGTTGGCGGCGTTCGACGAGATCATACCCATTTTCGCTTCGTTTCCGTTCCGGTCGGACGAATGGGCGGGCGAGGAAGCGAAGCTGATCGTCTACTATTCCGTGGCCACTCCGACTCCGGTTCCGACCGCTACCGGCACGCCGGTGCCTACGGCGACGCAGACTCCGACACCGATTTTCACGCCGACGGCGACCAGCACGCCGACGGAGATCGGCGGAACGCCGGTGATCGAGGAAGTGGGTCCGGCCAACGACCTGAGCGCCCCCGAGATTGACCGGACGATCATTACCGATCTCGCTACCGCCGTGGAGTTTCTCTACGAGGGCCCGGAGGCAGTGCAGACGGGGGTTGACGCGGGTGCGATCGATGCTGGTAGGGTCGCGGTATTGCGCGGTCGCGTGCGCGATGACAGCGGCGCGCCGCTGGAAGATGTGGCGATCTCAGTGCTGAATAGCCCCGAGTTCGGCAGTACGCTCAGTCGAGCCAGCGGCGTGTTCGACCTGGTAGTCAACGGCGGCGGCTTCGTGACAGTGGAGTACGCGAAAAGCGGCTTCATTCCTATCCAGCGACAGGCCTACGTCCCGTGGAAAGACTACGTGTGGCTACCCGATGTCGTGATGATTGCGTACGACACG
>JBGTMF010000369.1:0-32193 GCA_041743795.1 Thermodesulfobacteriota bacterium | reverse complement strand
CCGCCACCGCGCGAGCGTCGGCGAGATCCGCGCGCAGGACCTCTGATTCCTGCCGCGTGCGTTGCAGCTCCACCGTCAGTTCGCGTTCCCGGCCCTCGAGCTCGGCAATGCGTTGCGCTACCGGTTCGCTCGACTGTTCGGCCAGCGCTGCCTCGAGTTCGCGGATACGGTTCTCGGCCCGGCCGAGTTGCATGCGGATTGATCGAACCCGGCCATGGCCCAACCCGCCCCGCAACACCGGGCCCGTTCCCGCAGTGCGCTCCGCAGCCGTCGCGCATCCGGAGGTGAGCGCCAAGGGGACGAGGAGCATCAAAACTCCCGCCAACACCCCACATGTTCTCATCAGCACATCCCCACGTTTTGCGGCAGGTTAACGGCAAAGCCCGGGGTTGTCCACGCGAAATCGACGCGAAATCGAGAGGGAATAGGGTAGGTTGCGGCACTATCGGTAGATGTGGAAGCTTGCCGGTGGACGATGTGCACCCTGGCCCTATACACGCGCGTCGGGGCGGCAGTTCCCCTGCTGGTCGCGGCGAATCGCGACGAGTTCCTCGACCGAGCCACGGCGGCGCCGCGGCTCCTTTCGGTTGCCCCTTGGATCGTCGCCGGCCAGGACCTCGTCGCCGGCGGCACCTGGCTCGGCCTCAACGAGCGCGGTCTCGTCGTCGGACTTCTCAATCGCCGCTCTGTCGCAGCTCCCGATGCGACCCTCGAATCACGGGGCTTGCTCTGCCTGCGTGCGCTCCAGTGCGGAACAGTCGATGAAGTCGCCGATCTATTGCGGACAGAGGAGGGGAGCCGCTACAACCCGTTCACCCTGTTGGCGGCGGCGCGAGACGACGCCCTGGTAGGTGTGGCGCGCGGTGACGAAATTGAGATCCGCCGATTGCAGCCCGGCCTCCACCTGTTGACGAATCTCGAGGTCAATGATCCGAATTGTCCGCGTATCCAGCGCTCGCTGGGACGATTTATCGCGTTGCAATCGCCGATCGGAACCGGCAGTGACGGCTTCGTAGCGGAACTGCGAAGCGTCCTCAGCCAGCACACGGCGGCGGGCGGTACACCGTCCGTTGCCTACGAAGACGGTCTCTGTATTCACCGCGGTCCCTATGGGACCCGCTCGTCGTCGATCATCGCCCTGGATTCCAGCGGCTCAGCCCGCTACTGGCACGCCGAAGGACCACCCTGCCGGAGCGACTACGCACCCGTCGCCGTGCCGGCCGACGGAACCCATTGAAAGTCGGCATTTCAACGCTCGTCGCGGCTGGTGGTTGGGCACCCAGTGCGCGTATACCATGTGTAAGCGACTGTGAGGAACGGATGTTCAGCAGCATCGAAGAAGTCATCGAACGCCTGGCGGCGCAGAACTACATCTGCAGCCGCCGTATCGCCACGGTCGTCTACCTGGCCACCGCGCTGGAGAAGCCGATTCTCATCGAAGGTCCCGCCGGTGTCGGCAAGACCGAACTCGCCAAAGTGATATCCGGCGCTCTCAGCCTGGACCTCATTCGATTGCAGTGTTACGAGGGCCTCGACGAAGCCAAGGCGCTGTATGAGTGGGAGTACGCCAAACAGTTGCTGTACACCCAGATCCTCAAGGACAAGATCGGCGAGATCCTCGACGAGTCGACGACTCTGAATGACGCCGTCGACCGGATTGCGCGCCAGGACAACGTCTTCTTTTCCGACCGATTTCTCTTGCCTCGTCCACTGCTGCAGTCGATCACATCGCCGCAGCGAACGGTCTTGCTGATCGACGAGATCGACAAGTCGGACTCCGAGTTTGAAGCGTTCCTACTCGAAGTCCTCAGCGACTTCACTGTCAGTGTGCCCGAGATTGGCACCCTGCGGGCGAAGCACGTGCCGATCGTCGTTCTCACCAGCAACAACGCGAGGGAGATGTCGGACGCGCTGAAGCGGCGCTGTTTGCACCTCTACATCGATTATCCGAGTCCCGAGCAGGAGCTCGAGATCGTGCGTCTCAAGGTTCCCGGTATTCGAGAGAGTCTTTCGGCGCAAGTTGTCGCCGCCGTCCACAAGATTCGAGGCATCGACCTGAAGAAGGCGCCGAGCATATCCGAGACCCTGGACTGGGCACGCACGTTGACGATTCTCAGCGCCGCGGAACTTAGCGAGGAGCTGGTCAACGACACCTTGAGCGTCATTCTCAAGTACGAAGGCGACATCCGCAAAGCGCAGGAAGAGTTGGTGGATTTCCTCAGGACGAGCAAGTCGACTGAACCGGCGGCGGCCGCCGCTGCGGATCCCGACGCAAAGAAAGATCTGTTGCACTGACGCCGTATGGACCAACGGATCGTCGAGTTCACGGCGCTTCTGCGGGCCAACGGCCTGCGCGTGTCGATGTCCGAGCACCTCGACGTGTTCCACGCCGTGCGCCGGCTCGGCCTCGCCGATCGATCGCAACTCAAGGACACGCTGCGCGCGACGATGGTCAAGCGCGCCGTCGACCTTTCGACATTCGACGAGTTATTCGACCTGTATTTCTCCGAACTTGGCCACGTCGTGCAGCAGGCGACGGACACTCTGATGAAGAGTCTCGAGGTAGGCGCGGCCGATCTGCAGAACTTGATGGAGCAATTGCAGGATCTGCTTGGCGAGCGCGAAGCGGATCTCTCGAAACTCGCCGAGGCGCTGCTGCGCAACGACGCCGGCCGGCTCGAGCAGATGCTGCGCGAAGCGTTGCAAAAGGCCGATGCCCAGTCGATCGAGCGCGTATACCAGGAAGGGCGCTACTCACATCAGGTGGCGGAAGCGTTGGGTGTGGGAGCCCTCGGCGAGGAGTTGGATCGTCTGCGCGCGCTACTCGACGAGATGGATCTGAGCGCGGAACTGCGCGACCTGCTGGAGAGGTTCTTCGAGCAGCGCATGAAGGACCTGCGCGAGATGATTCGCCGCGCCGTCCGCGCCGAACTCGAGAAGCGCGATCACACGCAGCGCGAACGAGATCGCATGGCCAATCTCGCCGAGAAGAGCTTCTACTACCTCTCGGAAGACGAGATGCGACGAATGAAGGAAGCCGTGGCGCGCCTGGCGCAACGATTGAAGAATGTCGTCGCCGTCCGCCGCAAACGCGCCAAGAGGGGGAAGTTCGACGTCAAGGCGACTCTGCGTAAGAACCTACAGTATGGCGGTGTGCCGTTCCGGATTCATTTCGACCACCGAGTCCGCGAGCGCCCGCAGGTCGTCGTTCTCTGCGACGTTTCGGATTCCGTTCGCAACGTATCGCGCTTCATGTTGCAGTTCGTGTTCTCGCTGCAAGACCTCTATTCCCGGGTACGCAGCTTCATCTTCGTCAGCGACATCGGTGAGGTGACGCAATTGTTCGAAGAGAACGACACCCAGGAGGCGATCTCGCAGGCGCTGACCGGCAACGTCATCAATGTCTACGCGCATTCGGATTTTGGCTTGGCCTTCCGCCAGTTCCACCGCGATCACCTCGCCGCCGTCAACAACCGCACGACCGTGATCATCCTCGGCGACGCCCGCAACAACTATAACCTGGCGCACGAGTGGGTCCTGCGCGACGTGCAGCAACGCGCCAAGCAAGTTATCTGGCTCAACCCGGAGAGCCGACTGACATGGGGTTTTGGCGACAGCGAAATGGATCGCTATGCGCCTTTTTGCGATACCGTCGAGGAATGCCGCAACCTCAATCAGCTCTACAGGGTCGTCGATAAAATGATCAGTTGAAATTCGCGGAGGACGGTAAAGGGCCTCCTGCCCGCCGGCGGTTGGTCGATTTGTTCGCTCCGTGTTTTCCGCGATTGACCGATAGAAACCTTTCTGTGCAAAATCCTGCTCGGGAGATCGACGTATGAGTCTCGATGACTCGATCGAAATGAATGTGGGCGGACTGACACTCGACCCGGCGACGAAAAGTCCGATCGTGGTGCTGCAGGATTCGTCAAATTCGGTGAACCTGCCGATCTGGATCGGCTTGCTCGAGGCGACCGCCATCGCGACGGAATTGGAAGGGATCGAGATGGCTCGTCCGATGACGCACGACTTGTTGCGCGATCTCATCGGCGAGTTGGGAGCCACGGTTTCGCGGGTGGAGATCAGCGACCTGCGCGAGAATACCTATTACGCGCGGATCTTCATCGAGACGAGCCAGGGTTCTCGGGTGATCGACTCGCGGCCGAGCGATGCGATCTCACTGGCGCTGCGAGTCAAAACGCCGATCTTCGTTGCCCGAAAGGTCCTCGCGGCGTCCGAAGCGACCGTGCGACCGGCCGACCCCGATGCGGCCGCGGACCCCGACCTGTCGACGGTATCGCGGGAAAAGTGGTCCGAGATTCTCGAGAAGATGTCGCCGAACGACTTTAAGTACAAGATGTAGATTACTGACCTCCGGCGAGTTTTTCGATTGGGAGGGGGGGGACGGGAGTAGCATGGCGAAGGATCGCATGGACCGCCAGGAGCGGAAGGATCTCAAAGGTCCCGACGAGTTCATCACGGCAACCACGGACGTGGTGACATGGGCGCAAAGGAACTCGCGTTCGGTATTGCTCGGCGTCGGCGGCGCCGTCGTCGTGTTTCTCGGCCTCGGTTTCTATTTCACGAATCAGGCGGCGCAGCGGCGCGACGCCAATGCCGATCTCGCGGCGGCGCTCGCCACCTACCGAGCGGGCCAGTTTACCGAGGCCGCCGCCGCCTTGGACAGGGTTTCCGCCGAGTGGAACGATTCCGCGATCGCGCCGCTGGCCGAAGTCCTCGCCGCCAACAGCCGGCTGCGCGAGGGGGACGCCGGAGCAGCGATCACAGCGCTGAGCGCCGTCGAGGTGAGCAGGCTACCCGAGCATATGCGGCAACAGCGCGACCTTGCCTGGGCCACAGCCCTCGAGGAAACCGGCGAATATGCCGCCGCCGCGGGAAAATACGCGGAAGCGGTTTCGGCGGGCGGGCCCTATACCGCGGACGCCTTGCTCGGCGAAGCGAGGACGCGCGCTCGCAATGGCGAAACGGATCGCGCTGCCGAGCTCTACCGCAAGGCGCTGGCCGACTTTCCGACGCGGATGAACCGGTCCTTCATCGAGGGCCAGATCGGTTAGACTCCGTCCTCGATCTGCAATTTGCCTCGTCGAAGCCGCTAGTCACGCTCTCAACGCGTCACGCGCTCAACGCGTCACGCTACCGCGGCAGGGGTGCCCGGGATCGGGCGACACCCCGGCGCCACGCCTCGACTCCATTCATGCCCATACCACCTCCGTTACGTCTGATAAGATGGATTATGTCGCTCTGGCGACACAGTTTTGCATTTTGCTCCCGCCCCACTGCGACCCACTGCGCGACGGTCACGCCGACGCTCCTGAACACGCCGACGCCCACCGGCTGCGCCACCGGATGCACGGATGGGACCGGCAGTTCGCGTCGAAATCCTCCATTATGACGGCTTCGTTTCGATGGGCGACAGAACTTCCGTCCAGTTCAAAACCTGTCCAAGACTCGGCGACCGAGGAAGATGCCGAGGGTCATACATGCGACGAACGCCATTACCGACGACGAGCCGGCGGCAAGCGATACCATTGCGGGCCCTGGACAGTACCCGGAAAGACCCCAACCGATGCCGAAGAGCCCCGCACCGATCACCAACCCAGCGTCGATCGAGGACCGCACCGGCAACGCGAACGCCGCTGACAATACCGGGCGTCGCCGTGCGATGACGCGGGGAAAGGCAAGGTTGCCAAACACGACGGCGCCGCCCATGACATAGAGGAGCGTGGCATCCCAAGCGCCGGCCACGTCGAGAAAGCCAATCACCCGGGCCGGCTGCGTCATCCCAGAAATCCCCAGCCCGAGGGCGAAGACAAAGCCGCACAGAAAGGCGCTTAGCCGGCTCACGGGCTGGAACCCGGGATGAGCTGTTCGACGACATAGACAGTCACGGCGCCAGTGGCGATGAAGGTGCACGTCGCGACAAGGGATCGCCACGAACGGCGAGAAAGGCCGCATACTCCGTGGCCACTCGTGCATCCGTTCGAGATTGCCGTTCCAAATCCGACGAACAGGCCGGAGGCGGCGCTGAGCGCGAGCGGCCGCACCGGCGCGCCAATCGCCGAGGGTTGCACGAGCACGAGGAACGCCCCACCGAGGACGAGCCCGCCGAGGAAAAGCCAACGCCAACCGCCTTCGTCGACGCGCGGAGGAAGCAGTCCGCCCATGATACCGCTGATTCCGGCGATGCGTCCGTTGAACAGCAGAAGCGCGGTGGCCGCTGCGCCAATCAGCACACCTCCTCCGACGGCTCTCAGCCAGGATATCTCTGCCATCCTCGCCCTCGACTCTTACCGACGCAGGGCATGGCGTACGGCCCGAACCAACCGGTCGACGTCGTAGTGCGTGTTGTACAGCGCAAGGGATGGCCGGACGGTACTCGTCAGTCCGTAGCGCGCCATCGTAGGCTGCGCACAATGGTGCCCAGCCCGCACCGCTATTCCGGACTGATCGAGGATCCTGCCCAGGTCTTCCGCCTCAATCTCGTCGGTGACGAACGAGACCACTCCCGCTTTCTCTGCCGCCGTACCGATCAGCCTCACTCCCGCGATGCCGCGCAGAGCCTCGGTAGCATACGCGAGTAACTCGCTCTCGTGCCGGGCGATGACTTCCATGCCGATGTCCTCGAGGTAGTCGATCGCGGCGCCGAGACCGACGGCATCACCGAGCGTCGCGGTGCCCGCCTCGAAGCGAGCGGGCGGACGAGCGAATGTACTCCTCTCGAAGGTGACGTGTTCGATCATGTTGCCCCCGCCCTGCCACGGCGGCATCTCGTCGAGCAGTTCGGCTTTCCCGTAAAGAACCCCCACACCGGCCGGGGCGAACAACTTGTGACCGGAGAACACGTAGAAGTCGGCATCGAGTTGCCGTACGTCGACGGGGAAGTGCGACACCGCCTGAGCACCGTCGACCAGAACGCGCGCACCGTGTCGATGCGCGGCTTCGATCATCTCGCGTACCGGCACAACGGTTCCGAGCGCATTGGACACGTGCGTCACCGCCACCAGGCGCGTGCGCGAGCCAAGGAGCTTTCCATACTCCTCGAGGATGATCTCGCCCCGATCATTTACCGGTACGATTCGCAGCTTCGCCCCGACCTCGTCCGCCAAAAACTGCCAGGGGACGATATTCGAGTGATGCTCGAGCGTCGTGAGAACGATTTCGTCGCGCTCGCCGATGTTGCGTCGGCCCCAGCTACCCGCCACCAGGTTGACTGCCTCCGTGGTGCCGCGAACGAAGACGATCTCGCTCGCCGATCCCGCCCCGAGAAAGCGACGCACTTTTTCCCTCGCGTTCTCGTAAGCGTCGGTCGATCGCGCGGCCAACGTGTGCGCCGCCCGGTGAACATTGGAGTACTCATGCTTGTAATAGTGCGCCATTCGCTCGAGGACCGCGCGCGGTTTGTGTGTCGTCGCCGCATTGTCGAGCCAGACGAGCGGCACGCCGTGAACGCTCTCCTCCAGAATCGGAAAGTCGCGGCGGATGGAGAACACATCAAAGAGTCGGCGGGTCGGCCCTGAAGTCCGCGCTTCCCGAGTCCGTGCCGTGTGCGGCTCGACCTCCCGATTGAGAAAGTAGTAGTCGGATTGAAGTGCTCTGGAGATCGGGCTCGACGAACGAGACGGCTCGTCGAAAATGCAAGGTAGTGCGCCGTTGAGGTCGAGGGGATCCGGAGGTGGCCATCCGGTTGGTTGGGAAAAGACCGCGTTGGCCTCCGGAACGTTCATCCCAACTCGAGACACTCCGCCATCGTCGAAAGGGGGACGCTCGTCGCGGATCGTTTGCTGCGCTCCGCCGTCGACAGTGGGTACCCCCAAGGTCGTCGAGCAAAGCTCCGCGGCCATTCTCGCGAGCGCCGCCTCATCGACCAATCCCGGACTGGGGCCAGAGCCGCCCCCCTGGAGTATCCGCGACAATTCGCCGTTCGGCGCGATGCGGGAAACCGCATCGCGCCGAAGAGCCGTTCCGTCACTCGTAGTCATGGTAATTGCCGACTTCGACGTTCTCGAGCACGCCGAGCGCGTCCTCGGTCAGCACTGCCGCCGAGTAGTACGACGTCACCAGATACGACGCGCTGGAGCGATCATCGATGCCCATGAACCTCACCGAGAACCCGGGCACTTGCTCTCCGGGAAGTCCGGATCGATGCAGGCCGACCACGCCCTGCTTCTTCTCCCCAACCCGCATGAGGAGGATGTTGGTCAGTCCCGCCGAATGATCACCGCCGCCCCGATTGACGAGAAGCTTCTCCGACGGAACCAAAGGAACGCCCCGCCATGTGAGAAAGGGGGAACCAAAGAGTTGCACCGTTGGCGGTGGGACTCCGCGGCGGGTGCATTCGCGACCAAAAGCCGCGATGGCGCGCGGGTGCGCGAGAAAAAAAGCCGGCTCTTTCCATACGCGCGCGAGCAGATCGTCCAAGTCGTCCGGTGTCGGAGGCCCGGACCGAGTGCGAATTCGCATCGACGGCGCGGCGGAGTGCAGGAGCCCGAACTCCGAGTCGTTGATGATCTCCGCTTCCTGCCGCTCTTTCATTCCCTCGAAAGTGAGGCGGAGTTGCTCGCGCAACTGGTCGTACACGTTGTTGTAGAGATCGGTGACACGAGTGTGCAGGCGGATCACGCTTTGCATCACGCTGAGGGGATACTGGCGCGGATTGTCGTCGTAGTCGACGAACGTGCGCTGAAGTTCGGGCTCGCCTTCTCGGTACGTGGCGATGTCGACCCCGGCCTCGCCCTGTTCGTTGTGCTTGACCCCAACCTCCCGATGTTCGCGGACCAGTTGTTCGAAAGAGTTCTTCAGGTCGGCTTCGCCAGCGAGTAACGTCTGCAGCCGCGACCGCTCGAGGGTGAGAAAGATCGTAGGGGTCAACGTCCGCGCCGTCGTCGTATGGCGCCAGTCGTCGACGAGAGCCGTCTCTCCGAAATGATCGCCGTCACCGTACAACGCCAAACGGAGTATTTTGCCGTGGGCATCGGTCGTTGTGACTTCGACCTTTCCCTTGACGATGATGTAGGCCTTCGTCCCGGCGTCCCCCTCGGCATACAGTTGGGTATCGGCGTTATGGCGTTCGTCGAACAGAATGCCGGCCAGAGCGTCGAGCAATGCGTCGTCCGCTTTGCGGAGGACCGGCACCGAGCGAAGTGCCCGCGGATCAATGCGCGGATGGTCGCCTTCGACGGCCGCGACGATGCGCCCTCCCTGGGTGACTACGATGCGGCGTCGGTTGACCTGATAGATACCGCCCTCGACGTTCGCCCACGGCAACAGGTGTAGCAGCCATCGGGGCGACAGCGCCAACATCTGCGGCGGTGTGAGCGTCGAGTGAGAGAGCGTTTGCGCAGCGCGAACGCTGAGGGTTTGGCCAGCAACCGGCTGGCGTGCGTCGGTCATGATTGCTCCTTCCTTTCGTTGTGACTTGCTGTCGTAGGTTTTGGCGGTCAGATCCCCAGACCGCCGTCGTAATGGTCGTCCCGCACCTGCGCCTGACTGATGAAGCTTCCCGGAGGCACGCCTCGCGTCAGCCAAACGTTACCTCCCACGCTGGAGCCGCGGCCGATGGTGATGCGACCGAGGATGGTCGCACCCGCATAAATCGTCACGTCGTCTTCGACGATCGGATGGCGCGGTCGGCCCTTGATCGGGTTCCCATGGGCATCCGACGGGAAACTCTTCGCACCGAGGGTGACGCCCTGATACACCCGAACGCGCTCGCCGATGACGCACGTCTCGCCGATGACCACGCCCGTGCCGTGGTCGATGAAGAAGCTACTGCCGATACGGGCGCCGGGGTGGATGTCGATCCCCGTTGCTACATGGGCAATCTCGGCGAGGATTCGGGCGATGAGCGGAACCCCGAGGAGGTAGAGCTGGTGGGCGATACGGTGGATCGTCAACGCGGTCACGCCGGGATAGCAGAGCACCGCCTCATCAGGACTCGTAGCCGCGGGGTCGCTGTCGAAGGCGGCGGTCGCGTCTGTCCCGAGGAGAAGCCGAATCGCGGGGAGGCGTGTCGCGAACTCCTGCGTGATCTCGGTGGCGCGGCTCTCGAACTCACCGCAATCGCCATTTCCCTTCGTGCAGGCGAAGATCAGTCCGCGGCGAACCTGCTCCTTCAGCTTGGTCATCGCGGCATCCAGGCGATGGCCGACGAAGTAGCGGATGCCCTCCGGCGAGAGATCCGCTGCGCCGAAGTGCGCCGGAAAGAGAACGGCACGGAGGTCTTGGACGATCTCCTGGAGCGCTTCACCGCAGGGCAACACATGCTGCCCGAGCCGGTACTGCCCAGCGGAGAGAACCTCCGCGTTGGCCGCCGTGAGAGAATCGACGACCGTTCCGAGCTGCCACGAACGAGCCGTACCCTCCGAATCGGATCGCGCGTCGATGCGACTCCAGTCGGCGGTCGGCGCAAATTCGCCGACGGTTCTCCGGTTGGCGTTCACAGTGCACCTCCCTGCGAGTCGAAGACTCCTTCGAAGAGAGTGGAGCTCAGGTAGCGCTCTCCCGAGTCGGGCAGCACCGTCACGATGGTCTTGCCGGCGTTCTCGGGTCTCCAAGCGAGGCGGACGGCGACCGCGACCGCGGCGCCGCACGAAATCCCGGCGATAATCCCCTCTTCCCGGGCCAAGCGCCGGGCATATGTGATCGACTCGTCGTTGGTTACCTTCTCGATGACGTCGACCACAGAGAGGTCGAGAGCCTGCGGAACAAAACCTGCGCCAATGCCCTGGATCTTGTGCGGCGCAGAACGCAATGGCTCGCCAGCGCGGTGCTGGGTCAGCACCGGACTGTCAGCAGGTTCGACCGCGACGGAAACAATGGGTCGGCCACGCGTTCCCTTGATGTAGCGCGACACGCCCGTGATCGTCCCGCCGGTCCCGACGCCGGCGACAAAGACGTCGATGAGGCCTTCCGTCTGCTCCCAGATCTCGGGCCCAGTGGTGCTCTCATGAATGGCGGGGTTGGCGGGATTCGCAAACTGCTGGAGCAGGACATACCGCTGGGGGTCGGAGGCGACGATTGCTTCGGCCTTCGCGACCGCACCTTTCATTCCGCTGGCGCCATCGGTGAGCACGAGCTTGGCTCCGTAAGCGACGAGCAACTTGCGTCGCTCGAGACTCATCGTGTCTGGCATCGTCAGTGTCAGTGCGTAGCCGCGCGCGGCCGCTACGAAGGCCAAGGCGATGCCGGTGTTGCCGCTGGTCGGTTCGACGATTTCCACGCCGGGTCCCAGGACACCGCGTTTCTCGGCGTCCCATACCATCGCCGCGCCGATGCGGCATTTCACGGAGTATGCCGGGTTCCGGCCCTCGACTTTCGCGAGAATCGTCGCAGGCGCGCCGTCGTGGACACGATTCAACCGCACCAGCGGCGTCTTTCCGATCGAGTGGGCGTTGTCTTCGTACCAGCGGGACATGGTTGGATCTCCAATCGTGAGAGGATTACCGCGGTCGAGCGACAACTACGTGTCGACCTGAATGATCCTCTTAACTTCTTCAGGGGCCCCATTACGGCGGGCGCCGCAGACACTGGTGCGGCGACGCTGAGCGTATCTGGTCACCTGAGTGCGCGGGGCGGCAGGCCCGCAAGACCCGCCAGGTGGACCCGGATACCAGGGGCGCGCTGCAGCCGAAGCAGCCATCGTCGGGCATGAAGCACGAAGGCCCGTTTGTCCCCTTCCGAGATTTCGAAGCGCAGACGAACCGATGTTGATTCCCGTTTCGAGCTGCGGATGTACTGTTGCAGGGTCTCGATGTTGTACGCGTCGAGCTCTGCGATGAAATGCAACGAGTCACGGTCTGTCTCGATGGTTGCGCAGAACATCGTCGTGATCCTCGCATTGCTTCGCGCTTCCCGAACGAGGTGTGGGAAGGCGGATGGCAGCAGGTGATTGAGCTCCCGATATTCCTCGCTCCCAGCGCGCGGCAGGGAGGCCCCGAGAGAGGCCTCCCTGCCCTGCGCTCAGAAGCTTGCCCGCAGGGTGACACCGTAGGTTCTCGGGTCACCAACGTCGCCGACGAAGAGTCCGGAATTTCCGCCGACCGGGCTCACGAAATTGTAGTAGTTCTCTTCGAAGGCGTTGCGAACCCATCCGAAGATCTCCCATCCGTTGTCCAATCGATAGCCCCCGCGGAAATTGATGAGCGTACGATCATCCACATTCAAATAATCGGATGGTGAGGGATTTGATGAAAAGCCGGACTGATAACTGGCATCGGTCCCCACATAGGCTTCGCCCGTGTAAACCGAAACCGCAGCCGGCACGTGATACTCCGCGCCAACGGACGTTGCCCACTCGGGAATGCCGGGCAAATTCTGCCCTGATATATCGCAATTGGGCGGCCCGCCGGTCAGTTCAAGGGGGCACGGCGCATCTTTGAAATCCCTGTACTCGCCATCAGTGAGTGCGGTATTGACGTAAAAATCCACGTTGGCATGTGGCCGCCCGTTGATATCTAGTTCGGCGCCGCGCACACGTACCGATTCCGCGTTGGCCAGGTAGCCGCGCAAGGTGCCGACCTGGTCATTGACGACCTGCGCCTGATAGTCCTCGATCTCGGTCTGATAGAGCGCGAGATTTGCCACGAGAGCACCGTCAAAGAAGGTCGATTTCAGACCCAGTTCAAAATGGTCGACCTTTTCAGGGTCAACCTCCGCGACTTCCAACGCCGGCGTACCATCGGGCCTGTTCGGAAGTCCTGCGATATTGACACCGCCTGATTTGAAGGCTCTGGCATACGTGAAAAACGCGAATAGATCTGCAACGTCGAATAGCGTGTCGAATTTGTAGCCTGTCGTGATCTGACCCGAGAAGTTGAAATCGCTGAACTCCGTATCGAACGTCTGGGGAGCTAGGACTGAGTTCTGCAGCGCCTTCAGAGCGGGGTCGTCGGTTTGCAGACCGCCCGAGACTGTTCTGTCAAACGAGCCGGACTTGTCATCGTAGTTCAGACGCAGGCCAGGCGTGAAGCTCAATCGTTCGGTGGCATGCCATGTAGCTTGGGAGAAGACGGCGACGCTCAATGTATCGAGACTAATGTCGTCTTCCGAACTCAAGCCATCGAGCAATTCCGGCGTGACCCCTTCGGCGGGTGCCAGCAGAAAACGCGAGGCGGCCGATCCCTGCGCCTGCGCACCTTGCGAATCAAGCGCTTGATAGTACCCAAACACTCCGGCGACGTAGTCGACGTTGCGGCCGATCGAAAGCGGCAGTTCAGGGAGATCAACCGATGATGCATAGCGAACTTCCTGCGTGAACTGGTCTGTCTGAGAGGGGTTCCTCGAGATCGTCGTCACCGGCAGGCCGATGAAGTCGCGGTCGTTTGAAGGGTACCAGTCCCAAAAACGCCACGCCGAAATGGAAGTGAGCCTGCCGTCCCCAATGTCCCAATTTAGATTGAGCGAAGTCCCACCCATGTTCTGGTTGCCCTGGAGATCGCTATCGACATCGGTGACTCGGTCTCGCAAGCCGGTGTAGGTCGGCGGGGTATAGCCAAGATCTTCGATGATGGCGGGAAACTGCCGACTCGGATTGCGCATGGTCGGTGCGACCCCAGCGATAACCTGGGTGCAGCATTCAATCCGCATGCGGTTGTAATCCCCGAATAGGGTCACGTTCAGGTCATCGGTTGCTCGCCACAATACCTGCCCCTTCAGTCCAATGTTGTTCTGATCATTGACATCGACGTTGGTCAGTACATTGCGCACGGTCCCTTCCCGCTGCGTTGTGGTGAAGGAGAAGCGCCCGGCCACTGTATCCTCAAGAAGCGGTCCGGAGAGCGAGGTTTTGGCCTGGATGAAGCCAAATCGGCCGAAACTGAGTTCGCCGCGCGCCTCGGGATCGAAACTCGGAGCGCGGGTGCGCAGATTGATGGCGCCCGCGGTCGTGTTCTTCCCGTAGAGCGTACCCTGCGGACCGCGAAGCACGTCGACCTGTTCCACATCAATGAAGTCGAAGACGGCTGCGGCCGGTCGCGCATAGAAAACGTCGTCGACATAGATGCCGACGCCCGGTTCGATACCGTCGTTGGTGAGGCCAAAGGGGGCGCCAAGGCCTCGGATGTTGATTCCGGTATTGCGCGGGTTTGAAGTAAACAGCTTCAGGGACGGCTGCAGTTCCGTGAGCCGGAGGATGTTCCATGTCCCGGTTTTGGCCAAGAACCCCTCGGAGAATGCGGTAATCGGGATCGGGACGCTCTGGATGTCTTCCACACGTCGTCGCGCCGTGGTGACGACGATCTCCTCGACTTTGCCAGAGGCTGCCGGTTTCGTTTCTGCCTCCTGGGCGCCGCCCGGACAGGAAACTGCGATTCCCAGCAGCACGAACGCAGTGAAAAGTCCTGCACGTAAGCGGGGTTTGTGGCCAAGGTCAGTCATAGGTCCCTCCATCTTTCCCTTCATCCTAGAAGTGTGGTTTCCGGCATCACCTGCAGGCTGGGTTCGAGCTCCATGAGTTTGCCCGCGCAAACGGCTGGCGATCTCGGCCCGCTCGGCACGTCTTGTCATGGCGGATGGGTTTCTACTATAACGGATGACAAGTCAACCGTTTTCTTCGATCTGGTCCGATTCGGGATTCCACGAACGTGCCACAGGGCGGCAGGGTCCAAGCAAACTACAACTTATTGAGTTAATTGAAACTCCGGTTGCGCCTTCGGATCTCGGCATCCGGTCGATTCTCACGAGCCGATTCGTGGCTGCTAAGGCTGTCCGCATTCTCTCGCGCAACAGATCCGATATTACGGAGACGTCGCAAGCCCAATTGGATAATCGCCTGCCCCTGTGAACATTGGGGCGCCTTTGGGCACCGAGAGCTCATCCACCGGGGCGGGCAACCAATAATTCTCGAAACCCCATGCTAACGTTCCATCTTGGATCCCTCGCCAAAACGTGGTCTCGCCCAAATCGGCAGCACGCGAGGGCTCCGTAATCTTGGATCTCAGGCTCTCGCGGAGAAGGAGGCGAATATCGAAATGGCGATGGTGGTCTGCCAGGAGAACCCAGCACCACTCCACAGTCCGAGAGTTATACTCGCATAAGTCATCGAATATTCGTTGTTTTATCCCATCCGTGAGCCGTTAGCGGAATGGATGTACGAGCACGGAGATTTTCTTCCGCGGGTGCGAAAGAACCCGCTTGACTTTGCATCTGTCATCAC
This sequence comes from Thermodesulfobacteriota bacterium, assembly GCA_041743795.1. GTDB lineage: Bacteria > Desulfobacterota > Binatia > HRBIN30 > CADEER01 > CADEER01. The sequence goes on along the minus strand of JBGTMF010000369.1, from coordinate 17,024 downwards.
GGAGATGTGTCCGTTATGGAAATCGGTGATGATCGAGCTTCTCTGACTGTCGAGGGACCGCTGGCCCGGAACCGCGCCAGCGGTCGAATTTGGCGAATGAACCATCGGGACTGCCGAATGCCGGTGAAGTGCTCGGTTCGGCGGTTCGCGCGATTCGCCTTCGCAGTCTTGTGCATGGTTGGCGCGGGCACGCGACAGTTGGCCGAGGCCGCGTCGGTCGGCGAGGCGATTGGCCAGGAGGTCCAAGTCGGCTCAGCGGCGGCGGCCTCGCAGAAGGCGATCGACACACTCAGCGACGACGCCGAGACCCTCGCGGCGGAGTACCGGTCGGCGCTGCAGATGACGCGGTCCCTGGACGTTTACAATCGCCAGCTGGAGAGCCTGACCGCGGCCCAGGACCGTGAGATAGAGTCGATGCACCTTCAGATCGACCGTGTCACCGAAGTCGGCCGCGAGATTCTGCCGCTGATGTTGCGGATGATCGACTCGCTGGAGAAGTTCGTCGAGTTGGACATTCCCTTCCTCGAGGAAGAGCGAACCGACCGCGTGCGCCAGTTGCGCGACATGATGGACCGCGCCGACGTGACGATCTCTGAGAAATACAGGCGGCTCCTCGAGTCGTACCAGGTCGAGTACGACTACGGACGCAACATTGAGGCGTACAGCGGCGAAATCGAGAGCGGTGGTGCAGCCCGCACGGTCGACTTTCTGCGCATCGGCCGCTTGGCGCTGTTGTACCAGACGCTCGACGGACAGGAGACGGGGATGTGGAACCAACAGGACCGGGACTGGGTCGTCCTCGATGCGGAATACCGCGGCTCGGTGGCGGAGGGAATCCGCATGGCGCGCAAGCAGGTGGCACCCAACCTGATCCGGGTGCCCCTACCGGCGGCGGAGGTGTTGCCGTGATGGCGCGCGCGATATCGAACTCGGTGATGGTACTGCTGGCGGTCGCCGGCGCGATGGGCGTCGCCCGCGCTCAGGAACCCAAAACCCTGCCGCAACTTCTCGAGGAGATCCGCCGCGGATCGACGGTGGAACGCGCCGAGGACGCGAAGCGCGAGCAGGAATTTCGGGCCACCAAGGCGAAGCAACAGGAGCTGCTCGCCGCCGCACGCGCCAAGAAGGCGGCGGCCGAAGCCCGCTCGAAAGAGCTCGAAGCGGTCTTCGAAGCGAAGGAGCTACAGCTTCCGGATCTGCAGGAGAGTCTGCGCACCCGCCTCGGCACGCTCGGCGAGTTGTTTGGCGTGGTGCGGCAGGTTGCCGGAGACACGGCGGGCTTTGTCCGGACGTCGTTGATCTCGACCCAGATTCCTGACCGCCCAGCGTTCCTCGACCAACTCGCCGCGAGCACCGAGCTGCCGTCGGTCGAGGATCTGGAGAAGCTTTGGTTCACCCTGCAACAGGAAATGACCGAGACGGGCCGCGTCACGCGTTACCGGCAGAAGGTCGTCGCCGTCGACGGCGTCGAACACGAGCGCGAGGTCGTCCGCATCGGGGTGTTCAACGCGATAGCGGACGGCGAGTTCCTTCGTCTCGATGACACCACCGGTAAACTGGTCGAGTTGGCTCGACAACCCGCGACGCGGCACAGGAACACGGCCAAGACATTTGCCGCCGCCCAGAGCGGCGTCAGCGCGATGTCGATCGACCCCTCGCGCGGCACCATCCTCTCGATGTTGGTGCAGAGCCCGACTCTCGAGGAGCGCACCCAACAGGGTGGACTCGTCGGCTACATCATCATCACTCTCGGTGTCGTCGGGTTCCTGCTCGCATTGTACCGCTTCGTGTACCTCGGGTTCGTCGGCCGCAAGATCGGGAGCCAGACCAAGCGCGACGAGCCGGACGCCGGCAATCCTCTCGGGCGAATCCTCACGGTGCACGCCGACAACCGAGGCGTCGACGTCGAGACACTCGAGCTGAAACTCGACGAGGCGATTCTCCGCGAGATCCCGGCGCTCGAACGCGGCAACGCGTTGGTTCGCGTGCTGTCGGTCATCGGCCCCTTGCTCGGCCTGCTCGGCACCGTCACCGGAATGATTCAGGTGTTTCAGCAGATCCAGCTCTACGGCACCGGCGACCCGAAGCTGATGGCGGGCGGCATTTCGATGGCTCTCGTCACCACCGTGCTCGGACTGGTCATGGCCATCCCGCTCGTTCTGCTGCACAGCGTGCTCAGCGCGCGCAGCAAGCGGCTCATCCAGATCCTGGAAGAGCAGAGCGCCGGGATCATCGCCCGCCACGCCGAGCGGGGAGGCGTCCATGCAGGGGCTCACTGAGGCCTTCTGGGCGATCCGCGACTTCATCGACCTAGGTGGCAACGTCTTGTTCGCCATCATGCTGGTGACGTTCTTGATGTGGGCGCTCATCGTCGAACGGTATCTGTACCTGCGGACGGGGTACGGCACCGCGGTGCGGGCTGTGCTCGATGAGTGGCACCAGCGCACGGACCGCTCGTCGTGGTACGCGCATCAGATCCGGCGCGAACTGGTCTCGCGGATTTCTCTCGAGCTCGAACGCGGCATCCCCCTGATCAAGACGCTGGTCGCCCTCTGCCCATTGTTGGGGCTCCTCGGCACGGTGACGGGGATGATCGAGGTGTTTCAGGTGATGGGGGATTCCGGCAGCGGCAACCCGCGCGCGATGGCGTCGGGCGTTTCGAAGGCGACCATCCCGACGATGGCCGGCATGGTCGCGGCGATCTCCGGCCTGGTTTTCAGCGTGCAGTTGGATCGGCGGGCGAAGAGCGAGGCCGAATGGGTCGCGGACGAACTGCGCCCGGGCGATTGACGAAGAACAGGAAGGGGTAGAGATGCGACGCAAACACGTGCAAGTGGAGGAGGATTCGGAGGTCAATCTGACTCCGATGCTCGACGTCGTCTTCATCATGCTGATCTTTTTCATCGTCACCGCGTCGTTCGTCAAAGAGTCCGGCATCGAGGTCAATCGCCAATACGCGTCGCAGGCCGAGGAGAAGAAGTCAGCGAACATCTTCATCGCCATCGCCGAGAACGGCCAGGTGTGGATCGACAAGCGCATGGTCGACGTCCGCGCGGTGCGCGCCAACATCGAGCGCCTACACGCCGAGAACCCCGGCGGAGCCGTCGTGGTCCAAGCGGACCGGGCGTCGAAGAACGGCATTCTCGTCCAGGTGCTCGACGCCGCCAAGGCGGCGGGGGTCGAGAACGTCTCGCTGGCGGCGGAGGGGCCGCAGACGTGATCGTTCGTTACATCACTGCGATCGCCGCAGCGGCGGCGATCACGCTCGGACTGTTCTTCCTGATGCAGTCGTTGATCGCTCGTGACTCGGGCAGAGCCTACGAGCGGCAGCAGCGCGTCGCGTTCGATTTCATCCGCTTCAAGCGCGACGAGACGACGGAGCGCAAGAAGCGAGACAAGCCGCGCAAGATCGAGCGCAAGGAGCCGCCACCGCCGGCGCAGATGCCGGTGTCGCGGCTGGCGCGGGCGCCGATCAAGCAGGCGCTTAAAGTAGACGCGCCGCCGTTCCGGCCGAACGTCGCCATGGCGGGCGACCCTCACCTCGGCGGTTCGGTCACGGACTCCGACGTGGTGCCGTTGGTGCGGCCGCTGCACCGTTACCCCAGTCGCGCCCAGGCGCGCGGCATCGAGGGGTGGGTGCACTTGCGCTTCGACGTTACCCCGGAAGGCGGGACGGACAACGTCATCGTCGTCGACTCCGATCCGCCGGAGACGTTCGACCGCGCGGCCGTCGATGCGGTGAAGCGCTACAAGTACAAACCACGCGTCGAGAGTGGCGCCGCGGTGAAGCGGCCCGGGGTCGAGGTCGTGCTCTCTTTTGAAATGGAGGATGAAGGATGAAACACGTAGGTTTCTCGAGTAGCTTTGTTGTCGCCCTCGCGGCCGGGCTGGCCGCCGCGCTCCTCTATGTCAGCACTCCATGCGCGGCGAAAGAGCCCGAGAAACGCCGCGAGAAGCCGAAGCCGGAGACGCAGCGCGTCGAGTCGACGGGGAAGTTCGCCTTTACCCGACTCGAGCGCGCGCAGAAGGCGCTGGCGGCTGGGAAGCCAACTGAGGCGCTGGCGGCACTGAACGAGTTGCAGGCGAAGCTGGATTCGCTCAGCGATCACGAGAAGGCGATGATGTGGCAGACCTTCGCCTACGCCTACTCGGCTCAGGAACGCTACGGACCGGCAGCCGAAGCGTTCGAGAAGTGCCTGGCCGTGAACGTGTTGCCACCCGCGGCGGTGCTCAACGCCCGATACAACCTCGCCCAGCTTTATATGGTGCAGGAGAACTACGGCAAAGCGATCCAGAACTTCGAGATCTGGTTCAAGTCGGCTGAGAACCCAAATGCCGACGCGTATTACATGATGGCGGCCGCCTACGCGCAGGCCGAACGCCCGCGCGAGGCGCTGCCGTACGCGCAGAAGGCGGTGGCCAAGGCGCCGGCACCGAAAGAGCCGTGGTTGCAAATGGTTCTTTCGCTACAATTCCAGCTGAATCAACATCGCGAAGCGACCGATACGCTGCAAAAGCTCATCGCCCACTTCCCCAAGAAGACCTACTGGATGCAGTTGGCGGCCGCTTACAATGAAATCGACGACAAGAAGAAGGCACTGGCGACGATGAAGGTTGCCGAGAGGAACGGCTTCCTGACCACTGAGAACGAGTTGCGAAACTTGATCCAACTGTACCTGCTCAACGACATCCCCTATCGAGCGGCGGTGACCATCGAACGCGCCATCGCCGCAGGGCGCCTCGCCAACGACGCGAAGAACCAGGAGCTGCTCGCCAACGCCTGGTTGCAGGCGCGCGAATCCGAGCGCGCGATTGCCCCGCTCGAGCGCGCCGCGGAAATGTCGGGCGACGGCAACCTGTACGTTCGCCTCGGCCAGGTGCACGTATCAGAGGACGGTTGGAGCGGTGCCCGCTCGGCACTGTCGAAGGCACTGCAGAAAGGAGGGGTGCGCGATGCCGGCAACGTGCACCTGATGCTGGGGATCGCCAACGCCAGCGAGGAGCGCTGGCAGGATGCGGAGCGCGCGTTCCGTGCGGCTCTCCGGTACGACCAATCCGCCAAGGCGGCGGCGCAGTGGCTCGACCACATCGCCGACGAGGTGGTTCTGGCCAACTACGAAAAGGACCTCCAGCACGCCGCGGGGAACCGCCAACGGCAAGAATCCTTATCCGGCGAGGACGCGGGACAGTCTTGACGACCAGGACGGATCAAAGGAAGTATTCTCGCGGACGAGTGGGTGCTTCGAAGACGTTCGGCAGCGCCCGAATCAGGTGATGTCGTCAGTCGCGATAGGCATCGAACAGTTGCGTGGATAGCTCCCGCTCGCCCATGCTGGGCAGCACCACGACGATGAGCTTGCCTTCGCATTCTGGGCGTGTGGCGTAGCGGATTGCCGCGACGACGGCGGCGCCGGAAGACGCCCCGACCAGCAGTCCCTCCTCGCGAGCGAGTCTGCGCGCCATAGAGAGCGCGTCGTCGTCCGTCACGGGAATCACGTCGTCGATCAGGTCTCGGTTCAGCAGGTCAGGTACGAAGCCGGGCCCGATCCCCTGAATTCCGTGGGCGCCGGGATCGCCGCCTGATAAGACGCTGCTTCGCGCCGGCTCCGCGGCAATCGCTGCGAAATGGGGCCTCCGCGGCTTGATGACCGTCGCGACGCCGGTGAGCGTCCCGCCGGTTCCGACGCCGGCGACGAGCGCGTCGACCTGCCCGTCCGTGTCGTTCCAGATCTCCTCGGCCGTCGTTGCTTTGTGGGCATTGGTGTTGCTTTCGTTGCTAAACTGGAGGGGCAGGAACGCGTCTGGCAGTTGACCGGCCAATTCCCCTGCCCTCTCTAACGCGCCGAGGATACCCCGAACACGGGGAGTGAGGACGACGGTGGCGCCAAGGGCCCGCAACACGACTCGGAGATCGTCATTCACCGATTGGGGCATCGTGATGATACATTGGTATCCCTTGGCGGAGGCTGTCAGCGCCAAGCCGATTCCGGTGTTGCCGCTCGTCGCCTCGACGATGGTTGTTCGCCCGGGGCTGATTCGTCCGTCGCGTTCCGCGTCTTCGATCATTGCCAGAGCGATTCGGTCTTTGACGCTATGGCTGGGATTGAACGCCTCTACCTTCGCGACGATCGTGGCCCGCACGCCGGTTCCGACACGGTTCAGTCTTACGAGGGGCGTGTGTCCGACCAGGTCGAGAATTGTGTCTGCGATTCGCATTGAGTGGCCTCGCCGGTGTAGAAAGACTGGGGGCGGGGCCGGCGATGGAGGAGGACCACCATCGCCGACCCCTGGAAGAAGGCTCGTCGCGTCGGGGGGGGACGCGCCTTGCCTTCCTGTGGGGGGGGGCGGCGATGGAGGAGGAGCCACGATCGCCGGCCCTGTCGAAGGCAATTTCGCGCTAGGGGGTCGCGCTTTGCCTCCGGTAAGCCGTGGGATGCTCGATCGGCAGATCACTCTGAGGCGGCCGTCGCCTTACATGATCCGCCGTGTCTTTCGCTGTCGGAAATGCGAGGAGACAGTGAAGGCACGAGCTGTGTTGATGGTCCCGGATTTCCCTACCGAACAGACGCGTGGTTCGCGCGCAGCGGGAGCAGGTTGAGGTTTCGAGCTCCGCGTCATAGGAAACCAGAAAGCGGCGACCGGCGAACTCTAGGTGGACCACCTGCCGGCTGCGGGCGAGATCTCGCACGTAATCCAGCACCACCTCTCGGTCGTAAGGCGTGCTGCGCGCCGGAAGAATGGTTCCGCCGCCTTCATAAACGATGCTTGCGACGCCTTTCATCGTGCCACCCCGTTTGATCGGACGCGGCGGGCTCTCGAGTCTCCAACGACACGAGATGGTGGCAGACGACGGTCAACGAGCCGCGACCTCGCCGCGACAAAGGCATCTCCGCGAGCAAGCAGTGTATTGGACCGCCGATAGACTCAGGTGATTCTTCATGGTTCGACTTCCTTTCTCGATGTGCCAGGCCCCGATGGTCTGGATCAGGCTCTTGCAAAGGCGTTCACCATCAACTCGATATAGAAGAAGTTGGTATCCCTGCCGCGACCGGTTCCTTGTGTGGTGTTGCGTATGAAATTGCCGATGTTGAAGCGGTGGTAACCGAAGGTAGCGTCGATGCGCGATCCGATGGGGTAGCGAGCGCGAAAGTCGAATTCCTGGCCGATGAAGTCGCCACTCCTCCCTTCCGGGTCGCGCAGATTGAAGTTGGCGATGCGATCCTTGTCGCTCGCCAGCCAGAATGCGCCGTAGCCGGTGTCGATGCGCAGACCCTTGATCGGTTCGATCTCCAGCTTGACCTTCGGAGTATGGAAGTTCTCCCAAATGAAGTAGTCGTTGCCTGACCACGGGCGTGCGAAGCCGAAGAACCGCTCAAACCGCTCGTTCTGGTCGTCGTTCGGATCGCGATCGCCGCTTGCATACCCGTAGAAAACACTCGCTCGTGGTTTCCAGGGATGTTTGAAGCGGTACCCGATCTCATTGCTCGCGCCGAAGGCTTCGTGATCGCGTTTGTTGTCCTCACCGAACTGGTAGACGAGGTCGAAGTCGTATTCGAATTCGGTGGTACCAATCGGGCCGTAGAAGCGTAACGCTGGGGCGTGGATCAGCCGTTCCGGGCGACCCTCCTTCGCCCGCTGCGAGAGCAACAGGTAGTAGGGCTCGAGGGTTACGACGTTCGACCACTTCCGCCAATGGCCGACCACGGCGAAGAAGTACTGGCCGTCGATCGCTGAGTCGAACTCAAACATCTCCCGGAGCAATGGCTGGACCGCGATGCCATCGAGTTGCCAGTCGTTCACCTCGCGGCCGGCGCTGGCGTGGAAACCTTGAAAGGTATTGGTGGTGTTGCGCCAGGCGTTGTTGCCGATCAATCGACGATCGAGCATTTCGAACCACATGCGCCCGCCGCGTACACTTAAAGGTCGATCCTGTCCGAGAGCGTCGACCCCGAGCGCGTCCTTCAGGTAGATCTCGGCGATCATCTGGATTGGCTCGAACTCGTTGAAATCCCGATTGTCCTTCGGAAACTTGCTGTTGTACCTGCGGGCGTCCTCGATCTCGATGACGAAGCGAAATGGATCGAGAATGTCGCGGATTCCGAGATATCCCCGAGTGCGAAAGAGGAATGGGTTGTCCGTCCGCGCCTCTTCTCGACGAAGATCGTTCTCGCGGTACTCCCAGCGTGTTCTGAAGTCGAATCCGACGTCGAGCCACTTGATATTCTCGGTTCCCGGGATCCCCGTTTTGCTGAGGTTCCGAACGTACTTCGGCGGCACGGTCTCGCGAGTCGTTCCGTAGCTCCCCGCCTCGCGGTAAAAGCCGGTCGACTTGGCCGGCGCTGCCGCTGTACGGAGCGCTCGATCGGGCGATACCGCCTCGGGGCTATTCTCGGATTCGTAGTCGGCTAACTGGATAACCCGTTCTTGGGCCTTCGCATCGCCCGGAGTATCCCTGTCCAAGGGGTCCGACGCTGCCAATTCAGTAATTGAGGTGCGCGAAGGAAAAGGGCGCGCCCCTGATCGTACTGGGGCGCTTCCCGCAAGCGCACTCCCTCCACGGGTAATCAAGACGATGGCGAATAGAAGCGTAAGCGATATTGCGCTGCGATCACTTCTCAGCGGCAGCGGCATGAGTCCGGTCCGCCGCAACCCAGTGATCTTACGCCGTGATTTGATAACCCTGCGGCGAGCGCATGGGCGATTCGGTCGAATCGCGCCGAGGGTCCCTCCCTCTGCACGGGTGTCGAGTGGTCGGGTTTGGAGGGCGAACATTGACATTTCCCGATCGTTTCCGCCGGCTAGCTAGATCTGGTAGTCGGCGAAAACACGCAATCGCTTGGGGAAGACGAACAGCTCTTCGCCGGCGATGGGTTTGAGTTCCGCGAAGCGATCCGGCGTGAGCGCGACAATCAGCGGTAATGCGAAGTCGCCGGCGAAAAGCTCCACCTTGACGACGGGTCCGGCGGAATTGATGCGCAACACCTCTGCCTTGAGACTCGTGCTGCCGCGCGGCCGGCGGTCGAGTTCGAGTTCGTGCGGACGGACATACGCCTTCACGTCACGCGACTCTTCGTGCGGGTATTCCGGATACGACATCTCCATGCCACCGACGACCGCGAGCCCGCGCTCGACGCGGCCGTGGAAGACGTTGACGTTGCCGAGAAAGTCCATGACGAACGCGTTTGCGGGGTGCTCGAACACCTCGGATGGCGTGCCGGCCTGTTCGATTTTGCCGCGGCTCATGACGACGACCCGGTCGGCGACTTCGAAGGCTTCTTCTTGGTCGTGCGTCACGAACACGCTGGTCACGTGAATCTCGTCGTGCAGTCTGCGCAGCCACTGCCTGAGTTCCTGGCGAACCTTCGCGTCGAGTGCGCCGAACGGCTCGTCCAGCAGGAGAACTTTCGGCTCCGCCGCCAACGCGCGCGCCAGGGCAACGCGCTGACGTTGCCCGCCTGAGAGTTGGGCCGGCGATTGTTTGGCGACGCTGTCGAGCTGAATCAACTTGAGCAGTTCGTAAACCCGATCGGCGACGCGGTCGTTCGGCCAGCGCCGGACCCGCAATCCGAACGCGATGTTCTCGAACACGCTCATGTGGCGGAACAACGCGTAGTGCTGGAAGACGAATCCAACATTGCGATCGCGCGGCGAGCGATGCGTCGTGTCCTCCTCTTTGTAACGAATGGTGCCGCTGTCGGCGGCTTCCAACCCGGCGATGATTCTCAACAGGGTCGTCTTTCCCGAACCAGAGGGCCCGAGCAGTGCCAGCAATGCACCGTCGGGAACCTCGAGGCTGACATCGTCGAGCGCGGTGAAGTCACCAAAGCGCTTCGTGATTCCTTCTATCTTGATGCCCACGTTTGCGACCTCCCGCGCCTGCCTCGGTTGCACCGTGGACCCCGTACCCCGACCGGCCGAATGCACTAACCGCAGCGACGGCTGCGGTGCCGGCGCCGATCCAATCTCCTCGTCGACTTGCGTGCGCTCCCGCGTCCGCGACGCGAGATCACTGCGGGTCTTCCACTCCAGTACCGATTTGACGAAAAGCGTCAGTAGCGCAAGTGAGCAGAGTAGCGAAGCTACCGCAAACGATCCCTGCGTGTCGTACTCTTGAAAGAGCTTTTCAACCCGTAAGGGGAGTGTGTCCGTCTGGCCGGTGATGCGTCCCGATACGACGTATACGGCGCCGAACTCGCCCATCGCCCGGGCGTTGCAGAGAATCATTCCATAGAGGAGGCCCCACTTGATGTTTGGAAGCGTGATCCGGCGGAAGATTTGCCATCCGCGAGCGCCAAGACTCACCGCGGCAACCTCCTCCTCCGAGCCGATGGCCTCCATCAGAGGGATCAGTTCGCGGGCGACGAACGGCAGCGTCACGAACGCCGTCGCCAGGATGATTCCGGGCGTCGCGAAGATGATCTTGATGTCCTGCTCGCGCAGCCACGGCCCCAGGTAGCCCTGCAGGCCGAAGATGAGAACGATCGCCAGGCCCGCTACCACCGGAGATACGGCGAAGGGTAGGTCGATCAAGGACAGGAGTACGGTCCGACCACGGAACCGGAACTTCGCGATGGCCCAGGCGATGGCGACGCCGAACACAAGGTTGAGAGCGACGGCCACCGGCGCCACGGTCAGCGTAAGCGTGATGGCGCTCCACGTGTCCGGATCCTCAAAGAGGCTTGCCCAGTACGCGGCTGGACCCTTGGCGAACGCCTCATAGAACACGTTGACCGTCGGAATGACCACCAACCAGGTGAGGATCGCCGTTGCCAGGCCGATCACCGTCCAGCGAACGAGAGCTGAGTCCTCCTGTGCGCGCCGCGTCAGCGCGGTCGTACTAGCTGATGACATGGCGGTGACTCCAGCGTTCGAGAATGTTGATCAGAACGAGCATCGACAGAGAGAGGACCATGAGGACGACGGCAATCGCGGCCGCGTCGGCGTACTTGAAGTCCTCGAGCGATGCGACGATCAGTACGGGTGCGATCTCAGTCTTGAACGGCATATTGCCGGAAACAAAGACGACCGATCCGTACTCGCCGAGGCCGCGCGCAAAGGCCAGGGCAAAGCCCGTGACCAACGCCGGCATCAACGCCGGCAGGATTACGCGAGAGAACGTCTGCCAGCGGGTGGCGCCGAGGCATGCGGCGGCCTCTTCAGCCTCGGCCTCGAAATCCTGCAGAACAGGTTGCACGGTCCGTACGACAAACGGCAGCCCGATGAACATCAACACCAGGACGATCGCCAGACGCGAGTACGATCCCTCGATGCCCAGTGGCACGAGATACTGGCCGAGCCATCCGCTCTTGACATAGAGACTGGAATAGACGAGCCCGGCGACCGCGGTCGGCAGCGCGAACGGCAGATCAACCAAGGCATCGAACAATCGCTTGCCGGGAAACGAGTAGCGCACGAGTGCCCACGCGACCAACATCCCCAACGGTACGCTGACCAACGCGGCCACCAGCGACGCGCCAACTGTCAGCGCGTACGCGGCGCGCGCGCGCGGTGTCCACACTGCGGCGACGAACTGCTCGAGGTCGAGTGCCCCGGCCCTCACCAGCACGGCGATGAGGGGTATGAATACGATTATGCTCATGTACAGAATCCCGTACCCAAGGCTGAGCGAGAAGCCGGGGAGCACTCTTCGATTGGTGTCGTTCATAAGGATCAGTTCGCGAGCGACCAGACCGCCCAGCCCAACCCTACCCACATCCCGGCCGACAGGATGCCGCTAAAGACCACCCCGGTTGCTAGTGAGACTCCGGGGCCGTTGAAGGTTGAAGTCAGGGCTTCGTCGAGAACGCGCCTCCCGCTACCAGTCGTCGGACGCTGTGACGTCCGCTCCCTGGGGTCGGGTTGTTCAAATCCCGGGTGAAAGCCCGGCGAGAGGAATGGAAACTGCATGGCCTTCATTTTCAGTTTCCCCCTTCGTAGATGCTGTCGAATTCCCTTCCGGTGCCGAAAAACTTTTCGAAGGCGTCGTCCCAGTCCTTTGCGATCTTCGTCACCGGGAAAAGTTCAATGGGAGGGAGCACGCCGTCGAGGAGCTTCTTCCCTTCTTCGGTCGTCGGTCGATAGTGATGCTGGGCGATCAGGGCTTGCCCTTCGGGCGTATAGAGGAACTTCAGGTATTCCTCGGCCACCGCACGCGTTCCCTTGCGGTCGACGTTGGCGTCGACGACGGCCACCTGCGGCTCGGCGAGGATACTGGCTTTCGGGTAGACGATTTCGAGGTCGTCACCGATTTCGGCGACTTCGAGGTATGCCTCGTTCTCCCACGTCAGATGCACGTCGCCGATGCCCTTGCGGGCGAACGTGGTCGTCGACCCGCGCGCCGCCGCATCGAGTACGGGCACCTGCTTGTAGAGCGTGGTTACAAACGCCCTCGCATCCTCTTCCGATCCGCCCGCGTGGATCACCGATCCCCACGCGGCCAGAAAACTCAACTTTCCGTTTCCGGAAGTTTTGGGGCTGGGCGTGATGATGCCAATGCCCGGTTTCACGATGTCGCTCCAGTCGCGGATTCCCTTGGGGTTTCCCTTCCTAACGACGAAGACGATTGTGGAGACGTAGGGCAGCGAGCGGTTGGGGAACTCATCTTCCCAGCCCGGCTGAATCAAGCCGGCCTTGCGAATCGCGTCCGTGTCGATACCCATAGCCAGGGTCACGACATCGCCATCGAGTCCGTCGATAACCGAGCGCGCCTGCGAACTGGAGCCGGCGTGGGACATTTTGATGACCAGCTTATTGCCGGACTCGGCCTCGTATTTCGGAATGAAGGCCGCATTGATGGCACGCCAGAGTTCGCGCGTCGGGTCGTAAGAAACGTTGAGGATCGCGATATCTTTCGCGCTGGCGTGATCGGTTTGGGCGAAGCCGCCGGCGATCAGAACGAGGACGCCGATGACGATGCGGATTGTACTGGACATGACTTCTCCTCTGGCGGCGTCGAATCGCCGACGAGTCGACCCGCACCACTGGTGCGGGAATTCTGAGAGGAATCCCGGTACTCGGGAAAACGACGGACCCCGGCTACACGGCCGAGCGACAGATGTACCGACGACAACAACAACACTCGGAAGTCAGCTCGAACATCGCTTTCGGGCTGTGCATTCCATCGTGCTGTGGGATTGCGTCGACAGTCATCTCATCTCCTTCGTTCTCGATCACACCCGATCGCGCGCATCGCGCTCGCTCCGGGAGTCAGCCGACCTCGTCGGCGTAGGTCATGACCAAATACATTACGGCATCTTCCTGGCCGGTGTTGCTGTACTCGTGAGGAACATCGGCGGTGAATTGGATCGCATCCCCCGCTCCCAGGCGGTGTCGCTCATCGCCGACGCGGATCTCCACCGAGCCATTGGTGAGCACCAGGTTTTCCGACGTTCCAAGCGGGTGCGGCTCGGCGCGCTCGACCGCTCCCGCGACGAGGCGCAGTTCGTAGAACTCGACCCGTCGTGGCTCGTCGAACGGAAACAACGCTCGCGACTTGAAGGTGCCGTCGTATGACGTGAGGATTCTCGCGTTCTTTGCAGCCAAAAGCTGAACCCGGGTCTGGTTGGGCTGAGTTATGAGCGCCGAAAACGGCACATTGAGCGCCCGCGCCACCTTCCAAAGCACGCTGATTGTCGGAGTGCTCTGGTTGAGCTCGATCTGTCCCAACATCGCCCGGCTCACGCCAGAAGCCTGCGATAACCCGTCCAGAGTGAGCCCTCGCCTGGTCCGGAGTTGCCGGAGATTCGGCCCCACTGTGGGCGCCGTCTCGGCGGAATCTGTGATAGCGGAGGCAGTAGCCGCATCAGTGCCGGCCCGACCCGGATCCGGCGCGCTACGGGGTACCGGCCTGATTCCGCGTTGATTTGTGGAACTCTTTTCTCGAATCCCTGGGCTTCGAGACCGACCTTTGGGCGGGAGCGACTTCATGACGGAGGATAATCCGATATTACGGATTGCGTGTCAATGGATTTCTCTCGCCAGTTTCCCCACCGTTTAGACGATCGTTCACCCACGTGGCGGGGAATGGGGTTCTGCAACCATCGGTTCTCCCTTTACCGCGGGGAAATTAGCCTTGATGTGACAATAAATCGCGCGTTGAAAACGCGTCAGAGCATGCCAGCGGTGGTCGAGCGCAGTCTTCGAGCAACCGGAGTTTACTTCATTGTAAATGAGGATTGGGAGAAGCGAGCACGGCCACAGATGGCGTGCTATGGCGCGAGCCAACGGCGGATTGCCCCGTGATTTATTGTCACATCAAGGTTAGTCACAACGCGACGTTGTCCTCGTCGAGGCCGAGCATTAATCGGGCGATGTCGGTGTACGTCTTTTCATTGATGAAGGCGTGCTGGCTACCCGTGTACATATCGCGAAAGGCGCGCTCCATGCGGCTGCCCTGGCGGATTGCGGTAGTACCGGCGGCGAGGTGCGCGAATTCCACGATCTCCCGGCCAGCTTCCGTTGCGTAGGTGGCAGCCAGGCGCATGTCGGCGCGCATCCCTACGGTGAGGTCGGCGCCGCCGGCGATGGCCTCTCCGACCTCGCCGTAGGTGTCGGTGACCAGGCCGTCGGCGGCCCGCCACATCGCCTCGTGGTGTGCCAGGTCTCGTTGGAATGTCAGCTTGTTGGCCAGGTTTGTCGGGTCTCCCATGCGCGTCTTGCTCTGCGCCAGCTCGACGACGTCATCGAGCGCGCTGCGCGACACGCCGAGTGCCCAAGAAGCGTGACCGGCCGCCGTCAATGGCATGATGCCGAGCCGGAACATCGATCCGCCGCGGCGCGGTGCCCGGGTGAAGAGCGGGAATATTCGCCGGTCCGGCACGAACACCTCAGAGGCGTTGTAGTCGTAGCTGCCGGTGGCCCGCAGGCCGGTGACGTGCCAACCGTCGGTGAGATTCACCTGTTGCCGCGGGATGACAGCGACCAGCATCTCCGGCAGGCCGTTGTCGAGAAACCGCATCTGCCCGTCCTCGATGGGGATGAATCCGCCGACGACGTACTGCGAGTGACCGATGCCGCTGCCGAAGCTCCAATGTCCGCTGACGCGGTAGCCGCCCGTGTGCGGAATTCCCTGGCCGATGGGGGCGAACTGTCCGCCGACAGTGACGGCTTTGCCGGTGCCGAACAGTTCGGCAAATCCCTCGTCCGGCAGGTAGGCCGCGGCGAAGGCGGCGGACGGAAAGTTGGCAATGCCGATCCAGCCGACCGATGCGTCCTGCCAGGCAAGCTCGCGCCAGACGTCGATCATCTCGTTCAGTGTCGGTTCGCAGCCGCCGGCCTCGACTGGGTTCATGAAACGCATGAGACCCACATCCCAAAGCGCCTGAACTACCGGCTCGGCAAGCGTTCGCAGGTCCTCACCCAAAGAGGCGTTCTGCCGCACTACGTCGCGCAGCGAGCGGGCCATAGCCAGCGGCCGGACATTCTCCTCCGCCATCGCGGTCCTCCCCCTTTCTCCGCGGCAATCCAACCACGTCTACTACGGCCGTGCTACCCGCGTTCGAGCGGATCGAACAGCTTGCGATGGTCCTCGATGACGAAGCGATCGGTCATCCCCGCGATGTAGTCCGAGATGACCCGCGGCAGTGTCTCCCCGGCCTCGCAGCGCTCGAGAATGTGCGGTGGCAGTTGCTGCGGTTCACGCATGTATGCGTGGAACACTTCCGTCATGATGCGGCGGGCTTTCTCCGCCATGCGCACGACGCGGTAGTCGCGGTACATGTTCTTCATCAGGAACCGCTTGAGCTCGAGACGCTGTTCCTCGACTTGCGGGCTGAAGGCGGTGATCGGCTGCCCGAAATCACGTACCGCCTCCGGCGAATCGATCTTCTCGGTGCGCAGGCGCGATTCCGTAGTGTCGATCAGGTCGGTGACCATTCGATCGATGATGCGGCGCAATGCCTGATAGCGCCAGATTCGCGGTGACGTCGACGGGTATTGCGAGCGAATCGATGCGTACGCTTCGCGCCAGAGTGCGACGCCGTCGAGCGCTTCGAAGGTCAGCAGGCCGGACTTGAGGCCATCGTCGATATCGTGGCTGTTGTAGGCAATCTCATCGGTGAAATCGACCAGCTGTGCCTCCAGGCAAGGAGCCCGTCCCGGCTCGAAGCGCTGCGCCAGCGGCTTGTCGTAGGGTGGCGTGTGCTTGACGATCCCCTCGCGAACTTCCCAGGTGAGGTTGAGACCGCGAAAGGCCGGGTAGCGTTCCTCCAACTCGTCGACCAAGCGCAGGCTGTGGGCGTTGTGTTCGAAGCCGCCGTGCTCGCGCATCAATTCGTCGAGGACGCGTTCGCCGGCGTGACCGAACGGCGTGTGGCCGAGGTCGTGCGCCAGAGCGACGGCCTCGGCCAGGTCGGCGTTCAAGCGAAGGCACCGCGCCACGGTGCGGGTGATCTGCGCCGCCTCCATCGTGTGCGTCAGACGGGTTCGGTAGTAGTCGCCCTCGTGATTGACGAACACCTGGGTCTTGTACTCGAGCCGGCGAAACGCGGTGCTGTGTATGATGCGGTCCCGGTCGCGCTGGAACGGCAGTCGAAACTCGTGCTCCGCTTCTTCGTGCCGGCGGCCACGCGTGGCCCCGCTGGGCATCGCATACGCTGCCAGAACGCTCTCTTCGATCTTCGCCAGATCCACTCGTTGTTGCATGGCCAGGCATCTTACACGACGAGTGGCGCGACGACAGCGGATCCGCGGCGGGCCGCCTGCACGCCGCTATTTTTCAGTCGCTCGGCCCGCGTCGAAGTGACGGGTGCGGCTCCTCATTTTGTGAAACATGGATCGCATGCGCTTCGGATCGTTCGCTGGCATGGCGGTTGCGTTCGAGCAGCGACGCCATGCACGCGAAGAAGAAGTGGACTAGCGCCGTACTCCTATCCCTGTTGACCGCTGCGGTCTGCAGCCTCGCTGGCGAGGCTGCGGCAGAGCATGCGCATCGCCGTGCTGGCCGCATCCGCGGTCAGTTGGTGGTTCGCGCCAAAGCCGGTGCTCCACCGCTGGCGGTCGAGCGAGCCCTCAACCGCGCCGGTGTG
>JBGTMF010000368.1:0-2452 GCA_041743795.1 Thermodesulfobacteriota bacterium | reverse complement strand
CAGCGCTGCCGCCTGGGAGCCGAGCACGACTCTGCGCGGCACGCTCGATCACTTGCCGGATGTGCAAGCGGGCAACGTCACCTTGCTCAACACCAAGGCCGAGCTGTTCGCGCCGTTCGTCCGCCGCGTCATGCTGCGGGTCTTCCAGAACTTGATGATCCTGATGCGCCGCGCCGCGCCGTCGATGCGCCCCGGCGCCAACGAGCAGATCGAGGCCGAGGCGATCATGAGCCCGACGGGAGAGATGATTTCGCTGCGCATCATCAATCACTCGACCTCGATGTCGATCGGACTCGACCGCATGCTGATCGAAGCCTGCAACGAGGCCTTCTTCGACCGCAATCCGCCGCCGGGCGCCGCCGCCGCCGATGGCAACATACACTTCGTCCTGCAAACGGTGGTGCAGACCTTTCCCGCCGCCGGCCAACGCGGCGTCGGTCTCAGCGGGCTGTTCGGCGTCGGCCTGATGTGAACGAAGTCGGCTTCTAGCCGATAGTTGCCTCCGGCGCAGCCGTCAGGCGCGCCAGCGCAGGACCGGGTTGCGCGCGGCACGCGCTTCGTCGAGACGGCCGACCGGTGTGCGCGTCGGCGCCGCGTGAATGGCGGCCGGATCCTGCACGGCTTCCTCGGCGATGGCCTCCATGGCGGCGATGAACTCGTCCAGAGTTTCCAGGCTTTCCGACTCCGTCGGTTCGATCATCAGCGCGCCGTTGACGACCAGGGGGAAATAGATGGTCGGCGCGTAGAAGCCGTGGTCGAGCAGGCGCTTGGCGACATCGAGAGTCTTCACGCCGGTTGGCTCGAGGTGTTTGTCTGTCAGCACACACTCGTGCATGCACAGGCCCTTGACCGCGAGATGATAGGTCTTCTCCAAGCGGGCGCGAACGTAGTTGGCGTTGAGCACCGCCATCTGCGTGGCGCGCGTCAGGCCGTCGCCGCCGAGTGCTTTGATGAACGCATACGCGCGCACGAACATGCCGAAATTACCGTGGAAGCTGCGCACGCGCCCGATCGACTTCGGCGCCGCGTTGCGCCAGCGCCACAACTCCCCCTCGCGGACGATTCGCGGATTGGGCAGGTAGTCCGCCAGGACCTGGCGCACGCCGACCGGCCCCGCTCCGGGCCCGCCGCCGCCGTGTGGTGTCGAGAAGGTCTTGTGCAGGTTGAACTGCAAGACGTCGGCGCCCATGTGCCCCGGCTTTGCCACGCCCATCAGCGCGTTGAAGTTGGCGCCGTCGAGATAGAGCAGGCCGCCGCCCTGGTGGACGACTTCGGCTACCTGCGCGATCTCGCGCTCGAATATCCCCAGCGTGTTCGGGTTGGTGATCATCAACGCCGCCACGTGCGGCCCCATGGCGCGGCGCACCGACTCGGCCTCGACGACGCCGAGCGAGTTTCCGGTGAGCTGTTGCACCTCGTAGCCGCACAACGCGGCGCTGGCCGGGTTGGTGCCATGCGCGCTGGCCGGGATCAACACCGTGCGCCGCGAGTCGCCGCGGTCGCGGTGGTAGGCGCGGATCATCTTCATGCCGGTGAGTTCGCCCTGCGCGCCCGCCGCCGGTTGCAGCGACACGGCGTCCATACCGCTCACTTCCGCCAGCATGTCCTGCAGCTCGACCATCAACTCGAGAGCGCCCTGCGCCATTTCGTCGGGAGCCATCGGGTGCAGATTGGCAAAGCCGGGAATGCGCGCCGCCGCCTCGTTGGCGATCGGGTTGTACTTCATGGTGCACGAACCGAGCGGATAGAAAGTAGTAGCGGCACTCAAATTCCACTGCGACAGGCGTAGGAAGTGACGCACGACTTCGGGCTCGCTCACCTCCGGCATGCCGGCGATGGGGCCGCGGCGGAGCTCCGCCGGCAGGTGCTGCTCGCCGCCTTCGCCTCCGAGTACGTCGATCCCGGTCTGGCCGCTGCGACTTCGCTCGAAGATGAGCGGCTCATCCAACAACAGGCCGGCTTGCTTATCGCGCGTCGCCCCGCTCATCCCCTCAGCGCCTCCACCAGGCGATCGATATCCGCCTCCGTGTGCATTTCGGTGACGGCGAGTACCATCGAATCGTCGAGATCGGGATACCATTCGCCGAGCGGCAGAGCGGCGACGATCCCCGCGTCGCGGGCGCGCCGCAGAGCCGCTTCGACAGCGCGCCCTCGCACGGTGAATTCGTTGAAGAAGGGCCCCGAAAAGCGCGGGCTCCAGTCAGCACCGGCGGTCAGCGCCGCCTGGCCGCGATGTGCTCGCTGCAAGTTGAGGGCGCCGAGACTCTGCAGCCCGTTCTTGCCGACGAGACTCAGGTAGATCGTCACGGCGAGTGCGATCAGGCCCTGGTTGGTGCAGATGTTCGACGTCGCCCGCTCGCGCCGGATGTGCTGCTCCCGCGTGGCCAACGTCAGCACGTAGCCGCGCCGCCCTTCGCTGTCGTGCGCTTCGCCGACCAGGCGGCCTGGCAAC
>JBGTMF010000367.1:0-4552 GCA_041743795.1 Thermodesulfobacteriota bacterium | reverse complement strand
GGTCAGCGCCGCCGCGGTCGCCGGCCTCATCGAGGAGGAGCTGCGCTCCGGCGGCGCAGCGCGCGGATTTCTCACTGGCGTCGTGACGTTCTGCGAGATGGTGCCGATGCGCGCCATTCCGTTCGGCGTGGTGTGCCTGATCGGCATGAACGACGGCTCGTTCCCGCGCTCCGACCGTCGGCCGGATTTCGACCGCATCGGCCAGAGGCGGCGGTGCGGCGACCGATCGCTGCGCGACGACGACCGCTACATGTTTCTCGAAGCTCTGCTGTCGGCGCGGCAGAAGTTCTACGTCAGTTTCGTCGGCCAGAGCGCCCACGGGCGATCGCTGAGCCCGCCCTCGGTGGTGGTGCAGGAGTTACTGGACGCGATCGATGAGTCGTTCGCGCCACCCGAGGGATCCAAACGCGCCAGCGAGAGCCGGGTCACCATCCATCCGCTGCAGGCGTTTAGTCCGAGCTACTTCAAGAGCGGCGCGGAGGCGAGGCTCGTGTCGTACTCGCGGCCGGCGTTCGACGGCGCCAGGGCCCTGTGCGGCGAGATCAAAGCGACTTCTCCGTTCGTGACGCAGCCCGTCGATTGGGAAGGGTCGAGGGTCGTCGCGCTCGCCGACTTTGCCCGCTTCTTCGAGAACCCGTCGCGGGCCTACGTGCAGCACCGGCTGCAGGTCTATATCGGCCGCGACGCCGAAGCGTTGGCGACGCGAGAGCCCCTCGATCTCAACCACCTGGAGCGTTGGCAGGTTGGTGACGATCTCCTGCGCCGGTCGCTGGAGGGACGACCGTGCGACCTCGACGCGATGCGGCGCCGCGGCATTCTGCCGGCGGGAGAAATCGGCCGCTCGGAATACGACGAAGTGTGGGGGACGGTGGCCGAGATCTGCGGCGAGATGGAGGGTTCGAGTCCGGCTGGGGAAATGGTCGACGTGGAGCTGCACTTTGGCGAGGACCGATTGATCGGGACGATTGCGGGTGTGGACGAGGCGGGGCGAACGGAGCATCAGTACTCGGCGGTTGGCGGGCGTCAGGAACTCTCGCTCTGGATCCGCCACCTCGCCCTTTGCGCGGCCAATCCCGCATGGCGCGGTACGTCTGCACTCGTCGGTCGTCAGGAAAAGGGCGCATCCAAGGTTCTGTTCCCTCCTGTCGACGGCGCACTCGACCTGCTCGCTCAGCTGTTCGAACTCTACCGGCGCGGGATGACGGCTCCGCTGCCGCTGTTCGATCAGGCGTCGCGAGCATACGCCGAGGCGCTGTTCGTGAAGAAGGCCGTGGAAGACGCCGCCGTGCGCGTAGCACGGAACAAGTTTCACGCCGCGTCGTCGTTCAGCATGAGCCGGTGCGACGCGGACGATCCATACGTCCGCCTTCTCTACGGAGCGGAGTCGCCGTTCGCATCCGACAACGCCGATGCCCGCCGGGTGGCCCGCACCGTGTATGAGCGCTTCTTCGCGATGCGGAGCCCGATCAAGCTATGAGCGCTCTCCAGCCATTCGCCACGCCACTCGATGGGGTTACGTTCGTCGAGGCGAGCGCCGGCACGGGGAAAACGTACGCCATCGAGATGCTCTATCTGCGCCTGCTGGTCGAGCGTCAGTTGCACCCGGAGCAGATCGTCGTCGTCACGTATACGAATGCGGCAGCGGCGGAACTGCGCGATCGCGTGCGCGGGCGGCTGAAGGCGGCGTTGGATTGGCTCAACGCCGGAACGGCGGCGCCCGAGACCGAATGGCAGGAGTTCGTCGCGCGCCACCGGGACACCGCCCAGGTCCGCCTCTTGGCCGGCCTGTACGGGTTCGACCGGGCGTCGATCTCGACGATCCATGGCTTCTGCCAGCGTGTGCTCCAGGAGCACGCCTTCGACAGCGGCGCGTCCTTCGATGTGGAGATGATCGCCGACCAAAGCGCGCTGCTCGACGAGGTGGTGCGAGACTTCGTCGCGGTCGAACTGCACGAGGCGTCGCCGGAGTTCCTCGAGGTAGCGTGGGGGAAAGTCGGATTCGACGCGATGGTTCGATTTGCTTCTCTGGTCACGGCGCAGCCGGATCTCGTGATCACACCTACTGCCGAGATCTTGGCGGATATCACGGGGAAGTGGGAGATCGAGTTCAACCGAGCTGCAACGCTGTGGCGACGCGACGGCGCACGGATCAAGGCGCTGCTCGCCGACGAGGCGATTCTCACCCCCACGGGCCTTTTCGACCCGGACGACCTAGACGATGGTTTGGGCAGGGTGTTCGCGCGGCGAAAACCGCCGGCCTCGGCGAACTATGACCGCTTCGCGGCGCTGACGCCTTCGTCTCTGGAGAAGAAGACGAGGACGGTCAAGAAAGTGAAACGGCAGACGCCGGAACATCCGCTCTTCGAGCATTGCGCGAGAATGCTGGAGCTCGAAGCGCAGTTGCCATCGGTTGTACGCACCGACTTCTTCCGCCGCCTCGCGGAGTTTTCGCGGCGCGAGGTGCCGCGGCGCAAAGCGGCGCGAGGGGTCGTGTACTTCGACGACCTGTTGCTCGGAATGCGCGACGCACTGGCGGGCGAGGGAGGTGCGCTGTTGGCCGACAAGCTCCGGGGGCGATTCGCCGCGGGGATGATCGACGAGTTTCAGGACACCGATCCGGTTCAGTACGAGATCTTTCGCAGGATCTTCGCGTCGCCGGAGCGCCCGCTCTTTCTGATCGGCGATCCGAAACAGAGCATCTACTCGTTTCGTGGCGCCGACGTCCGCACGTACGTCGCAGCGCGCGACGGCGACGCCGCGCGGATCTCCAGTCTGGATGTGAACTGGCGATCGAGCGATCGGCTTGTCGCGTCAGTGAACGAGCTGTTTCGCCCCCCTGGCGTATTTGGCTCGGAGGGCATCGAGTATGCACCCGTGCGATCGTCCGGCGAGGTGGCGGAGTTGGGGGGCGCCAGAGTCGCGGCGCTGACGCTCCTCTGGTGCAGCCAGCCGGAGGGGCAGCAGACCGTCGATGAGTACCGCCGCGCCGTGCGGCGCGGGGTCGCCTCGAGGATTACGGCGTTGCTGGCGTCGAAGGCGACGATCGGGGGTGAGACGGTGGCGCCGCGCGACCTTGCCGTGCTCTGCCGCACCAACTTCGAAGCGGCGGCGATACAGGACGAGTTGCGCAGCCGCGGTATTCCCACCGTGCTGACGGGCGACCAGAGCGTGTTCGAGTCGCCTGAGTGCGGCGAGATCCAGCGTCTGCTCAGCGCACTTGCCGATCCGCGCGACGCCGGGGCGATCCGCGCCGCCATCTGCACTCCGCTGTGCGGTGTCAGCGGTGACGAACTCCTAGCGTTGCGGGATGACGAGCGCCGTTGGCAGACGTGGCTCGATCGGATTCGCGCCTGGCGCCGTTGTTGGGACGGGCACGACTTCATGGCGGTGTTCCGCATGATCCAGGACGAATGCGAGACAGCCGGCCGACTCCTCGCGACCATCGGCGGCGAGCGGCAGTTGACGAACTATCTGCACCTCGCCGAGCTGCTGCAGGTGGCGTCGCGGCAGTCGCGCGGTGGTCCGAGCGGTCTGCTGGACTGGTTGGCGGGGATGACCGACGGCAACGTCAGCGGCGAGATCGCCGCCGAGGCGGTGCAGGTGCGGCTGGAGAGCGACGCGGACGCGGTCGTGCTGACGACGATCCACAAGAGCAAGGGACTGCAGTATTCCGTGGTTTTCGCGCCGTACCTGTGGGAGGCGCGCTCCCTTGCCAAGGCGGACGCCGCGATGCCGCGCTACCGGGATGAGCAACTAGGGCGCTGCATCTATGTCGGCGGCAAGGACAAGACTCCGGCGCACGAGATGGCCGCGGCGCTGCAACGCGAGGAGGAGATGCGTCTAGCGTACGTCGCCGTCACCCGCGCCCAGAGCGCGACCTTTGTCGTCGTGACCGATGCGAAGAACGCCGGCGAATCGCCCCTGGGGCGCATGCTCGGCGACGTGACGCGAGCCGGGCTTTCAGCCGCAGCGGGAGCGGCTGTGCCCGGCGCAATCGCGGTCGAGGATCTGGTCGCTTCCAAGCAGTCGTGGCAACGCGCCGGCGGCAGCGCCGGGTTGGTCGAGCCGCCGGCGACCCGTCGCATCGTGCCGACCTGGCGGGTGTCGAGCTTCTCCGGTCTGACGAGGCGCGGCGATGAACTCACCGCGCAGGAGGAAGAGGGCATCGACCGCGATCGCGTGGCTGTGTCGGTTCAATCCGCGGAGGCCGCCGACGAAGGCGCCGAACTGGCGGTACTGGCCGGCGGCGTTCGCGTCGGCCTGATGGTGCACGCGGTCTTCGAACGGCTCGACTTCCAGGTGACGGAACCCGCCGATCTTCGCAACCTGGTCGGCGAAGTCGTGCAGTCGTATCGGGTCGCGACCGGGCAGGTCGAAGCAGTGTGCGGTATCGTCGAGCAAGCGATCCGCGCGAGCCTGCCGGGTCGAACCGGCGACTTCTGCCTCGCCGACGTCGCTCGGTCGCGACGCCTCGACGAACTGGAGTTCATTCTGCCTGTGTCGCGAGCGGACGCGTCGCGCCTCACGCCGGGGGCGATCGCCGACGTGCTTG
>JBGTMF010000366.1:0-26292 GCA_041743795.1 Thermodesulfobacteriota bacterium | reverse complement strand
GCGACCGCGTGCCCGTCGGCGAGGAGGCATTGCGGCGCGGCCTCGCGCAAACGCGATGGCCGGGCCGGCTGCAGTTGGTGATGGAAGCACCGCGAACGATCGTCGACGGTGCTCACAACGTCGAGGCGATGCGGATGTTGGTGAGTGAGCTGGCTCAAATGACGGAGGGCGTCGCGCTGCACGTGCTGTTCGCGGCCATGGGTGATAAGGACTGGCTGCAAATGATCGAGATCCTGGCGCCGCACTGTGCTTCGGTCGTCGTCACCGAGGTGCTACCCGAACGGGCGGCTTCGGTGGATCGCGTCAGGGATGCGTTTGCTGCGCATTGCCCGACGTCAGTAGAGCGGGATCCGTCGCGTGCGCTGGCGCGAATTCGCTCGGCCGCCGGAACTGCCGATGTGGTGCTCGTCACCGGCTCGCTTTTTCTCGTCGGCGCAGTACTCGAACTGATTCGCGGTGGAGTCCAAGCGGGTGCCATCCGGTGATGAAGGCGGGAACGCGCAAAGTTGGCGCGCTCGCCGCCGTCGTCTTCACGCTCTCGCTGCTGCCCGCCGGCGGCGAAGAGCCGGGTTTCTCGTTCGATCGCGATGCGGAGGTCACGATCGATGCGCGGGAGATCAGCTACGACCGGCGAACCAACAACGTAAGCGCTGCAGGCGACGTCGAGATTCGCCATGGCGAGACGGTGCTGCGGGCGGATCGGGTCGACGTCAATCGAGAAACCCAGGAGGCCTCGGCTACCGGTAGCGCGACCTTGACCAATCCGAACGTGACCATTCGCGCGTCCGAGATGAAGATCAATTTGCTCGAAGAGACGGGAACCCTGCGCGATGTCGACATCCAGTCCGAGGCGCATGGGATCTCGCTGCAGGGTGAGAAGATCGAGAAGAGTGAAGGCCAACGGTACCACATCGAAGATGGACGGTTCACGACCTGCCGCTGCAAAGACCCCGACGATGCCGTTCCCTGGAGCATCAGTGGGGATTCCCTCGATATCGATCTCGAAGGATACGGCGAAGTGCGCGGCGGCCGATTCCGAGTCAAGGACGTGCCGTTGCTCTATATCCCGCGAGCCGTGTTTCCGGTCAGTCAGGAGAGACACACGGGCCTGCTGTTTCCCCGACTCGGGTTCTCCAATCGCCGCGGTCTGCAGATCTTGCAGCCCTTCTATTGGGCGATCGATCGCAGTCAGGACGCAACGGTCAGCGTCGACATCGAGACGGCGCAGCGCGTCGGGTTGATCGCCGAGCACCGCTACGCACTCGACCGCGACTCTGGTGGCGAGATGCAGGTTTTGTTTTTCAACGAAGCGGCGCGCGGTCGCGCGACCGAAGTATCGATTGGCGGCTCCGACGAGGTGAACGTGCCGGAGAATCGCTGGGGAGTGATCGGCCAGCATTCGTACACGCTCGGCGCCAACGAAGTGTACGCCGATCTCCTCCTCGTCGGCGACGATGTGTTTCTGCGCGAGATCAACACCTTTACTCTCGACGACGCCGAGGATGTGACGTTGCGAACGCGCCCCTTCACCAGCTCGCGGGTGGGTGGAATCCGGCGCTGGAGTCGCGGTTACGGGCAGATCGAGGGCGTCTATCATCAGAATCTGGTCGGCGACGAGGCGTTCGTGCTGCAAAACGCCCCCAAGGCGTTGCTGGTGGGACAGAAGCAGTTGGGCAAAGGGCTTCTCGGATCCGTCGATTCCAGTGTTTTCACCTTCGAGCGCTCGACGGGCATCACCGGCACCCGGGTGGACCTTTCTCCGAAGGTCGAACTCCGATTGCCAATGGGGCGGTCGGTCGATGGGTCGCTGTCGGCGGCTTACCGGCAGACGGCCTACGCACTGACCCAGGACCGGATGTTCGGAGGCTTCAACGGCACGGCCACCGGGGCCGCGGCCGACACGCTGATCAATCTTCCCTCCACCAGCAGTCGTGAGGCGGTGGAAGTGCGCGGTCGCGTGGCGACCGGAATCACGCGCGTCTTCGATTTCGCCCATTTCGGTCTCGCGAAGATCAAGCACACCATCGAGCCGCAGATGGAGTACCTTTACATTCCGCCAGTTGGGCAGGACGAGCTGCCCATCTTCGACGGCGACGATCGCCTGGCGTCGCGGAACGTGTTCAGTTACGGGGTCGCCAGTCGGGTTCTTGGCAAAAGCGAAGAGACCGCGGCGGCAGGCGAGAGCGATGGCGAGGGCGACGAGGTCTTCGAGGTGGCGCGGCTTTCGCTCGTGCAGAGTTACGATTTCACCGGGCAGGTGCCGCAGGCCGGTCGGGAGGACGCGCGCAAGGACCTCTCGGACCTCGACTTTGCGATGCGCGTCAACGCCGGCCTGGGTACGTCGCTGCGCCTCGAGTCGACGTATGATCCGAGCCACGCAAACCTCACCTCGGCGACGGTGGGTGTGTTGCTGCGCGAGCCGGAATGGTTGTTGCCGGAGGTGGAGCTCCTGCGCTGGCTGCATCGCTCCAGCTTCGGTATCCAGTACCGATTCATCGCCAACAATAGTGTGCCGGACTCCAGCACCGTCGAGCAGCTCGACTCGGCTGTCTTGCTGCGTGTCACCGAACGTATCGGTTTGCGCCAATCGACGCGGTTCAACGTCGCGGCCAGCCGCGTGCTCAGCAACTTTCTCGGCGTTTCCTACCTGTCGGCATGCGATTGTTGGAATCTCGACGTCGGTGTCGCCGATCGTTCGAATCCGGACGAACTGCAACTCCAGGTCCAAGTCGGCCTGCTCGGATTCGGTTCGACAGAAGGCGGCAGTCGCAGCGGTCTGCGCTACTGACGCGGAGTCATCGCCGGCATCTCGAGCGCGCGCTCGATGGCGCCGTAGGGATCCTCGGCGCCCGAACGCGCGGCCTGGCTGAGCCAAGCGACGGTCCGCCTCAGGTCGCCGTCGAAACGATGGAGCACGGTCTCGAAAAGTTCGAGCCGCTCGAAGTAGATTTGCTTGGCGAGGAGTACGGCGTTGTTCAGGGGGTCGGTCGCGAAGCGGTCGAAATCGCCCGTGCGCCACGCCATTGCCACGTGGCTCGCACGCGCCTCATCGAAGAGCCGCTGGCGCTGTTCTTCGCTGACACCGTCCGCGTAGGCAGTTTCGAGCTGTGCGGAGATCGTCGACAGGGCAGCGCCGAACTGCAGCGCATCGGCCCAGCGGTCGCCGGCTCGCACGACCGCTTCCTCATTACCGTGAGCCGTAAAGAACGCGATTGCTCCGCGATAGCCGACGAAGTTGGCAAAGGACTCATTGAATGCCGCTTGGCCGCGGAGGTAGATGTCGCCATGCAGAAGCTCGTGGAGAATCGTCTCGACGAGATTCACGTCGTCGTAGCGCAGTAGGTGTGACAACAATGGATCGTCGAAATAGCCGAGGGTCGAGAAGGCCAAGGCTTGCCGAACGTAGGTGTCGTAGCCGTCGTTCTCCAGTTCGCGGGCCAGGGCGACGGCGGCGTCGCGGTGAAAGTAGCCGCGATACGGGACGTGACCGACGATTGGGAACCACCATGTATACGCTTGCAAGCGATCGCGGTGGGCGGCGCTGACGACGTGGACGATTTGATCCTGATCGACGTCGGCCACGCTCTCGTAGCTACCGCCGATCTCGAGGCCGATGCCATCGGCGGCGAAGGCTCTCGCGGCCAGGGTCAACTCTAGCTTCGCGCGGGTTGCATCGTCGGTGCCGGAGTTGATGAGAACTTCTTCGATCGACTGCCGGCGCGCGAGAATGCGTGCCTCTTCGTAGGCGGCTCGGAACAGGTATCGCACGTCCTCGGCGCCGCACGAGGGCAGGGTAAAGGCGATACCGACCAGCGCGGTGAAGCGCAGGACTCTCATTGGCCGGGGGAGACCGCGATCGCGCCATCGTGTAGCGCGCTCTCCGTCGCAGCGAACTGCAATCGGTAGAGCCGGTAGTAGAGACCGCCGCTGGCGAGAAGGTCGGCGTGGCGCCCGCTCTCGCGGATCTCGCCCGACTGCATGACCAGGATGCGGTCGGAGTGCTCGATCGTCGACAAACGGTGGGCGACGACGAGGGCGGTGCGGCCGGCCATGAGGCGCTCGACGGCCTCCTGGACGAGCGCCTCGGACTCCATGTCGACACTCGACGTTGCCTCGTCGAGGACCAGGATGGTCGGGTCGTAGGCGAGAGCCCGCGCGAATGCCAACAGCTGACGCTGTCCGACCGACAGGTTGTTGCCGCGCTCGCGCAGCGTCTCGTCGTAGCCGCGCGGCAGGCGCCGGATGAACGTATCCGCGCCGATGGCCGTTGCGGCGGCGATCGCCGTCTCTCGGGAAATATCCGTTCGCTGCAACGTGAGATTGTCGACGATCGTGCCGGAAAAGAGATATACGTCCTGCAAAACGACGCCGATGCGACGGCGCAGCGCCGCCAGGTCCCAGTCGCGAACGTCGACTCCGTCGACGAGGATGCGCCCGCGGTCGACGTCGTAGGAGCGGTTGAGCAGTTTGATGACGGTTGTCTTTCCCGAACCCGTGTGGCCGACAAGCGCAACGTTCTCCCCAGGCGCGACGGAGAAGGACACGTCGCGCAGCACGAAATCATCGCGGTTGTAGGCAAACCAGACGTTCTCGAAATCGACTCGACCACGCGCACTGGCGACCGAACTCGGATGGGCCGGCGAGGCGATGTCGACCGGGCGATCGAGAAGTTCGAAGACGCGTTCGGCGGCGGACATCGCCGACTGCATGACGGCGTACTTGCTGGAAAAATCTCGGATGGGCACGAAGAACCGCTGTGTGTATTCGATGAACGCGACGAGCGTGCCGAAGGCGAGAGTACCGGCGAGGATCTGCCCGCCGCCGTACCAGAGGATCAGGGCCAGCGCTATCGAACTGACCGTTTCTACGACCGAGAACAGGGCCGCCTCGTAGATGTTGGCAGCGTGGTGTGCCTCGCGGTGGTGGTCGTTGAGTTCGCTGAAATGGCGAAAGCTGTCTTCCTCGCGCGCGAAGAGCTGGATCACCGTGATGCCGGCGATGGCCTCCTGCAGGTAGGCGTTCAAACGCGCCAGCCGGTCGCGGATCATGCGGTAGTTGTTTCGCGCATGCAGACGAAAGAAGTTGATGGCTAGAGCGAGAACCGGTGTGACCGTGATCGTGACGAGCGCCAAACGCCAGTCGATGGCGAGCATGATGCCGACGATGCCGAGCAGGAGAACGCCGTCCATCATCATCGTCAGACCGCCGGCGGCAAACATTTCGTTGATTACGTCGACGTCGGTGGTGAGCCGAGTGACCAGTCGCCCGACCGGATTGCGATCGAAGAACCGTGCCGGCAACTTCTGCATGTGTGCGACGAGATCGACGCGCAGCGCGGCGAGGCTGCGCTGCGCCACCAGCATGGTCAAATAGTACTGCAGATAGAGGAATGCGAATTCCCCAACCAGCGAGAGAGCGTAGAAGGCGCCGATGCGCAGCAGGCCGGCCGTGTCTTTGGCGGCGACGTACTCGTCGATGGCCACCTTCAGCAAATAGGGCTGTAGAAGGGATAGGGCCGCCGTGATCGGCAGGCACAGTAGGGAGGCGACGAACGTCGCGCGGTGGGGGCGTATATAACCCCACAATCGCCGCATCAGGCGGCCGTCGTACGCCCGCCCCAGGTCGGCTTCGCCGTGGGCGTCGGCGGACCAACGCGCGGCGCCGCCGTTGGGCGAGGTGGGACCTGCGCCGGGTCGATTCATGGGACCGCCAACTCTTCGTCGAGTTGCTGCTCGCGGAACAATTGCGAATAGAATCCGTCGGCCTGCAAGAGCGAAGCATGGGTGCCGCGCTCGACCACCCGGCCCTCGTCGAGAACCAGGATCAGGTCGGCGTCGACGACCGTCGATAGGCGGTGTGCGATGACGATGCTCGAGCGCCCGACGAGACGCTGGCGCAGTGCGGCGAGGATGCGTCGTTCGGTGCGCGCATCGACGCTCGAAAGCGCATCGTCGAGGACGAGGATCCGCGGCGCGGCGGCGAGTGCCCTGGCCAGGGTGAGGCGCTGTTTCTGACCACCCGAGAGGGTGACGCCGCGTTCGCCCACCAGGGTGGAATATGCTTTGGGGAAGCCGTCGATGTCCTGATCGACGCCGGCCGCGGCTGCGGCATCGCGCACGGCCGCGTCGCGGTTTGCCGAATCATCGCCATTCGCTGCCATGGCGAATGCGATGTTGTCGTCGATCCGGGTCGAGAAGAGAAACGGATCTTGGGGGACGAAGCCGATCGATCCGCGCAGTTGTCGCAGCGGCAGGGTGCGGATCTCGCGGCCGTCCACGAGGATGCTTCCCGATGTCACGTCGAAAAGGCGCGGCAGCAGATTCACCAGCGTGCTTTTGCCGGCGCCGGTTCGCCCGACGATCGCCAGTTTCTGTCCGGGCTGTAGTGAGAACGATACATCTTCCAAAATGGGCGCTCCGCCATTTCCATTCGGGTAGCGGAACGAAACATTGCGGTACTCGATCGCTCCGTGAATGGCGGGCAGGGGTTGCGCGTCGTCGGCGTCGGCGATCGCCGGATCGACGGAGAAGATCTGCTCGAGTCGCTGCATAGCGGCGCGCCCGCGTTGCACGACCGAGAGCATCCATCCCATCGCCATCGTCGGCCAGGCGAGGAGGTTGAGGTAGCCGATGAACGCGGCCAGATCGCCGAGGGTGATGCTGCCGTCGATGACCATGGTGCCGCCGTAACAAAGGACGACCAGCGTCCCCAGCCCCGATGCGGTGCGCATGATCGGGCCCAACTGGCCGCGCACGCGAGCGAGGGACAGACTCTGTTCGGTGAGCGCGTTGTTGCGGTGGGCGAAGCGGCGCACGGCTACGTCTTCGGCCTGGTAGGCGCGTATGACATGAATGCCGGCGACGTTCTCCTGAACCACGCTACTCAGGTTGGACAACTCCTGCTGCACCCGCAGGGTTTGCTCCATCATGCGGCGCGACACCTGCTTGACGACCAGCAGCAGAATCGGGAACGGAGCCAGCGCGGCCAACGTCAGCGGCACGTTCAACGCGAGCATGATCGACAGTCCGTACGCGTAGTAGATCGGCGTGTTCAGCAGATTGAGAAATCCCACGCCGAGCAGCATGCGAATCGCCGTGACGTCGTTGATCAGCCGCGACATCAGGTCGCCGGTCTGTTGATGCTGGTAGTAGGAGACGGGCAGGCGCTCGAGGTGGGCGAACAAGTCGTTGCGCAGATCGCATTCGACGTCGCGGCCGACGTTGAAGATCAGCGCCCGCGATAGTGTCCGCACGGCACCCTGAACCAAGGCGATGCCGGCGATGATCGCCGCAATCGTAGCGACGGAGGAGAAGGGCAGGCCCGCCTGGATGCCGTCGATCGCTCGCTTCAGCAGGTACGGGATAGCCATCGCCAGCGAGGCGGTCGCGATCAGGCAGAGGGCACCCAGCAGGTATCTCGCCAGATAACGGCGCGCATAGCCCCAAAGACGCGACACCTCGTCATCATTTCACATGACTGCCACGATGCAATGCGGCCCCGGCGAGTCGATCGTCGGGGCCGCATTGTGAGGATAGGTCGAACTCTCGAGGGCGCCGTGGCAACGCGTGTTGCGCACGGGCGGAGAAGTGCTCCCGGTATTCGTCTCGTGATTACTTCTCGAGGACGCCGCGCCACACTTCCATGTATCCGAAGTGTCCGCGCTGCGGCGAGCCTCCCGCCTTGCCGGAACGCCACGTCGGGTGCACCACGTCGCCAAAGGCGACGCCGATGTCGAGAATCCCGTCGTTGTCGATATCGCCGACGGCGACGCCCCACGAACGCATCTGGCCAGTCAACGGCAGGCCGGTGTCACGCGCCAAGGTCCAGTTGCCGGCGCCGTCTCCGAGGTACGGGAACACTCCGTAAACGCCGCCGATCTGATCCAACGCGTTCTTGCCGACGGCGACGATATCCTGGTGGCCGTCATTGTTGAGGTCGCCCACCGCGACGCCGAGGGCGTTCATCGGCAGCAGGCCGCTGTTCGAAAATTCCCAACTACCGTCGGCGTTCTGCAGGAACACCTCGACGCCGCCGCCGACGCAGACTGGCTCACCGGGAACGCCGCATCCATTCGGCTGTGGCGGCATTTGCGAACCGGAGACCAGATCGGGGCGGCCGTCGCCATTCAGATCCCCAACGGCAATTCCCCAATAAAGGCCGTGGATATCCGGCGCCGGGAGTCCGACCGAAGCTTCTGTCCATGCGCCTTTGCCGTCGCCCAGCCACACCCGCGGGCCGCCGGAGTAAGCTGCGGCGATATCGAGGTTTCCGTCGCCGTTGAAGTCGATCATGGTGATGCCGTTGCCCCAGTCTTCGATAGAAAGACCGTCCGACATCTCCTTCCAGACGCCGTCGCAATTGCCCCGGAAGGCGCGGACACCTTCTTCTTGCGCCGCTACCGACACGAGATCGATGCAGCCGTCGTTGTCGAAATCTCCCAGCGCCACATCCTCGCAGCCGATCGTCGGCAATCCCGACGATGCGCTGCGCCAGTTGCCCTGGCCATCGCCGAGAAACACGAACACGCCTTTGCAGTGGTCGGCAATGGCGAGATCCATGTGTCCGTCGTTGTTGATGTCGGCGAAATCGACGCCGCCGCCACAGAACTGCTCGCGCGGCAGACCTTCGCCCGCTTGTGCCCACGCCCCCTGGCCGTTGCTGATCCAGGCCCACGGTCCGTCGGCGAGCCGCGAAACCGCAGCGAGGTCGTCGAAGCCATCGCCATTGATGTCGCCGAACGCGACCTGGGATTTCCAGATGTTTGACTTCGGCAGCCCCTCAGATGCGGTGACATATCGCAATCCACTGGCCGATACGGCGGCAGGGGCTGCACTCTCCGACCGACTCGCATCGCCGCCTGCAATACCGCTTAGTTGCGAGCAGCCCGCGATCGTCGCCACCACTGCCGAGAACACCAAAACCTTACGCATGATCTCTCCCTCCTGCCTTCCTTGCTCACAAAGTTGTCAGGCAGAGACTTCCCCACCGCGACGAAAATTCAGGCGGATGCCCAAAACTTAGGCTGACTACCACTGGCCATCACGGCGGTCAAGAATCGCTGGGCGGCAGAATCGCTGGTCGGCAGTGTGTGAGTGACCGCAGATTGCCTGTCATCACGCCCGTGAACTGGCTGCCACTCGACGCCAGAGGAATCTCCGCTGGAGATCATCGATTGCAGTGAGGCCGGATTCCCTCAAAAACCATGCAGCAAATCGCGGTTGTGCGGCATCCGGCGCCTGCGAGACTGGGCGTCTCGAAGTACGTCCGTTCTAGCTCCTCTGCCTTTTCCGCTTGACAACCTGACACGGTTCAAGTAACTGGAACCAGCTTTGCGGCCCCCGATCCGTGGATCGGGCGGTCCGGTTGCGCAAATGGCAATACGTAGTGTACTTCGGGACACTTGGTTTGAAAGGCGGAATAGGCCGATGGGGCGCTATACCGCCAAGGAAAGGAGACGGGTGATGAGCAAGGCACTGGGGATGCGCTTTGTGTGGGGCCTCTGCGGAGTGCTGGCAGGCGTCTTCGGTTTTGCGCTGACCGCGCAGGCTGAAGTAACGCCGGACACGAGCGGATCGATCATGGTGTATCCGAAGGTGGTGTATTCGGATGGAGGTCGGGATACAGTCATCCAGCTCTCCAATACCAGCAATAATGTGGTGTACGCCCACTGTTTTTATCTCAACGCGAGCCTGCTGAATGGGCGGCGGCGATGGGATGTCACCGACTTTCGAGTCGTCTTGACCAAGCAGCAGCCGACGCACTGGGTTGCCAGTCAGGGGCGGCAGGTCAACAACAGCGACAACTTCACGGATCCGGTCCAAGATGGCGCGGGGCTTGATCCGGGAGCAATTCCTCCTGTCGAGGAGGGCTTCGAGGGCGAGCTGAAGTGTGTCCAGGTGGACGCTTCGGGCACGCCGTTCGGCGGAAACAACCTCAAAGGTGAGGCGGTTCTGGTTTCGGACGAAGGCGACGTCGCCAAGTACAATGCTCTGGCGATCACGGCCAATCCGGATCTGGCCAGCGACGGCGACCCCGAAGAGCTGTTGCTGAACAACACAGCGCTCAACGACGGCGAGTACAACTCATGTCCGAACACCATCCTGATCGACCATTTTGCGGATGGTGCCGGTGCCTGTGATGTTGAGGTCGAGGGTGAGCCCAGTCCATGCCCGATCCGCCCGTACATCACGGTCGTACCGTGTCAGCAGGACTTCGAGAATCTCATTCCCGAGAGAGTAACCGTCCAGTTCCTGGTCACCAACGAGTTCGAAAACAATTTTTCGACGAGCACGACGGTCGATTGTTGGTTGAGCACCCGGATGGCGGATATCGATGTCGGTACGGGCACATGCAGCGTATCGGGTGGCCCTTGCGCCGGTGACGCGAACTGCGCCGGTGGCGCAGGAGACCTGTGCTCGAAGCCAGCAAGTATATTCTCTTTTGGGGTGTTGGGAACGGACACTGCGTTTACGACGATGCAGCCGGTTGACCTTCACGGTGGCGTGATCGCCATTGGCGAGGAGCAGCATTTTGCAGCGGGCGCGACGGACAGTGCTTGGACAGCGTGGAACCTGCACCAATCGGGGACTCGCTATGACGCGACCATCGATACAGAAGGTGGACCGCGGATCGATCGCATCCGCATTCCAATGCCATTCTGAAGAATTGACGGAGCGAGCCATGGTGTTTTCGTCGAGAGGTGAGGAAAGGAGACAAGTGATGAGTACGAAGATGGGGTTCTGGCGGTCCGCGCTGGTAAGCACTGCGGTACTACTGGTCTGCGGTAGTGCAGCGAGCGCCAGAATAATCGAGGCGAAGGGGATTTCGACCGTCGAGTCCGGGGCGATTTTGGTTTACATCGACCTGGAGTTGGATACGGCCAACGGGATCGATACGCGGATCCAGTTGACGAATACTTC
Source organism: Thermodesulfobacteriota bacterium (assembly GCA_041743795.1). GTDB lineage: Bacteria > Desulfobacterota > Binatia > HRBIN30 > CADEER01 > CADEER01. The sequence goes on along the minus strand of JBGTMF010000366.1, from coordinate 15,373 downwards.
CGACTTTTTGACTCGAGTCGATTGTTATTTGATCAATGCAAATGGCCACTGTGGTGGCGAAGGTGGGCCGGTCTGCAGCACGGACGCCGATTGTTCAGCCTTTCCGGGTTTGCGATGTCTACCCGGATGGGCAAAGACCGACTTCCGTTTGACGCTGACCAAGCGCCAACCGATTTCGTGGTCGCTGGGCAACGGCTTGAGCCGCCTTCCGTTGGCTGATTCTCCCGGGCAGGCGAACCAGTTCAATGAAGGTTCGATTCCGCCGGCTCCTGAGGATCCGTTTATCGGAGAATTGCGCTGCATCCAGATGGACGTCGGCGACGCCGATCGCCCGAGTGACCGCAATGACCTCAAGGGTGAGTCGACGGTTGTAACCATCGTCGACGAGCAGATCGACGCTCGCAAGTCCAATGCGATCGCGATCAAGGCGATTGAGGGCGCGCAGGACGGGACCCCGAACGTACTCAATATCGGTGGTCCAGAGGCAGAATACGGAGCCTTCCCGGCCGACGGCCAGGACAGCAACGTGGGTTGCCCGAATATCTGGACGCTGAACCACTTTTTCGAGGGTGCGCAGGTCGTGACCCATCAGAACACGAACGCGCGCAGCGTGACCTCGAAGATGACAGTCGTTCCCTGCGGTGCGGATCTGCTCACCGACATTCCGGGGAGTGCGACGCTGCAGTTCCTGATCTACAACGAGTTCGAGCAGCGTTTCTCGACTTCGACTCGAATCGACTGTTACCGTGAAGTGCGTCTTGCCGACATCGATACCCGTCCGGGCATCGATGGCGATCGCCAGTCGATCTTCAGCGTTGGCACGCAGGGAACCTTGACGGGAATGTCGCGCGTCCGTTCGGTTTCGGGTCCTGCGGACAACGACGACAACTACGATGGAAACGGTGTGCTCTTGCATCTCGAAGAGCAGTGGGGACTCGGGACGTGCTTGGGTGTCGCTGGCGGAGTATGCGGTGACAATCACGGCTGCGGACCGATGGCGCCCACGGCATCGTGTTCGGCTGATTCGGACTGCCCGGTTGGCAGCGCCTGCGTAGCTGATGGCCTGCCGTACAAGACGACGGCGGCGAACGTCCAGTTCCAGGGAAGCCGGAGCCAGGGCGATCAGATCATCCTGCCGTAAATCCCAATCACCTCATCACTTGAAAAGGCCCCGAGAGTTCGTCTCTCGGGGCCTTTCCTTTTTGAGATCGAGTAGTCGTCCTATGTCGCCGCGCCAACGACCAACCCTCTGCCTCGCCGATGCCGTCGATCGACGTAATCGCACAGGGAGTTTGAACATTATCCCTCTTCCGCACGACTCGCGGGAGAGGATTCAAATAGACGCCGCAAACCAATTGTAAGAGATGGGGTGGCAGTGGTTGACCATCTCATCCTCCTCACCCTGACCCTCTCATCCGAGACTGTCGATAAATGTGGAAACACCCTTCGACAAGCTCAGGGTGAGCGGAGAAAGTTCTTTGAAAACAACCCTCCAGCCGCTCAGGCTGAGCTTGTCGAAGCCTCGTTTCGGAGAAAATCGACAGTCCCATCCGGGAGAGCGGATCATTGCTTCTCGGGCTCGAGCAATGGACCGTGGCCGCTTCTCCGACACTCCCGAAAGCCGGCATCCATCCGGGCTACCAGGTGGACCCCGGCTTTCGCCGGGGTGACGTGGGAGATGGGGGATGGGTCCAGCGGAAGGGCCGAAGTCTCAGGCCAGCCGGGCCCACCGGCGGGACGCCGGATCAGTCGGCTGAGTAAAGAAAAGTTCCATGGATCGCGCCTTGCGCGAACATCCCTATGCCTGTGCCTATGCGTCTGCCTCTGCCTACGAGCAGAGCGAGTTTCAGCCTAGCCGTGAGCCCTCGGGAATGGCTGGTGCGATCATAGTTCCAGTCTCTCCAGACGTCGGATTCCATGCCGTACGGAGAGGCCGAAAACGCCGATCATGAGGACCGCGACCGCCGTCAACGAGGCAATGACGCCAAGCCATGCCGAGAGAGATAGAGGCGTGTCGGAGAAGCGATTGGAAAAGACGACGTATACCGGCCACGCCTCGAGCGTGACGACGGCGCCGATGAACGACATGCAGAGAACCATGTAAACCAGGCCGCCGGCACCGGAAGCCACCTTGGCGGCATTCTCTGCCTCGAAGTTGGGATAAGTGGCGCCGACGGCGAGGCCGAGTGCGACAATCGGGAAGCACATAGCGAGCAGAGTGGCGGTAGAGAGCCAGAGCATGAACGGCATGACCTGAAGATAGGCGTTGGTCGCAATCACCAGGATCTCGCCGAGAATCACCAACGGAACCAATCCACTCCAGAACTTCGCCCACCAGACCTGCGAGGCTGGTACAGGCGCGGTCTTGATTGCCCAGAAGGCCCGCCCCTCCAGACTTATGGAGGGATAGATGAAGCGCGCGGCGACCGATGCGGTGACGAACGCGGCCAGGGCGAGGTTGACGAAGGCGATTACGTTCTTGAGATAGAATGTCGCAAGGGTGCTGCCGTTGATCGGCAGAACGCTGAAATTATAGACGTAAACGACGATCAGGGCTCCGAGCAGAATCAATTGCGACCACTGGCCCGTGTCGCGAAAGAAGATCTTGATCTCCTTCTCTACGAGGACGCGCGTCGTCGATTGGAAGGGGAGTGTCAACAGCGTCAGCGCGCGTTCCCAGAGGGGTCGAAGTGCCTTGCGTGTCTGACGCCCTTCCTGGGCTTTACTCCAGCCGCGGGTGAAGGACCTCGTGACGATCGCCTCGCACGCCATCACTGCGACGGCTGCCGTCGAAACCAACAGGATGAAGTAGAAGTATGGCCGGCCCGCGCGCAGCCCAAGCATCGGAAAGAGAATCTCGGTCGCCCAGGTGCTCGGGAGAAACGTCCACTCTGGAGTCTGCATGGCATTGAGGAAGGCGGTGAAGTCGGCGAATCCCTCCGGATTGACCAATCGTTCCGGCCGCACCATGCGGAACAGCATGTAGAGCAGGGCGATGGAGAAAACCGCCAGGATAAGAAGGATGTCTTTGGTGCGGCGGGCAGGGAAGACATTGACCAGAGTGGTGGTCATCGAGACCCCGATGGCGGCCGGAATCAACAGAAACGGCGGCAGTGTAGCCGCGGTCATCAGGTAGAATCCGACGCCCGTTTCGTGAACGATTCCGTAGGCGAGAAACGCCGGTGCGGAGAAAAGCAGCATCATCCACGAGGAGTCGACCACGGTTTCCGTGAATCTCGCGTAGAAGAGGCGGCGCATGGGAACCGGCGCGGCGACTACTCGTTCGAGATCGTGGGCGAGGAAGAACGTCGATAGCGAAGTTACGACGTTCGAGAACAGCAAAATCGAGAAAAACGTGACGAACACCATGCCCAGCAGCTTGTACGTCAACACCGGACCGAAATCGGGCACCGACAGGAAGTAGCTGAGCGCGCGATAGAAGAAAGCGAAGACAGCGCCACCGAAGGCTACGCCGAGCAAGGCGAAGCCCGCCGCGCGGAGCCGCTCAGCACGAGAATATTGGCGATAGCGATTCTTCACCGCCAGGGTCCGTGGCGAGAGGAGGAGCCGCTGCCAATGCAGAAAGCCCCTCGGCGCGATCGCGCCGCGAGCCGGCGGCAGCAGTAGCCGGGGCGCCGCGCCGGCTACGTCGTTGCGTGTCGTCGGCGCCGTCATGCGAGGAGAGCCTCGACCGAAGCGTCGTCCTCTCCACCGGTGAGCCGGAGAAAAATGGCTTCGAGACTGCAATCGGCATGGCTTCCCGCCTTTTCGCGGAGTTCCTCCACGGTTCCCATCGCAATCAGGTTGCCCTGGAGGATGATGCCGACGCGATCGCAGAGCTCCTCGGCGACTTCGAGGCTATGGGTGGACATGAACACCGTCGCGCTACGCGCAGCGGTCTCGCGGAAGATCCGTTTCAGCAATCGCGCTCCGCGCGGGTCCATCCCGACCGTCGGCTCGTCGACGATGAGGAGCTTGGGTTCGTGCATCAGCGCGCTGGCCATGACCAGTCGCTGCTTCATGCCGTGCGAGTATCCCTCGATCAGTTCGTCCCCCCAGCTGCCGAGGTCGAAGACGTCGAGAAAACGATCGCGGCGCGCGTTGCGCACGCTGTCGGGCAGCGAATAAAGCTGAGCCGCGAAGTCCAGGTACTCGGCGCCCGTCAGTTTTTCGTACACGTAGGGGCGGTCGGGAACAAAACCGCAGAGCGCCTTCGCGGCGAGGGGGTTCGCCGCGAGATCCGCTCCGCCGAGAATGACCTGACCCGAAGTTGGTTGCAGCAAACCCATCATCATTCGGATCGTAGTCGTCTTGCCGGCGCCGTTGGGGCCGAGAAAGCCGAAGATCTCCCCGTCCGGAACCCTCAGGTTCAGCGAATCGACGGCCAGCGTGTTCCCGTAGCGCTTGCTCAGGTCGATGAGTTCAATCATGCAGCCTCCGTGACGATGGCTCAGGATAGCAGTCTCATCGATGAAGCCCACTTCGAGTCGCATGGGGCGCACGAATTCATTGGCGCCGGGCGGACATCACCCGGATCTGGGGAACACCTGCAGGAACGGATGGACCTCGACGCGTTCGAAGATACCGTTCTCGACGTACGGATCGCGTGCGACAGTTTCCCAGGCCGCGCCGAGGGACTCGGCATCGACGACGATCAGCGAACCGGCCCCGTCGGTCAACGGACCGGCGAGCACCAGCCGACCGGCGTTCTCGAGTTTCTCGAGGTGGGCAAGGTGTGCCGGGCGGTGGACCGGGCGCCGTTCGCTGGAGCCGCGGGCATCGTGAGCCAAAATGACGAAGAGCATGATGTCCTCCTGCGGATGGAAGTCGGGTTGGGTGCGCCGTGGACGCTGGCGCCGGGAACCGTTACGCTATCGGACATGACACAAGACCACCAACCGCAAGTGCCAGTTGCCCTCGAACAAATGCTGGCGGGATTGTCGGAACTCGAGTTGGTGCTCGGTGACGCGGGCCGGGCGGTCGTAGCCTCGGTGCGTTCGCGGTTGATCGAGGCGATGGCGGCGCGCGATCGCGGTGATCCGGTGGGCATGCTCGACGCGGTAGGTTCGGCGATGAAGGACCTGGCAGCGGTGGGGGATCGACTGAGTCCTGGCGAGGGGCCGATGATGGCGATGCTGGCGAAGCACTTCCAGTCGTCCCTATTGCGCGGCAATCTCGCCGAGGCAAAGGAAGATCTGGACGAAATGTTTCATCGGTCGGGGTCGCGCTATGAGTCGAAGAAAGGCTGATTCGCGCTCCCTCTCATCAGAGCATCGGCAGTAGGGGGGATTTCGGTCGTGAGCATGTTGCAAGGGCGCGTCGCCGTCGTCACCGGCGCCGGCAGGGGGATCGGTCGCGCCGTAGCCCTCGAGCTTGCCGCCCAGGGGGCCGCCGTCGTCGTCAATGACTTCGGAGTCAGTCTCGACGGCTTGGATCCTGAGAGCGAGCTGGCGAACTCAGTCGTCGCCGAGGTCATCGGCGCTGGAGGCCGAGCCACCGCCAGCGCCGAATCGGTTGCGGATTTCACTGCCGCCGGACGCATCATCCAGCAGGCTATAGATACCTTCGGCCGCCTCGACATCGTCGTCACCTGTGCCGGTATTCTGCGGGACCGCATGATCTTCAATATGGCCGAAGCGGAATTCGACGAAGTACTGGCAGTTCACCTCAAGGGCACGTTCCACTGCATCCGCCATGCGTCGACGTCATTTCGCGCGCAGTGCTCGGGCCGGATCATCACCTTCGCCTCAGGCGCCGGACTTTTCGGAAACCCCGGCCAGGCAAACTACGGATCTGCCAAATCGGCGATCGGCGGTTTGACCAAGGCCGTAGCGCGCGATCTGGGGCGCTACGGCGTGACGGCCAACGCCATCTGTCCGGTTGCGGCGACACGCATGACGATGACCCCGGCGGTGTTGAAGGCGCGCGAAATTCGCAAACAGCAGGGAATCGTACGCGAGGAATCGGCACTTCGTCAGCTGGAGAATCTCTCCCCGGAGGATGTCGCGCCGATGGTTGCCTTTCTTGCCAGCGACCGCGCGGCGGGAGTCAGCGGGCAGTTCTTTCTTTGCGCGGGTCCGTCGTATTCCCTGCTGTCTCAACCGCGGCCGATCAAGACGATCTTCAAGGCTGGGCGGTGGACGGTGGATGAACTCGTCGAGATCGTGCCGCAGACATTGACCGAAGGGTTGGCGAATCCGGCGCCGCCGCGGTCGCAATCTTAGACAGGGGGGCGGAGCCATGGGCAATCGGCTCGAGGGGAAGGTGGCCGTCGTCACCGGCGGTGGTCGCGGAATCGGCCGGGCGATCGCCGCGGCGATGGCGGCGGAAGGTGCGGCGGTCGTCGTCAACGATCTCGGCGCGGCGACGGACGGACGCGGTCGAGATACCTCGGCGGCAGAAGAAGCCGCCGCGGCGATCGTCGCGGCGGGTGGGCGGGCGATTGCTGATTTCGCCGACGTCGCCGACTACGCAGCGGCCGAGCGGCTGATCGACACGGCTTGCGCCAACTTCGGTCGCATCGACATTGTCGTCAACAACGCCGGAATTCTGCGCGATCGCATGATCTTCAACATGAGCGAAGAGGAGTTCGACGCGGTCGTCGCCGTCCACCTCAAAGGAACGTTCAATTGCACGCGCCACGCGTCGGTGCACATGCGGCGACAGCGGTCGGGTCGCGTCCTCAACATCACCTCTACCTCCGGACTCTACGGAAACTCCGGGCAGGCGAACTATGCGGCGGCCAAAGACGGAATCGTCGGCCTGACGCGGGTAGTCGCCCGTGATCTGGGAAAGTACGCGATCACCGTCAACGCCATCGCGCCGGCCGCCGTGACTCGCTTGGTGGACACGATTCCGGACGACGTCGCCGCCAAACGCGATAACGCCGGCGTAATTGGCGCCGGCGCAATGGGCCGCGAGCTGGCAGCGGTATCGAATTTCGCGCCGGAGGACATCGCACCGTTTGCCACGTACCTGGCGACGGATGCCGCGGCGGCAATCAACGGACAGACCTTTGTCGTAATGGGTGGTCTCATTTCCCTCATGAACGATCCCGCGCCGGTGCGGACGATGACCAAAGTTGGCCGCTGGCGGAGCGAAGAGGTGGCCGCCGTTTTCCCGGCGACCCTCGGAATGGACTTGGTCAATCCGGCATCGCCGAAGTCGAACTGACAGCGCTGCAGGCTGCCTACTTGTTTAGCGGCCCGTTGAAAAACGCCACAGCATGCTTCGACAGGCTCAGCATGAGCGGTTCTCCGCGCCGATTCTAAAGGACTTTTCCGCTCGCCCTGAGCCTGTCGAAGGGCCGTCTCGGGGTTTGTCAACGGACTAGCCGCGACTGCCGATCGTTTCGACAGTGGCCAGGGCGCTGGCGACCAGGGAAGGAATGTCCAGGGTTGCCTCCGCCGCCCGTGCGGCGCCCACCGTCATGCAGGTCGACGGGTGTTTGGGGAGAAACAGCTGACAGCAATCTTCGTCGGCTTGGATCGAGATCTCGTAGGTGCCGATCTTTCGCGCCTGGGCGACGATCTCTTCCTTATCCATTCCGATCAGCGGCCGCAGGATCGGCATCCCGCAGGCCTCCTCGATGGCGACCAGGTTTGGCAGCGTCTGTGACGCCACCTGGCCGAGACTGTCCCCGGTCACCAGGGCAGCGGCCTCTAGCGACGCCGCCACTTTCTCGGCGATGCGCATCATCATTCTGCGGTAGAGCACGACCCTGGCTCGGCGCGGTGCGCGGGCGACGATCTCTTTCTGTACGTCGCCGAAACGCACGGCGTGCAGGCGCGAGGTCGGTTGCCAGCGACGCAGGGTCGACATGATTTCGATGGCCTTTTCGAGGCTCGCCCGACTTTGTTGCGGAGCGGCGTGAAAATGCACGAGCTCGACGCGGCAGCCGCGTTGCAGGAGGCGAAACGCCGCGACGGGCGAATCGATGCCGCCGGAGAGCAGGGCGAGAACGGTGCCGCCGGATTCGGCCGGCAGACCGCCGGCTCCTTGGACCTTCTCGAGAGAATAGAGAATCTCCCTCGGCAGGATCTCGATGTGGATCTCGAGGTCTGGGTTACGCAGATCGACCGGCTGGCCCGTGCGTCTCTGCACCGCCGTGCCGACCAACGCGGAAACCGCGGGCGAGCCAAGTGGATACGCCTTGTCGGAACGTTTCGTGCGGACCGCGAAGGATCGGAAGGTGACTGCCTCGGCGGAGCGTGCGATCCGCTCCGCGATCTCCGAAATCGACGAATCGACGCGTTCACAGAGGAGGAAGTTCGCGATGCCGAACACATTGCGCAGGCGTTCGCGGACTTCCGGCCAGACGTCGGTATCGGGCAAATGCAGAATGATGCGCCCCGGTGCGCGGTGCGTTTGCGAGACACCGGTACCCTCGAGGATGCCGATGATGTTGCGCGAGAGTCGCGTCACGAACTCGGCGCGGTTCGTTTTCTTGAGGGCCACTTCGTGATAGCGCACGACGACTCGATTCATGGCCATTCGGCGGGCACAATAGGTGGGTCGCGCAATGGCGACAAGTCGAGCGATCGGATGAGCCGCGAGGAGTGGATACGGGAGAAACGCCGCGAGGCGACTCGGCTGCAAGGGGTCGCGACCAACGCGATCGTGCCGAGTGCACGCGACTTCGCTCAGTTCCTTGCCTCGCAGCGCAGCGACCTCGCATTGGTCCCCCGGCTGAAGCGGCGCGATCCGCTGACGGGGGGAAGCTGGCCAGGTGCGGATTTCGCCGCGCTGGCGGTTGGCCTGGACGACACCGAAATCGCCGCTTTGGCGGTTTGCACGTCCGAGGAGCACGGCTGCACGGGGGAAGACCTGGAGACGGTCCGCACAGCGATGACCGCACCGCTCCTGCGCGACGACCTTTGTTTCGATGAGGTGCAGGTGTTCGACTCGAGGATTCGCGGTGCGGACGCGGTGCGAATTCCCATAAGCGAGCTGGACTCTCTGGACATAGAGCGGGTTTCGGATATCAGCGTCTCGCTGCACATGACCCCGGTACTCGAAATCGCCGATGAGGCGGATCTGGAGAAGGCGCCTATGCGCGCACCGCACTGTGTCGGTATCAATTGCGTCGCCGCCGACGGCTTTGCCGACCTTGCGCGGGTGCGCATTCTGGCCGGGCACATCCCACGGTTCATCGTGGTGGTTTTGCTAGCCGAGGTGCGCAGCATCGCCGAGGGGCTGACCCTGCGGGGAGACGTCGACGCGGTCGTCGTCGGCGATTCCATATTGGATGCGGCGTCTCCGCTGGACGAAGTCGATCGATTCTTCCGCCGATGATGCAGATCACCGCCGCCGTGCTGATCCCAATTCGCATCGTCGACAACGTCGGACCCGTGATGACGATGATCCGGCGTACGCTGGGCGGATCGCACTCCGGCCAGATGGCGTTTCCGGGTGGACGGTTCGAAATTGACCGCGACGCCAGTTTGCTCGACACGGCGCTGCGCGAGAGCGCGGAAGAGGTCGGGATCGACCCCGCGCACGTGCAGATCCTCGGCGCGCTGCCCGAGCGGCGCACGCTGAGTTCGACCTACGTCGTCAGTCCATTCGTTGCCCGCCTACCGGAACCATACGCGTTCACCCTGGAGCCGCTCGAAGTCGCCCGCGTCGTCGACGCGCCACTCGCCGAGTTTCGCGATCCGGCGAAGCGCCGCGCGCATGAATGGCACTGGCAGGGACGCATCATAGAGGTGCCTGGGGTAGAGATCGACGGGGAGATCGTCTGGGGACTCTCGCTCGGCATCATCGATGACCTGCTCGCGTCGCCGCTGTTGCGCCAGCTGTGAGACGGAAAGCCCGTTCTGGTTCTCAACCGGCTATTACAGGGCCGATTGCGTCGGCTCGCTGGCTACCAGATCGCTGGCGCGCACTCGCAGTGCCTTTCGGTCCACCTTGCCACTGCCGAGGATTGGTAAGTCTGCCGGTTCGAGGAGGAACACGTGGCGCGGGACCTTGTAGGAAGCGAGGTTCTGCCTGCAGTGGAGTGCAAGGTTCTCGAGGTCGAGTTCATGGCCGATAGCGAGGATGAAGGCTGCAACGTTCTCGCCGCGAGTGGGGTGCGGCACCGGGACGACATAAGCCCCTTCGACCTGCGGATGGCGCATGAGGACAGCCTCGACCTCGGCGGCTGCGACGTTGACCCCGGCGGTCTTGATGACGTCGAGCATGCGGCCGAGGAACGTCAAATTGCCGTGTCGGTCCAATCTCCCCTCGTCGCCGGTGTGGAAGAATCCATCGCCATCGAAGCACCCGGCGGCATCGCGCCCGTAGTAGGTGCGCATCAAGCTTTCCCCACGGACGATGATCTCTCCGAGAGTGTTGGCGGGGAGGGGCCGATTCTTGCGGTCGACGATGCGGATCTCGAGGCCTGGCATCGCGCGGCCGTGCGAAGCGCGGCGTGTCTCCAGCGAGTCGGAATGATCAGAGCAGGACGCCATCGGCCCGGTTTCACTCATTCCCCAGGCGCTGACGCAGCGGTGATCGTCGCTCAACAGAGTCGATGCCCAAGCGGTGTTCGCCCCAGGTCCCTTGCGCAGTGCGATGCGACGGCGGTCGAAGGACGGATGCCGCGCGATGGCTTCGGCCTGATGCGGCCAACCGAAGAAGACGGAGCAATGGTATGCCTCCATCAGGGCAATCGCCTGCTCTGGCGCGAACACCTCCTGCAGCAGAACCGCCCCGCCGCGGCTCAGCGTCGACAAAGCTACGCCGACCAGGCCTCCGTTGAAGAACAGCGGCAGGTAGCCGTAGGTACGGTCGTCACGACTGAGTCCGAGGCGCTGCGCGACATTGAAGGCGCCGCGGAGCATGCCCGCGTGAGTGTGTACCGGCGCCTTTGGTGCGGCGGTACTGCCAGAGGTGAAGAATATGGCCGCGTCGTCCGTCGCCTTTGCCGGGCTGGGATCGATCCATTCCCCCGCGTTGCCGACTTGCGAGTCCCAGTTCTCTTCCGCTGGCAGCGCCGCGCTACCGGAGAACAACGCGGCACGCAGCTGGGGGCATCGCGGCGCTTCCTGCCGGCTCGAATCGCCGAAGAGTTCTGGTGTCAGTTGCCGGAGATAGCCGCGGTAATCGTGATTGAGAAAAGCGTGCTCGGCGATCAGCAATTCGACGTCGGCGTGATGCAGGGAGTAGTCCAATTCCGAAGGTCGATACAGGGTATTGATCGGTACCGCGATTGCGCCAAGCCGCCAAACGCCGAAAGCGCACGCCAGCCACTCCGGGCGGTTCGCCAGGAGCAGCCCAACGCGGGTGCCGGAGCCGACCCCGTGACCGCGCAGGGCGGCAGCGCGCCTTCGGCTCTCTCGCGCGAGATCAGCATACGTCCAGGTTGCGGAATTGCAGGCGAGCGCGAGGTCAGCGCCCCATAGATCCGCCCATTCGTCCAGCTTCTTCGCCAGGGTGGACATCGAGGTAACAACGCACAGTTCGAACGCCGACAGCAAGCGCCGGCAGGTAGAAGTGGGAGGGCCGTAGCACGAGGCCTTGTCGCCGGCTGCCGCCGCGGGTAGCGTTGACCTTGATGACGCCATCGAGTTCGACGCGAAAAGCCCTGCAAAAGTGGTTTTTCCGCAATTTCTTTCACATTCTATTGATCGCCAGTAGCTGTGCGATGTGGGCCGTGCCGGCGTGGGTTCTGCACGCTCTCCATATCGCGGAGATTCCCGCGGCAGGGCACGTTTTGGCGGTCATCTGCCTCTATTTCGTCAACCGCCTCCTCGTTCGCGGTCCGCGTCCGGTTCCGGCCGATTGGCTGCGACGCTACTCGGCCGTCGCCTTCGTGCTGTTGATCTGCAGCGTCTTCCTCTTTGCCAGCACCTCTGCGTTTGGCGTGGCGGGGTTCCTCGCCGGCATCGCCAATCCGGAAATGGGCAGCGCCCTCGGCAGTGTCTCGCGGTATTGGGGGTTGAGCGGAATCGCAATCCTGTGCGGCGCGTTGGTGTTTGGCTACACCGGTGGCCAGAGGCAACTGCTGGTCAATCGAATGCAGGTGGCCGTGCCGGGTTGGACCAATGGCCTGCGCCTCGTCCACCTGAGCGACATCCACGTCGGACAGAACCTATCGCTCGAACAGTTGGAGAGCTTTGTCGAGCGGGCGAATCTGGAGTCGCCGGATCTGGTTTGCTTGACGGGTGACATTGCGGACGGGCCGCAAGCGGATCTCGACCTGTTCTTCCCGGTTCTCGCGCGGCTGCGCGCGCGTCTGGGCGTCATCGCCATCCTCGGAAATCACGATCACTATGCCGGCGCGGACCGCGTCGAGGCGGCGCTGCGCGAAGTAGGGATCGAAGTACTGCGCGATCGCGCGGTAACGCTCGAGATCGGCGGCGAGAGACTGCACGTCATCGGCCTCGACGACCGCGGGCCGGATTGGGCGCGTGGCATGCACGACGACGAGGTGTTGGCGGAGTTGGTGTCATCGGCGCCGCAGGGTATCGCCCAACTCTTGCTGGTGCATCGCCCCGATGTATTCCGCCAGGCGGCGCGGGAAGGTGTCGCCTTGACCCTCTCCGGGCACACCCACGGCGGTCAGCTGGCGATGCCGTGGTTCGGCGGTCGTCGTCGCAACCTGGCCGAGTTCATCACAAGGTTTGATCGAGGCATGTTTCGCATTGCCGATTCGCACCTCTACGTGAACTGCGGTATCGGAGTCACCGGACAGCGCATTCGGCTGTTCACGCCGCGGGAGATCTCGGTGTTCGACCTGTGCGGAGGCGGGCCGCCGGCGACTCTGGCCCGCGCGCCAGCTCGGTCCGTCGTTCTCCGCTTGCAAGAAACCGCTTGAACCCGTCGGCGACCGCCGCGGAGTCGACTGCATCCGCTCCCGCTTGCAGGAGGGTGCGGTTGCCTTCTCCCCACAGAAGCACGGGCTTGCCCTGGGCGATCGCGGTCAGGCAGATGCGTTCGATCTCGCCACCGGGGCGAGCGGAGGTTGCAAACACCAGATCGCCAAGTGCCGCGATGATTTGATCGCGGCGCCTGCCGCTGTTGGGGGCGGCGTGGTCTTCCGGCCGAGAGGGGGAGAGTGCCAGAGTCGTGGTGCGGTCGAATGCGAGGGGCTTGTCGCCGCAGCCGAAGGGGTCGCGGTGGTAATCGTACGCGAATGCAGAGAACAAGCCGCGATCGAGGACGATGATACGCTTCGCTCCAATGGCCCGGGCCGTCATAGCCGCCAGGCGATGTGTCGATTTCATTCCGCCCATGACAATCGCCAACCCCGCCGCGTCGGCGGCGCGAGAGACGGCGACGATCGCCTGGAGCGTATGGTCGACGATACCGCGCGAGCTGACCACCGCGATGCTCGGGGTTCGCAGTAGGGATTCTTGCCCCAGCGCGAACAACATTAAAGGCGGGGCCGGCATATACCGCTCGAGGTTGCCGGGGAAGGGCGCCTTGCCGCGTAGCATGATGCGTCCCCCGGCGCGTCCCAATTCATCGCGGATCCAGCGACAGCGGGCAAAATGTTGATCGCGACCATCGCGCAGCCTGGCGATCGCCGCAGGTGGCAGGCGATAGGTATCGCTGAGTCGTCCCGGGAGTGCTTGGAGGACGGTACGGAGGCTTTCTTCCCGCCGCCTGGTCAGGTCGAGCAGGCGCTCGATCGTTCGATCGCCAACGCCTGGCAACTCGCGCAACGCGAGCAGATCGTCGACCGTCGCCATCAGGCAGACAATTAGAGGCGAGGGATGGATAGTTGTCAAATAGCGTCCGGTTGAGTCCGCGGCCTTGGTTCGGCGGCGGCGAAGCGGAGGCGAAACGAGCTTCGGGTCCTGCGCTCCCATGGTCCGCGCCGTCGCGGAGCCCGCGGCCGCGCCGTCGCGGGGCCTGCGTCAGGGCAGGCGTCGGGTATTGTCGTAGGAGGGGCCGCGTTCGTTCCGCAGTCTCTCGAATTCGCGATCGGCCTCGCGGAACACTTTTGGCTTTCTCTGAGCGAGCCCCCAGATCGTCATGGTGGCAACGACGATCGCGATGGCGATTCGGGGGTTGTCGCGCAGCCAGTCGAGCGCTTCGATGAGGGGCTCCATCCAATCTCCACTGTCACCATACCTCGCTCGATGGCTCCTTCAAGTGCGAAAATAGTCGGCGATCACAGGATCTGGGCGAGCGTGCAGCAATGCGGCGGCCGACCGCATCCCTGCTCGAGTAAGGTCTCCCGCCGGGAGCTGGTTCGGGCACGATAGGCTCGTTGCAATGCGATGGTGCATGACTCATAAGACTGTGGATCACGGCGTTGCGGACCCCGGGGGTGAAGTTGGACATGCGAGCTAACTGGTGGGGGAATGCAGGCATCGCCTTATTGGTTCTCGCATTCACCGTTACCGGTCCACCCCTACTCTTCGCGCAGGTGACCGCCGGCGATGCCGACTGCGACGGAAACGTGTCGCGCTCGGACCTCGATGCCTTGGTCGTTGCGGTTTATCGGGGAAGTGAATGTCCGGGCGCCGACGTCAACGAGGACGGAGAAGTTTCGGCAGCGGACTTTCCGGCTCTCCTGAAACTATTGCCCGACGGCGCAGCTCCGACGGTGACACCGTCGCCGACCGCAGAGTTCAGCGCGATTCCTTCAGCGAGCGACACCCCGACCGCAACCGTCGCCACATCGATTCCTGGCAGTGAGACGCCGACGGCGACGCCGCCGCCGAGTGGCACGCCGACCCTGTCCGCTGCGCCGACCGGGACCTCCACCTCGACGCCCAGTCCCTCGGCATCGACGACGAATTCGCCGGTGACCCCGTCGGCGTCTGTGACGCAGACCGCGTTATCCTCGGCGTCGCCCACCTCGACTCCTGCGGAAGGCTCGCAGACGGCCACGGCCACGGCTACACCAAGCGCCTCGGTCGGCGCTGGCACCGCGCTGGCCAGCGCGACGCCGACAACGCCTGTGCCGACAAGTACTCCCACGTCGGAGAACTCGCCGGTCGGCACGGCAACTCCGTCGGTGACGCCGACCAATATACATACGGTCTCATTCACGGTTTCGCCGACGGCCATCCCTACCGCAACTCCGATCGCAACGTCGACGGCTCCGCCGGCACCTAGCCAGACCTCGCCACCGTCTCCGTCGGCAACCGCGACTCGCACGTTCTCCGCTACGGCAACTGTCACCGGGACGTTACCCTCCACCGGCACGCCGACACGGACGGCGACTACCTCGCGCACGCCTACTCCGACTGTCACCGCCTCGGTCACGGGGACGAATTCACCCAGCCGCACCGCAACTTCGACGTCGACTGCAACCCCCACCGGCAGCTCGACGCGCACCCCATCGACCACCCTGACTCCGGCGCCGGGGACGGCGACGCGCTCCGGCACGGCGACCCTGACGCCGAGCGGGACTGTGACGCCGCCGCCAACC
>JBGTMF010000365.1:0-20844 GCA_041743795.1 Thermodesulfobacteriota bacterium | reverse complement strand
CGCCCACGGCTGGGCCCGCGTCACCGGCCAACCCGGCGTGGCCATCGTCACCGCCGGGCCCGGTCTGACGGACGCCGTCACCGGCGTCGCCAGCGCCCACCGCGCCAACATCCCCATGGTCCTCATCGGCGGGCAGGGGCCGCGTCCGTTCGCCTTCATGGGCTCGTTGCAGGACATGAACCACGTCGAGCTGATGCGGCCGATCACCAAGTGGGCGGTGGCCGTCCCCGAGGGCCGTCGCATGGCGGAGTTCGTCAGCATGGCGTTCCGCGTCGCCACCACCGGACTGCCGGGTCCGGTCTTTCTCGAGATGCCGATCGACCAACTCTTCGACCAGTACGAGGAGTCCAAGGTCGTGTGGCCCACCGAGTATCGCACCGAGGCCGGGATTGCCGGCGATCCGGCGTACATCGAGCGCGCCTTCGAGCTGATCAAGTCGGCGCAGCGTCCGGTGGCGCTGGTGGGCTCGCAGCTGCGCTGGTCGCCCCGGCGCGAAGCCTATCCGAAGTTCGCCCAGACCTTCGGCATGCCGATCTACGTCAACGGCCTCGGGCGCGGCTCGCTGCCGCCCGACAATCCGCACTTCTTCTCGCAGACCCGCAAGGACGCGCTGAAAGAGGCGGACGTCGTCCTGATCTTCGGCACGCCGCTCGACTTCCGCCTCGGCTACGGCCGCTCGAGCCACTTCAATCCCGAGGCCAAGCTGATCCAGGTCGACATCGACGGCTCCGAGATCGGCCGCAACCGGCCGATCCATCTCGGCATCGTCGGCGACACCGGCCTGGTGATGGAGCAGTTGACCAAGTGCGCCGCCGAGGACGGCTACTCGTCGACGATGGTCAAGCCGTGGCTCGACGGCATGCGCCAGAGGGAGAGCGCCAAGTGGGAGCGGATGCGGGCGGAGATGGAGTCCGACTCGGAGCCGGTGAATCCGTTGCGTGCCTGCAAGGAGATCGCCGACTCGCTCGACCCCGATTCGATCGTCATCGGCGACGGCGGGGACTTCGTCGCCACCGCCGCCTCGGTCCTGCGCATCCACAAGCAGGGACACTGGCTCGATCCTGGGCCGCTCGGAACCCTCGGCGTGGGCCCGGGCTACGCCATGGCGGCCAAGCTGGCGAAGCCGAAGAGCAACGTCGTCATCGTCTACGGCGACGGCTCCTTCGGGCTCCACGGTCTCGAGTTCGAGGCCATGGTGCGGCAGAAGATCAACGTCGTCGGCGTCATTGGCAACGACGCCGCCTGGATGCAGATTCGCCGCGGCCAGGTGCAGATCTACGGCGAGGAGCGCGCGGTCGCCACGGAGTTGTCGTTCGTGCACTACGAGAAAGTGGTGGAGGCTCTGGGCGGCCACGGGGAGTTCGTGGAGCGCCCGCGGGACATCCGCCCGGCGATGGAGCGGGCGTTCGCCGCCGGCAAGCCGGCGCTGGTGAACATCCGGATCGGGAAGAGCGATTTCCGCAAGGACGCGATCTCGATCTGACGCCGCCCCGCGGACGGCGGTGAACGGAGATGCGTGATCTCACGGCAGCGCTGATCGTCGTTGGCAACGAGATCCTGTCCGGCAAGGTGGTGGACTCGAACTCCGCCTTCCTGGCGCGCGAACTCCGTTCGCTCGGCGTGACCCTGCGGCGGGTGCTGGTGATTCCCGACGAGGTCGAGGAGATCGCGGCGGCGGTGGTGGCGGTGCGCGAGAGCCACGATCTGGTGTTCACCTCCGGCGGGGTGGGGCCGACGCACGATGACGTCACGATCGAGGGGATCGCGCGAGGATTGGGCCGGCGCGTGGTGCGGCACCCGGTGATGGAGCAGAAGCTGCGCGAACTCTTCGCCGAGCGCATCAACGAGCCGCGGCTCAAGATGGCCGATGTCCCCGAGGGTGGCGAGATGGTCTTCGAGGGTGGTCTGAGCTTCCCCACCCTCAAAGTCGAGAACATCTACATCCTGCCCGGGATTCCGGAGCTGTTCGAGGCCAAGGTGACGGCGATCAAGGGGCGCTTCGCGGCGGATCCGTTCTTTCTGCGCGTCCTCTACACCAGCGAGGTGGAGACGGCGATCGCCGCCTGTCTGAACGAGACGCTGGGGGCGTTTCCGGAACTGCTGCTCGGCTCCTACCCGAAGTACGGGGGCGGTGACTATCGGGTTCGCGTCACCCTGGAGTCGAAGGACCGCGACTACGTCGAGCGCGCCTTCAACCACCTGCTCGGGCTGCTGCCGCCGGGGACGGTGGTACGGGCGGAGTGATGCGTGTTCGCGAGGCCAAGTTTCTCACCGGCGCGTCCGACCCGAAGAACCTGCCGCGTCACGATCGACCCGAGATCGCGTTTGCCGGGCGATCCAACGTCGGCAAGTCGTCGCTGCTGAACAAGCTCAGCGGCCGGTACGGTCTGGCGCGGGTGAGCAAGACGCCCGGGCGGACGCAGCAGCTCAACTTCTTCGATCTCGACGAGCGACTGATCTTCGTGGATCTGCCGGGATACGGGTTCGCGCGGGTGCCCGAGGCGGTGAAGGTGAAATGGAAGGGTCTGGTCGAGGGGTATCTGCACCGGCGGCGGCAGCTTCGCGGGGTGGTGGTGATCGTCGACGTGCGCCGCGGGGTGGAAGTCGACGACCAGGAGTTGGTCGATTACCTGGCGGCGCAGGGGACCCCGGTGCTGCTCGCGGTCACCAAGGTCGACAAGCTCGGGCGCGCCGATCGCATGCGGCGGCTGAACGAGATGGCGCTGCGGCCGTTGCCGGGGGTGGCCGCGCTGGTGGCGTTTTCGTCATCCAGCGGGGAGGGCGTCGCCGAGCTCTGGCGCGAGATCGAGAGCCTGCTCTGACCCCCGCATCGGCTCCGCTTCTGGCACCCCTCCGGGGTGCGGTGACCCGGTACCGTCTGGCACCTTTCCGGGGTGCGGTGACCCGGTACCGTCTGGCACCTTTCCGGGGTGGTTCTCGCTTGACGAACCCGGAGGGTTCGCAGCCGGTAGCCGGTGGTTGAGCGAAGCGATACCACCGGAAGGCACGACCGATCTCTTCTCGCACCCCGGCGGGGTGCCAGGACCCCCCGGCACCCCGCCCCGACGCCCGAGCATTCATGATCGTGCGTCGCGGCGCGCACCGGGCCTCGCCCCCGGGGGTCAGAGCGCCTCGAAGCACTCGGTGCGCACGATGTCGTCGAGCGTCTCGCGGCGCGACATGAGGTAGCTCGTGCCGTCCTCGATCCAGACCTGCGGCACGCGCCCGATCGAGTTGTAGTTCGAGCTCATCGCCGCGCCGTAGGCGCCGGCGTCGTGCAGGACCAGCAGATCCCCGGGCCGCGCCTGGGGAAGAAGGCGCGGATCGATCAGCTCGTCGGCGTCGCGGGTGAAGACATCGCCCGACTCGCACAGCGGACCCGCGACGGCGGTCGGCACCAACGGTCCGCCGCGGCCGTGAACGGTGATGTGGTGGTAGGCGCCGTACATCGCCGGTCGCACGAGGTCGGTGAATCCGGCGTCGACCATCGCAAAGGTGTGCCCTGGGCCCTTGTCGTTATCGGCGGTCGCCTTGATGTCGTGGACTCGCGCAACGAGAACCGCGCTCGGCGCGATGAAATAGCGACCTGGTTCGATCTCGACGCGAATCGGTCGACCGGCACGGTCACTGAGTGTCGCCTGCGCCGCGCGGAGCACCTCGCCGAGCGGCGTGAGGTCGACGACGGCGGCGTCCGGCCGGTACGGATGTGGAATTCCGCCACCGAGGTTGACGGCCTCCAGGTCTGGATAGGACGAAACCAGATCACCGAAGAACTCGACGAGACGCGCCATGTTCTGGTTGAACTCTTCGATCTGCGGGCCGCTGCCGATGTGGGTGTGCAGCAGCGTGATCGGCAGCCCGGCGGCGGCCGCGGCCCGCCGTGCCTGATCGGCGTTTGCGTGCCAGATGCCGTGCTTCGAGCTGGGCCCACCGGTGTCGCATTCCCGCACGTGGCCGTGGCCAAAGCCGGGGTTGATGCGGATACCGATGGGGCCGTGATAACCGGCGCCGACCAGTTGGTCGATCATCGCCGGGGATCCGATGTTTGGTAGAATCCCCGTCGAGGTGATCACTTCGAGCGCGTTGTCGCGAAACACGTCGGCGGTGTAGAGGATGGCCGGTGGATTGTTACCGAGAGGAAAGCCGGCGTCGCGGGCGCGCAGCGCCTCGTTGCCCGAGACCGCGTCGATCCAGATACCGGCTGCGTGAATCTCTTCGAGGATCCGCTTGGTCGAGCACGCCTTCATGGCGTAGCGCGCTTGCAAGGAGCCACCCGGAATGATTTCCTTGATCGACGCGACGCGGCGGCGCAGCACATCGGCGCTGTATAGAAAAAACGGTGTCCCCACCTGTCCGGCAATGGCTTCGAGATCGAGCTGTTCGGTAAACGTCTCCGGCATCGTGATTGTCCTCGTCTTTGCCGCTTCGCTGCGGCAGGCTGGGCGCTGGGTAACAGCCGCGCCCGAACAGTACAAGATTTACCGCCCGACGGGCTACGACACGGGTTTGCACGAATGAGGATTTCGAGAATCGGCTTGATCGGACTAGGCAAGCACGGCCGCCGCTATGCAAACCACATCCAACGTGATTTTGCGGATCTTGAATTGTCGGCGATCTGCCGCAGCGACGCGAAGCTTCTCGCCGATGACGTCGCGACGACGGGGGCCAGGGGATTCGCCGATTTTCGCGAACTGTTGACGTCGGGATCGTGCGATGCGGTCGTCGCCGTGGTGCCACCGCATTTGAATCTGGCGATCGTCGAGGGCTGTTGTGCGGCTGGATTGCCGCTGCTGCTCGAGAAGCCGGCGGTGTCCGATCTGGCCAGTGCGCGGGCGATGCAGAGCCTGGTGCGAAAGCAACCGATTCCACTGATGATCGCACAGACGCTTCGTTACAACGCGGTCGTGCGGGCGATGCACGCGAATCGGGCAGAGGTCGGCCGCATCACTTCGATCAGTCTCAGCCAGCGTTTTGAGCCGAGCCAGCTCGACTGGTTGGATGATCCGGACCGCGCCGGCGCGGGGATTGTCCTGCACACCGGGGTGCACTGTTTCGACCTGCTGCGGCATTTGACAGGCATGAAGCCACGCACCGTGACGGCGCAGATCGCGCGCGTGAATACCGGGCGGACGGACGACAATTGCGCCGCAATCGTCGAGTTGGAGGGGGGCGCCCTGGCGACGGTCAGCCTGGCTCGCACGACGCGCGGGCGAACCGGACACGTCGAACTGGCGGGGGACCTGGCGACACTCGCCGGCGACCACGTGCTCAATACGGCCCAGCTCATACGCGGTCGCGAGATAGTCCCGCTCGCCGTCGGCGAGCCACTGCCGACGGTGCGCGAGATCCTCGGCGACTTCGTCTCCAGCGTCAGCGAGGACCGCGAGGTGCCGATTCCGCTGCACGCCGGATTGGAGGCGGTGGCGGTGTCTTTTGCCTGCATGGAATCGGCGCGCAGCGGCCGCCGGGTGGAAGTGCCTGAGATCGCCTGATGGCGGACGATCGGGCGGCGGGTTGATATGTCCGGGACGCTCTACGTCGTTGCAACGCCCATCGGCAACCTGGAGGACATCACGCACCGCGCGCTGCGGGTGCTGGCGAGCGTTGCCTTGGTGGCGGCCGAAGACACGCGGCACAGTCGCCGCTTGCTGGACCATTTTGGCATTGCGACGGCGTTGACCAGCTATCACGATCACGCGGAACGGGCGAAGGCACCGCGTCTGGTGGAACGCCTGCGAGCGGGGTCGGATGTCGCGCTTATCTGCGACGCCGGCACTCCGGGGATGTCCGACCCGGGATATCGCCTGGTATGCGCCGCCATCGAGGCGGGCATCCGGGTGGTGCCGGTGCCGGGCGCGTCGGCGGTGACGGCCTGCCTCAGCGTCTCCGGCCTGCCTACCGACCGCTTCGCCTTTGAAGGTTTCGTGCCGGCCAGGTCCTCGGCCCGCATACGCTTTTACGAGCGACTCACGGACGAGCCCCGTACCGTCGTTTGTTTTGAAGCCGGGCGCCGCCTGGTCGACTCACTCGCCGATCTCGAACGCGTACTCGGCCGACGGCGCGTCGTCGTCGGGCGCGAGGTGACGAAGTTGTACGAGGATTTCCGGCGTGGAACCGTCGACGAGGTCGCCGCGGGTCTCGCCGAAGCCGCCGTGCGAGGTGAGGTGACCCTGATGATCGCCGGGGCGGAGGAATTGCGTCGAGCGGAACCCGAAGACGTGGGTCGGCGGGTTGCCGAGCTGCGCCAACAGGGCTTGCGATTGAAGGAAATCGCTCGTCGGCTGTCGGCGGAGACTGGCTGGAGCACGCGCGAGGTCTACGAACTCGGCATAAGCGAGGCTGGCGAGCCGTGATGGACAACGGGCGCGGCGGTCTGCTACCAGTTCTCCGCCCATGAATCGCTCGCATCCGATCAAGACGCGTCCCGGCGACAAGCCGGGTGAGCTGGTGGTGACGCTGCCCCCGGGTTGGGATCTGCGGCTGCGGCGAGTCATCAAAGAGCTGATGGTGGAAACGCTCCCCGATCCGCGAGAAAAGGGGATTTCTGAAAGCCAGCGGCAGAGACGCCTGCAGCAGCGCCAGGAGAGAATGCGCCAGGCCATCTGCACCTACATCGCGGATCTCGTCGCCGCCGACATCGTCGGCAAAGAGGTCGCTCTTTCGACCCGCAATCGCTACGGACGGCGTGCCGGATCGCTGCGCGAACACGTCGCCTCCATCCTGCGCGAGGCAGCCGAGGCCTGACCCGCCTTCTGCCTGTGCTTATGCCCCCTGTAGGCCTAAGTTCTCTCGATGGCGCGGAGTTTGGCGCTGGCCGCGCGTGGGTTGGCGCGGACTTCCTCCTCTCCCGCCGTCAGCGGTTTTTTGACGAGGAGAACGCCTTCGCGTTTTTGCGCGAGTTCGCGAAAGTATCTCTTTACGATTCGGTCCTCGAGCGAGTGGAAGGAAAGAACCGCGATGCGGCCGCGCGGGCCGATACAATCCCAGGCCTGCGGCAGCGCTGCGCGAACGGCGCCCAGTTCGTCGTTGACGGCGATCCGCAGGCCTTGAAAGACCCGGGCGGCGTGTCGCGCCGCGCGCCAGCGTGTCTTGGCAGGTAGGGATCGCTCGATCACCTCGAACAGATCGCTCGTCGTCTCGATTGGCTGTCGATCGCGTAGGGCGACAATCGAGCGCGCGATGCGCGAGGCAAAGCGCTCTTCGCCGAACTCGCGGAATACTCTGGTCAGCTCGTCGGCGGATGCGTCGGCGAGCAGGTCCCTTGCCCGGTCGGTCTGCAGTTCGCCGGCGCCAAAGCGCATGTCGAGCGGCTCGCTTCGCGAAAACGCAAAGCCGCGCCCACTGTGATCGAGGTGGTAGGAGCTGAGGCCGAGGTCGAAGAGAACGCCGTCCACCGGCAGCATGCCGGCTCGGTCGGCGACGTCGTGGAGTTCCTCGAAGCTCGTGTGCACCGGCAGGAGGCGACCCTGTACCACGTCTACGGCGAAGCTGCGGCTGAGGCGCTCGATCAGGTCGGCGTCGCGATCCAGCGCCAAGACGCGGCCGTGCGGAGCGCTGGCTGCGAGAATGGCGGCGGTGTGTCCACCTCCGTTGGCGGTCGCGTCGATGTAACGACCGTCCGGCCGCACGCCGAGCAGGTCGAGTACCTCGTCGCGCAGGATCGGGACATGGACAGGACCATCGGGCGCCGCCGGGCTTCCTGTTTTGTCCTCGGGCGCCGTCACTCCTGGTCGCGGTGGACGCTCTGCGGAGAGAACGCCGGAAGACAGACGGCGATGTATTCCGCCCCGTCGGGTTCCGGGGTACTGTAGCGCACCCGCTCTCCCGGCTGCGTCACGACCGCCTGGCCGGCGCGCACGTCGAACTGGCCGGTGTCACAGTCGACGCGCAGCATGCCCTTGAGGACGAGCGTGATCTCCTCGAAATCCGGCGTCTGCGCTGGCTCGACCCAGCCGCCGGGGGAGCGCATGTGGGCAACGCTGGCGTGGCTGGAAGCGGAGTTCACCCGGCCGACATATTCATCAATCAGCTTCGGTTTGTTGCCCGCGGCCTCGATTCGGGTGGGCGCGTTGATCAGTTTAGGCATGCCGATACCCTTGCCATGCCGGCTCGGTCGGCTGCAAGCACGCTAGCCGCGCAGCGCCATTCCAGCCGCGGCGCCATTCAATGGGCGAAGGCGCGGAGCTGGGCGGGTGTGACGAACCACTGCAGGGTGCCGCGCAGGCGATCCGGCGCGCCCGAGATGTCGATACAGGCGGCGCCGGCCTTGCGGAACGGTAAATGCGCGAGGTGCGGGGTTCCGGTGAGCAGCCACGACGCCAGCATGCCCAGATCGGGCTGATGGCCGACGAACATGACCTGACTCGGCCGCGGCGGTTCGAGCGCTTCGCAAATGAGTTTGGCGAAGTCGACGCCCGGCGCGAGTGTCCTGGTGACACGCACGGGCACGCCACCAAATGCTTCAGCGACGATCTGCGCCGTCTCTTCGGCGCGGCAGAGAGGGCTGGTGAGGATCAGCTGCGGCGTCGTGCCGATCTGCTGCAGACCGATGGCGGCTCGGCGGGTCTTCTCGATCCCCGCGGCTGTCAGACGGCGCGCGCTGTCCGATCCGGTCGGTGACGACTCCTCGGCGATGCCGTGTCGCATGATGTATACGGTGTGGAGGTTCATGGCGTATCCCGGCCGCGCGGCGACACCTCGCTGCCGTGTATGGCGCGCATGGCGCGGGAGAACTTGGTCTCGCTCGTCGGCTGCAGTGGTAGCGCATCTCTGAGGAGCGCGGCAATTTCGTGGATGCTGTCCGCCGCGCCGCCTACCAACTCGACCTCGACCTCGAAATAGGCGGCGTCGGACGGGGCCGTGCCTGGTGCGCAATGGCGCACGACGTCGAGAGCGAGCTCGGCGACACGGGTACCATCCTCGTCGAGCAGATCGACGGTCTGCCGCTCGATGTCGACGACGGCGATCGCCTCGAGCGGTTGCTGCCCGACCACTTCCACCAGTGCGTCGCGCAAGGGGCCGGCGGGGAGGGGGTAGGGCGGTGCCGGTTCGTCGACGAGGGCGACGTTGATCTCGCGCCGCGTATGCACGTCTCCCTGTATCGTGCCGTGCCACTTCGCGGTCATTTCATACCCGGACGGCTTGCGGCGGAGCCGCATTGCGATGCCGTTGGCTTGCAGGCGCCGGTCGCCGGTATCGAGATAGACGGACTGCAACGAAGCGCTGGCTAGCTCGCGTAACTGAAACCGCCCGATCGATCGGCGCCCTGCCAGTTCGCGCAGCGTCGCCTCGTCGGCAGCCAATAGCTTCGCCTCGATCTCGCTTGCGGCGCCGGGCGGTTGTTGGTCGGTCGGCATCAGGCTGAACGCTGCCGGACGTTGGACAGAGAAGAGCCGAGGTGGAAACGGAGATCGACGCCGAGCAGCTGTCGCAGCGGCTTCGAACGCTGTTCCGCTTCCCAGATCTCGAGCGCGGCATCGTTTTCTCCGGTGTCGAGAATGAAGGTGATCGCGTCGTTGCCGCGGCGAACCGTCACGTCCTGGACGACACCGAAGTGACTGCGATCGAGCGCATCGGCGACGCGGAGAATGGCGCTCAGCGCCCGTACGGTCGGCCGCAGTTCTGCGGCGACGAGGGCGAATTCCGGATCTGAGTCTTTTGGGGTGCTCTTTCGATGATAGCGTGCGACCTGGGCGATGATCTCGACCTCGTACGGCTCGAATCCGAGGAGATCGCCGTTGGCGATCAGGTAGTGCGAGTGGCGGTGGTGGTTCTTGTGAGCGATGTGGTGACCGATATCGTGCAGCTGCGCCGCATAGTGTAGCCACTCGCGCGCCGGCGGTAATAGCGCCAGGCCATCCGCCAATTGATCGTAGATGCGCAACGCGAGGCGGGCTACCTGGGTACCGTGATGTGAACTCTCTCCGAGATGCCGGGCAAGCCGCATGACGCTGCGCACGCGCGGATTGTCGTAGCGTTCGACTTCCTCGATGCCCTTTTGGTGGCGGTCGATGAAATCGAGAAGAACGCCCTCGCGCAGCGCCCATGTGCAAGGTGTCACCGTCGGCGCGTCGAACACCTTGATGACGCGTTCCGCGACGCAGGCACCGGCGGCGATGAGATCGACGCGTCGCGCGTCGAGCCCCTTGATCTTGACGCGTTCAGCGCGATCGCTGCGGCAGATCAGCCGACGCAACCTGGAAAACTCGGCGGCAGCGATGACGATGTTGCGCGCTTTGGCGTCCGCCGGATCGCCGCCGCGATGGGCCGCCAAGGCGATCAGGTTCAACATCGTGCCGGAAGTGCCGATCACCCGCTTGACCGCGACCTTTCCCCGCGAGGCGATCATTTCGCGGCGCGCGCTTTCGAGCTCGCTGTCGATCGTCGCCGTCATCGCCTGCAGATCTTGCGAGCGCGGCGGGTCGCGTTGCAGAAAGCGGTCGGTGAGGCGCGCCACGCCCAGCTTCAAGCTGTCCATCCAGGTGGCCGCGCCGTTTTCGACGAGAATCAGCTCGACACTGCCACCGCCAATGTCGAGGATCAACGTCGGCGACTCGGCCGCGAGATCCGTGGCATGGCGAACGCCGAGGTAGATGAGGCGCGCTTCCTCGAGTCCCTGGATGACCTTGACGCGCCAGCCGACGTCTTCCTTGATGCGGCGAATGAAGTCGCCGCCATTGGCCGCCTCGCGTACCGCGCTGGTAGCCACTGCTTGCACCCGCGTCACTTCGAGGCGATCGGCGAGCGTGCGAAACGTCGCCAGGGTGCGCACACCGTTGTCTATCGCCTGAGCCGACAGAAGCCCCTGGTTGTGCGTGCGACCGCCGAGTCGCACCATGTCTTTGGCGCGATCGAGCACGTGAAAACGCCCGTCGGCCTCCACTTCGGCGACGACCATGTGGATGGAATTGCTTCCGACGTCGACGGCGGCGACTCGCATCTCAGGGCAGCCGATCTTTCGCCCGCGACAACCATTCCACCGGCTCCTGCGGCATGGCGGAGACCGTAGCACGGATTGCGTGCTACAGAAACCGCGGCCGGCTGCCGAGCCGGCCGCGGTTTCCCAGAATCAGTACACGACGCAGGTGCAGTCAGAGACCGGCCCGCCGGTGCTGGCGCACCCTTCGACGATACAGCCGAGGTGCATTGCCGGGTCGGCGACGGGCTGCCCGTCACAGGTATCGAACTGCACCGAGAAGATCGGATTGTCGGGGTCGATAGGGCCGGTGCGAACCGTGACGACACGCAGGGCATAGTCGAAGTCGGTGGCTCCGCGAACGAACGGCAGTGGACTGGGCCAGGTAACGCGCGTGATCGTCGAGCTACCGCTGGCCGCGGGTAGCCGCAGCAAGTCACTGCGGTAACCGATCAGGATCGTTGCCGAGGTCGGTTGTGCTCCGAGAGGTGGCACGAGGCCGACGGCGAAGGTGACGAGGCCGGCCGCGGTGCAGGGTTGCACCTGGGCATCCAGCGGGCACGAGACGCCGGACAGGTCGCCGAGAGCGCCGTGCACCGGGTCTGTGTAGAACTCCCCCGGTTGCAGGAATCCGTTGCCGCATGTACCGCCGCCGGGTGTCTCAATGACGGTCGGCGTCGGCGTTGGTGTCGGTACGGACATTCCGGGCGTCGCCGTTGCCGCCGTGGTGGCGGGCGTCGCCGTCGGGGTGAACGGCGGGTTTGTCGGAGTGGTGGTCGGGGCGAAGGTGACTGGCGCGTCCCCCTTGTCCTTGAACTGTCCGTTGTCGTTCTTCTTCGCCGGGCCGGAGAATTGCGCTTCCCAGCATTCGCCGGCGGCGTGATCGTTTTTCAGTTGTACGATCACCCGCGGCTGTTGTTGCAACGGCAGGGCGGGCAGTCCGATGCCCGTGCCCTGGGCCTTGACCAGGATTTTCGCCTTGCCGGCCGCGCCCGACTTCAGATTGATCACCCGCATACCGTCGGTCGACACGAGCCGATCCGAGTATTTGTAACCCTTCCTCGTCGATTTCCAACAGGGCCGGTTGCCGCAGGTAGCAGCGGGCGGAATGACTGCTTCAACGACGAGCGATGGCTGGCTGGCGATCTCATCGTAGACACAGAGAGTGTAGGTAGTGCCGAGTGCCGGATTGCCGAGATCGGCGACGCCGGTCGCTTCGCCTTTCAACCACTTGAAGACGAGCTTGTCTTTCGCGCCTCCTTGCTTGCGGAGTTGCAGCGAGGACTTGTTCGCCAGCAGCGACTGCCGGCAGCCTGCCAGCGGCGCGGCGCCGCAGCGGATATTCGGTGTCAACGTCGGCGTTTGCGTCGCCGTCAACGAGGGGGTGTGCGTCGGCGTCGCGGTCGGCGTCGCTGTCGGCGTGTGGGTGGGAGTGTTGGTCGGTGGGAAGAACACGTCGAGAACCAACCTCGGTCGGTGAGTCGTCGTGCCCTCGCGCGAGCCGTAATCGATCGACCCGTTCTGCCCCTCGGCCCTTTTCTTGATGATCCATCCGAAGTTGTCCGCGCCGCTGGCGAATGCCGCGATGTCGGCCGTGACGTCGAGCGAAACCGGCCCCGTCATTGCATTGGACTGAAGGTAACTCGCCGACGGGACGGTGGCGAAGGAGCCGCCGTTCCACTGGGTATCGCAATCGGCCGTGGAATTCGCGGGGTTGGTGTCGATTGGGCAGTTGAACGTGACGCCGAGTTCGGTCCAGTTGACGAGCAGCCGATGGACGTCGATTTCGCGGCCGTTGCTCCAACTGTTGCTGTTGTCCTCGATGAAGAGTTGCAGAGTCGCCGATTGCAGGACGCCGCCGGCCAGCGCCGCCGAGAGTTGCGACTGGTCGAAGCGGATCAATGCCCGATGCGTACCGGTTCGGCGCACGCGCAGAAAGGATGCGGCGCCCTCGTTCTTGTTGCCGCTGCGGATGTACGAGTCGGCGCCGGCATCGAGACTAAAGATAGTGGCGGGTGCCGCCGTGGTTGCCGCCGCGATCGTTGAGACGACGAGTCGGGCGATTCGAATGAGTCTGTGCATCAGTATCCCTCCCATGCAGATGATCGATCAACGCATCTTAGGGGGGTTGCTTGACGGCGCCGTTGCATGTGGGTGAACGTTCGACTGAGCCGCGCCGCATTCGCGCGAACTTCAAAGTCTCGTCACCGTCCTGCAATAGAGCCACCGTAGTATGCAGAGGCACGGGTGGTGGCACGGAGACCCCCTTAACCTTCAGGCCGCCAATCGTGTAAGGGGGGGAGCCGCTAGCGGCTCCCCCCTCTCTTCTCCCCAGCGACGACAGCTGTGTATGTTCACAAACTGGTAACAGTGTTGTAACAATCCCGTCGTAGTGTCGGAGCCATCGCGTACGGAGGGGGCGTGCCTGCGAGGCAGACCTCGCAGCGGAGGATCTCGATCCGCATCTGAGCGTACGGGTTCCGTCGATCCGGATCGTGGAATGTGGCGGAGTGAGCCGTGCACGTGGTAGCCGAGTAGCTGCAGCGACGCGGTTTCGGCAGGGAAGGAAGATCAGAGGATGACGATCAAGTTTCGACTCGCAACCGTCGTGTGTTTGACGTTGATGGCGCAGACCGCGACCGCGGGCCCGGTTCAGGTCGATGCGGCGATAGCTGCGTACGCCAAGGTCGGCGGCGTTTCTGGAAACCTCAACAGCATCGGCTCCGACACGCTGAATAACCTGATGACGCTTTGGGCCGAGGGATTTCAAAAAATTTATCCAAACGTGCGGACGCAGATCGAAGGCAAGGGGTCATCGACCGCCCCGGCGGCGTTGATTGCCGCGACGGCGCAGATCGGACCGATGAGCCGTGCCATGAAGCCGACGGAGGTCGACGACTTCGAGAAGAAATTCGGCTATGCGCCGACGCGGATTCGCGTCGCGGTCGACGCCCTCGCGGTTTACGTCAACAAGGACAACCCGCTGCAACGGCTGACCATGGCGCAGGTCGACTCGATCTTCTCGAAGACGCGGTACTGCGGCGCCGCCACGGCGATCGACAAATGGGGCGACGTCGGTCTCGCCGGCGACTGGAGTGGCAAGCCGATCAGCCTCTACGGCCGAAATTCGGCCTCGGGAACGTACGGCTATTTCAAGGAAAAGGCGCTCTGCAAGGGAGACTATAGGGACACCGTCAAGGAGCAGCCCGGATCGGCCTCCGTCGTGCAGGGCGTCGCCGAAGATCTGCAGGGGATCGGTTACAGCGGGATCGGCTACAAGACGTCCGGTGTACGTGCGCTACCGCTGGCGAAGGAAGAGGGCGGGGACTATGTCGACACCGATCCGCAAGAGGTGCTGGCCGGTCGTTACCCACTGGCTCGCTTTCTCTATGTCTACATCAATCGTGCGCCCAACGAGGCGCCGGATCCGCTGGTGCGCGAATTCATCAAGTACATCTTGAGCCAGGAAGGCCAGCAGGTGGTGATCAAAGACGGTTACCTGCCGTTGTCGGCGTCTATCGCCGAGGCGGAACTGGCTGCGTTCTAGTAACCGAAGAACCCAGTGGCGAGTCGAATCGATCGGCGGGCGCTGACGGACCATGTAGCGGGGTTCGTTGTACGCGCCGGCGGCATGGGCATCATCGCCAGCATTCTGGCGATTCTGCTGTTCATCGTGGTCGAGGTATGGCCGCTGGTGCACGGTGCGGACGTTTCGGTTCTGCCGGCCGTGCCTGTTGACGAGACGGCTCTGGCGTTGAGCTTGGACCCGTACCGGTCGCTCGTCGTTTCACTCGATCGGGACGGGTTCACCCGCGTCCGCAATCTCCATACGGGGGATCTCATTTCCTCGCAGCCGGTGTCTCCGGGAGGTGTCGTCGAGGTCATAGGCGGCCAGAGCGACCCGGATGGTCGGTTCCTGACCGCATTGGACAGCTCCGGTAAGATCGAATTGATTCCCGTCTCGTGGAAGGTCGGTTTTGCCGATCAGCAGCGTGTAGTAGCGGCGCAGGTCGGTGCCGCCTCGGTATTCGATCAGCCGCAGGCGCGACTGAGAGCGCCTTTCACGGCGCGCATCTCCAGCGAGGATGAATCACAGACCGTGGCGGCCATGGCCGACGAGGAGACGATCGTCCTCTTCCGTCGTGCCCGCGAGGTCAACGAGTTTACCGGCGAGGCCACCGAATCGGATACACGGTCGACGACGGCGTCACCTCCTGGACTGGAGAAACTGCTCCTCGACGACGAGTTGAAGAATCTCTACGGCGCCGGCGCTGGCGGTCGCCTGTACCGGTGGCGGGCGATGCCGCGGCTCTCCGCCGAGCCGGAGGTTGCTGCTGTCGATGGAGAGATCTCCGCGTTGACACTGCTGCTCGGCGGTCGGGCTCTCGTGGTAGGTCTGCGTGACGGCGGCCTTCAGGTGTGGTTTCGGGCGGCCGTTGCTGGCGGTGAGGAGAAGCTGACCTTGGTTCGCAAGTTCCCGCCGCACGCGACCGCGATCCGTCACCTGGTCTCCTCGCGGCGCGACAAGGGGTTCGTCGCGGTCGATGAGGAGGGGCAGGTCGGCCTCTACCACTCGACCTCGGAGCGGGTGCTATGGAGGGGAAGCGCCGGTGACGGCGCGGTTGATGCCGTCGCCTTCGCGCCCAAGGCGGACGGAATCATGCTGGCCCGCGCCGACGGCCTCTCATTGATCGATGTCCGCAATCCCCACCCGGACGTCAGTTTGTGGTCTCTCTTCGCCCCCGTTTGGTACGAGGGCTACGACCGGCCGGAATATGTCTGGCAGTCGAGTAGCGGCACCGACGATTTCGAGCCGAAATACAGTCTGACGCCGCTGTTGATCGGCACGCTCAAGGGAACCTTCTATACCCTTCTGCTGGCCATCCCACTCGGCGTCTTCGCCGCCATGTACGTGTCGCAATTCATGCATCCGAGCCTGCGCAACGTAATCAAGCCAACCGTCGAGATCATGGCCGCTCTGCCGAGTGTGGTGCTGGGGTTTCTCGCCGGCCTCTGGCTTGCGCCGCGCGTCGAGGCGGCGTTTCCGGCGTTGATCTTGATGGTTTTGACCTTCCCCCTCGTCGTTCTCGGCACGGGTGTATTGTGGGAGCGGCTGCCGATCGCCTGGCGCATTCGTATGCCGGCGGGCAGCGAAGCGTTGGCCTTCGCCTGCTCCCTGGCGCTGGCGACCGCCGCGTGTTGGTCGCTCAGCGGCGCGCTGGAAGCAGTCGCATTCGGCGGCAACTTTCGCGCTTGGCTGGGGACGGCGGTCGGTCTCGAATACGACCAGCGCAACGCCATCGTCGTCGGCATGGCGATGGGCTTTGCCGTCATTCCGATCATTTTTGCGATCTCCGAGGACGCGTTCTCCAATGTTCCGCGCAATCTCATCTCCGGATCCCTCGCCCTCGGCGCCAATCGGTGGCAGACGGTGTCGCGCGTCGTCCTGCCGACGGCCAGCCCGGGAATCTTCTCGGCCATCATGATCGGATTCGGCCGCGCCGTCGGCGAGACGATGATCGTCCTCATGGCCACAGGCAACACGCCGATCCAGGATTGGAATCCCTTCAACGGCTTCCGCACCCTGTCGGCCAACATTGCCGTCGAGATTCCCGAGGCGCCGCAGTTCGGCACGTTGTACAGAGTGTTGTTCCTGGCGGCGCTTCTACTCTTCGTCGTCACGTTCGCCGTCAATACGGCAGCCGAAATCGTCCGCCAACGCCTGCGCGAACGGTACGCCCGCCTGTGAGCGATCGATGACGCGACGAAGCCGAACCGACCGTGCCGGCAAAGTCTTTACCTGGCTTTGCGGTGGAGCGCTCGCCCTCAACCTCCTGATGGCGATCGGCCTGCTGGCGCTGATCGCCCGCCACGGCATGGCCTACTTTTGGCAGTCGCCGATCGCCGAGCTGACGATGCGCGACGGCACGGCGTTGATCGGCGAGGTTCACGGCTGGGAAGAAGTACCGGCCGACGTCGCCGCATGGGTCGGCGAGAGGCGCATGCGGTTGAAGATCGGCAATCGCGATCTCTATGGTCTGGATTTCCGCTGGGTCCGGGAATCGGAAGTCGACGCGGTCGACCACCCGGAGGATCTCGTCCTTCTCGAACGGTTCGAGTGGGGAAACTTCTACGGTCGCGTCAGCGCATTGCGCAGGGCCGGGACGGAAATCGCCGCTGGCGGGAACGCAACGTGGGCCTCTCTCCCGGCCTCCTACGAGCGAAAGAGCGCGCAGCGCGAGGAGATCGAGTCTCTGGCCTCGGGCGAGATCGGCCGCGTCAACTACGAGATGGAGAAGATTCGTCTGGCGGAGCGGCGCGCCGAGTTGCGCGGCCACGAGGCGGGCGCCGCCGAGTTGGCGGCTGCGATACGCGCCGCGGCGGAAATGGGCGCGCGCTATGAAGTGCTGGCATCGCAACTGGTCGGAATGCGCGAACAGTTGAAGAACGAGACACTCTTGATGACAGCGGCCGATGGCCAGCAGAAAGAGATCGCAGTGGGCGATATCGTTCGCTACCTGCGTCCCAACGCGATGGGATGGTGGTCGTCGACGGTCCTCTATTTCAGCCGTGTGTGGGAGTTCGTTTCCGGCACACCGCGTGAATCGAACACCGAGGGCGGCATCTTCCCCGCCATCTTCGGCACCGTGATGATGGTATTCCTCATGTCCTTCGCTGTTGCCCCGTTCGGCGTCCTCGCCGCCCTGTATCTGCGCGAGTACGCCAAGGATGGACCTTTGGTTCGCGCGGTGCGCATCGCCGTCAATAATCTCGCCGGCGTTCCGTCGATCGTCTTCGGCGTATTTGGCCTGGGATTCTTCGTCTACTTGATCGGCGGCACCATCGACCAGATGTTTTATCCCGAATCGTTGCCGACACCGACCTTCGGTACCGGTGGAATGCTCTGGGCGAGTTTGACTTTGGCTCTGCTGACGGTTCCCGTAGTCATCGTTGCCGCCGAAGAGGGCCTGGCGGCGGTTCCGCGAATCGTTCGCGAGGGATCTCTGGCACTCGGTGCGACCAAGTTCGAAACCATCTGGCGCGTCGTCCTGCCGGCCGCCGGACCGGGAATCCTGACCGGAATGATCCTGGCGATGGCGCGTGCCGCCGGCGAGGTCGCGCCGCTGATGATCGTCGGCATGGTCAAACTCGCCCCGTCACTGCCGATCGACGGCAACTTTCCGTACGTCCACCTCGAGCGCAAATTCATGCATCTGGGTTTCCACGTCTACGACGTCGGCTTCCAGAGCCCCAACGTCGAAGCTGCTCAGCCGCTGGTCTTTGCCACGGCGCTACTCCTGGTGGGAGTAGTGATCGCCATGAACCTGGTGGCGGTCGTCGTGCGCAATCGCGTGCGCCGCGCCTATGCGACGATGGCCGTTTAACCGCATATGGAAAAAGAGTATGATTCTCCCTGACATGTCGCTGAAATCCACCGCCATGAGAGCTTCGACGGCGCTCGAGCGCGACGGCGACGTCGTTCCGTTGGAACCATCGACGAAGTCGGTCGGCGGGCGGGTCCCCGACGCGAAGATCCTCGAAGTCAGCCAGCTTTCGCTTTGGTACGGTTCGGCGCGCGCGCTCAATCAGGTATCGTTGGAGATTCCGGAAAAGCAGGTGACGGCGTTCATTGGGCCATCGGGTTGCGGCAAGTCGACGCTGTTGCGCTGTTTCAATCGGCTCAACGATCTCATCGACCTGGTTCGCGTCGAGGGAGATATTCTCTTCGAGGGGCAGAGTATCTATCGCCACGATCTCGATGTGAATGGCCTGCGCAAGCGTGTTGGCATGGTGTTTCAGAAGTCGAATCCATTTCCCAAATCGATCTACGAGAACGTCGCCTACGGCTGCCGGATCCACGGTATCAAAACCAAGCCCCTGCTCGACGACATCGTCGAGCGAAGTTTACGCGCGGCGGCGCTGTGGAGCGAGGTGAAGGATCGTTTACAGG
This sequence comes from Thermodesulfobacteriota bacterium, assembly GCA_041743795.1. Taxonomy (GTDB): domain Bacteria; phylum Desulfobacterota; class Binatia; order HRBIN30; family CADEER01; genus CADEER01. The sequence continues at coordinate 1,978 of JBGTMF010000365.1, read as the reverse complement.
ACAGTGCGCTCGGGCTCTCGGGTGGGCAGCAACAGCGCCTGTGTATCGCTCGCGCGATTGCCGTCGAGCCGGAGGTGTTGCTGTTGGACGAGCCGTGCTCGGCGCTCGACCCGGTCGCCACGGCGAAGATCGAGGATCTCATTCATCAGCTGAAAGAGCGCTATACGATCGTCATCGTGACGCATAACATGCAGCAGGCGGCGCGCGTCTCGGACCTCACGGCGTTCATGTACCTCGGCGAGTTGGTGGAAACCGGACCCACCCTGGAGATCTTCACTACGCCGCGCAAACGGCAGACGGAAGACTACATCACGGGAAGATTCGGATGAGGCCCGTGATCGAAGGCAGCGGACCGCGCCTGCGGCGACGGTACGATACGATGGGCGATGGAGTGATGACGCGGATCGGCGGGGATGACGTGGAGCGGAGGAGCGCGTGATGCAAACCAAGCCACATATCGATCGACACTACGATGAGGAGCTGCGGGAGTTGCGGCGCCGCGTGCTCGAGATGGGCGGCTTCGTCGAGAAGCAGATCGCCGATGCGATGCGCGCTCTCATCGAGCGCGACGTCCGGTCGGCCGAGAAAGTGATCGAGCGCGATCACATCGTCAACCGTATGGACGTCGAGATCGATGAGATGTGTCTGCGGCTGCTGGCACTGCATCAGCCAGCGGGCCGCGATCTGCGCCTCATCACGACGGCATTGAAGATCAACGCCGACCTCGAGCGTGCCGGGGACATGGCGCAGAATATTTGCGAGCGGGCCATGGAGTTGAGCTTGGAGCCGCAGCTCAAGCCCTACGTCGACCTGCCGCGAATGGCTCGCATGGCGCAGGAGATGCTGCAGGACAGTCTCAATGCGTTCGTTCGCGAGGACGTGGATATGGCTCTGCGGGTCTGCCGCGCCGATGCCGCCGTCGATGCCTTGATGCAGCAGATCTTTCGCGAGCTGATCACGTACATGGTGGAGGACCCAGAGACGATCTCGCGCGCGATGAGAATAATCTTTGTCTCTAAGTATTTGGAACGGGTGGCCGATCACGCGACCAACATCGGAGAAATGGTGGTGTTCATGGTCAAGGGGAAGAGTATCCGGCACCTGGACGAACCGCCTCCGGACCTATGAGTGACAACGGCCGGCAAACGATCCTCGTCGTCGAAGACGAACCGGACATCCGCGAACTGGTGCGTTACAACCTCGAGCAAGGGGGGTTCGATGTCGTCGAGAGCGAAGACGCCGAGGAAGCATTGCGCTTGGTTGACGAGGTGCGTCCATCGTTGATGATTCTGGATTTGATGTTGCCCAAGGCCGACGGCATGGACATTTGCAAGATGGTGCGGCAGCGAACCCGATCGTCGAAGCTGCCGATCGTCATGTTGACGGCGAAGGCGACCGAGGTCGATCGGGTGCTCGGGCTGGAGTTCGGCGCCGACGATTACATCACCAAGCCTTTCAGCCCGCGCGAGTTGGTGGCGCGCGTCAAAGCCGTATTACGGCGGTCCGAGGCGGGCCACGCCGAGGGGCAGCGACGCGAAGTGTTCGACCGCGGGCGTCTCAAGATGGATTTCGAGAGTCACGAGGTCTGGCTCGACGGCAGGGTGCTGGAGATGAGCTTGCGCGAGTTCGAACTGTTGAAGTTCTTTGTGCGCAATCCCAACCGAGTCTTTGATCGCCTGACGATCCTCGATCTCGTGTGGGGTGGCGACACCTATGTGGAGCCGCGCACGATCGACGTGCACGTCCGCCGGCTGAGGATTCTCGTCGAGCGCGACGCCAGCCGTCCGGAGCTGATCCACACGGTGCGCGGCGTTGGCTACAAGTTCAATCCGGAGGCTCTCGACTGACGGAGTTCTGGAGCGGGAACCTGGCGGTGATCGGCTGGTTGGCGGCCGTTTTCATCGGCTGGGGCGCGGCCCGGCGAATGCGGCACTGGCGCGAGTGGACCGCCTCGCTGGCTGCGTCGCTGAGCGCCGAG
>JBGTMF010000364.1:0-20801 GCA_041743795.1 Thermodesulfobacteriota bacterium | reverse complement strand
GGTCGAGCGCAGCGCCAGCGAGGTGATCGAACGAGTCAACGCGGCTTTGGAGCGACCCAAGGAGGAGTGGCCGCAACCTCCTCCTGCGCAAGGCCCGTCGCCGGCGCCGGGGGTCGTCGAGTTGTTGCAGGCCGTCGTTCGAGAGAAGGCGGAGGAGCAGTCGGTCGCCTCGTCGATGTTGGCAACACAGGCGGAGTTGCAGCGGCTCGCCTCGTGTCACATGGAGGCCAACGGCATCGACGACTTGCGTCTGATGCAAGGGTGGCGGCGGGCGATCGTCGGTGAAGATCTGGTAGCCGTACTCGAGGGCAGCGCGTCGGTGTCGGTCGATCCGGCGACGCGCCGATTGCGCATTCGCTCGCGCCGGCGCAATCCGGGAACTACGAGTCCCGATCGCACTTCGCGTGCGCACGAGCGATCCGCTTGAAGATCGCCGACAGCTCGTCGTTGTGCAGCCGCGGGATCGGCGCCGGCCGCCGCTGTCGGACCGGCGTTGTGGCGGCGGTTTTCGCCCGCGGCGGTTCGACCTTGCCGGAAACGAAGTAGACGTCGCGGATCAGCGGTTCGCCGAGGCGCTGGTTGAGCCGCGTGCGGAGCCCCTCCTTGAGGAACTGCAACTCCTGCATCCAGGTGGCGCTATCGACCCGAACCGACAACACGCCGCTGCGGAAGCCCGCGGGCTGCGCGTGCTTGGCGATCGACTCGCCGACTTCTTCATCCCAAAAGGTCCAGACGCGAAATGCATGCATCCGGTGGTCGGGGTCGATGCGCTGCAACACCCGCTGCAGTGTATCGCCAACCGGTGTCGGGCGTTGTCGAGGCATGCGCAAAGCCTAGCAATTCCGCGTCGAAACCGACACTGCCAGCGGGATCAATCACAAACGCGAGAGAAGCCTCTGAGCACGAAGGCAGCGAGGCCCAGAGATTCCGTGGTTCGGCGCCGATGCTATGTGGATTGCGAATTTCGCCGAGAAAGGGAATGTGCCGTATCGCGGACCCTTCGGCGGTTCCCCTCTCGGTGTCGGTGTCTCCGTCCCGATGAAACTTTTTCTTTCCGGGTGGACGGCCCGGGATCGGCCCGCAAAAGCCTTGGAAAACTCGGCCCCCGCCCGGCAGAGTATGTCGCCGTTTGTCAATTTCTATTTGACAGCAGGCACCCTCAGATTATAGGAGTTACCCCCCACATCTTGGGGTAGCAGGGATGGAAGGCCACGACATCTGGGAAAACCGGTGCCGCGGCTAGTAGCGAAACGACGGGGAGGGTGGCGATGGTGGATCGTGCGACGCAGCGAAAGAGTGAGGCCGTGCATGGGGCCGGAGTCAGGAAGGCCGGGGCCGCGAGCGGAGTCATGATCGAGCGTCGCTTCACCACTGCGGGGGTCGACCCCTTCGACGAAGTCGAGTGGAGTACGCGCAGCGCCGTCATCCAGGACGAGAAGGGAAATACGGTCTTCGAGCAGCGCGACGTCCAGGTGCCGACGGCGTGGTCGCAGCTTGCCACCAACGTCGTCGTCTCGAAGTATTTCCGCGGTGCGCTCGGCAAGCCGGAGAGAGAGAAGAGCGCGCGCCAGATGATCGGTAGGGTCGTAGAGACCATCCGCGGCTGGGGCGACGAGCAGGGCTATTTCGCCTCGCCGGAGGATGCCGACGCGTTCTCGAACGAACTCAAGTATCTTCTGGTGCACCAGAAGGTGTCGTTCAACAGCCCGGTTTGGTTCAACGTCGGCATCGAGCCGCATCCCCAGTGTTCGGCGTGTTTCATTCTCTCGGTCGAGGACACCATGGACTCGATCCTCGGCTGGTATCGCAACGAGGGGATCATCTTCAAGGGCGGCTCCGGCTCGGGCGTCAACCTGTCGAGAATCCGCTCTTCCAAGGAGCACCTGGCGGGTGGCGGCACGGCATCGGGCCCGGTTTCCTTCATGAAGGCCGCCGACGCCTCGGCGGGTGTCATCAAGTCCGGCGGCAAGACCCGGCGGGCCGCCAAGATGGTGATTCTCGACGCGGATCATCCTGACATCCTCGAATTCGTCCGTTGTAAGTCGGAAGAAGAGGCAAAGGCTTGGGCGTTGATCGAAGCCGGTTACGACTCTTCGCTCGACGGACCCGCCTATGGCTCGGTGTTCTTCCAGAACGCCAACAATTCCGTGCGGGCGAGCGATGAGTTCATGCTGGCCGTCGAGAACGACGACGCCTGGCAGACGCACTACGTCATGGACGACGCGGTCGCCGATACCATTCCGGCGCGGGAGCTGCTGCGTGAGATCGCGCACGCGACTCATATCTGCGGCGACCCCGGGATGCAGTTCGATTCGACCATCAACGCGTGGCACACCTGCCCCAACACGGGACGCATCAACGCGTCGAATCCGTGTTCGGAGTACATGCATCTCGACGATTCGGCATGCAACCTGGCGTCGTTGAATCTGCTGAAGTTCGTCAGCGAGGCGGGTGATTTCGACACCGAGTCGTTTCGTCACGCGGTCGACGTCGTCATCACCGCACAGGACATCATTGTCGACAACTCCAGCTATCCGACGGAGAGGATCACCGAGACGGCGAAGGCGTACCGCGAACTGGGCCTCGGCTACGCCAATCTCGGCGCGTTGTTGATGTCGCTGGGACTTCCCTACGATTCGGAGGCGGGTCGCCAATACGCCGGCGCGGTGACGGCGTTGATGTGCGGCGAAGCCTATGCGCAGTCGGCGCGAGTCGCTGCGCACAAAGGGCCGTTTGCCGGCTACGAGAAGAACAGCACACCGATGTTGAAGGTGATCGGCAAGCACCGCAGCTATGCGTACAAGCTCGATCCCGCCTATGTGCCGCTCGATTTGTTGAGCGCCGCTCGCGGCGCCTGGGACGCCGCATACGCGGCCGGACAGGAAAGCGGCTACCGCAATTCGCAGGCGACGGTGTTGGCGCCGACGGGAACGATTGCGTTCATGATGGATTGCGACACCACCGGTGTCGAACCAGACATCGCCCTGGTGAAGTACAAGAAGCTGGTCGGTGGCGGCATGTTGAAGATCGTCAACTCGACCGTGCCTCGAGCGCTGCGGCGTCTGGGTTACGAGAGCGCCCAGGTACAGGCGATCATAGACCATATCGACAAGCACGACACGATCGAGGGGGCCCCCGGCTTGCGCGAAGAGGACCTGCCGGTGTTCGACTGTGCCTTCAAACCGGCCAACGGCCATCGGTCGATCCACCCGCTCGGCCATCTGCGGATGATGGGCGCGACACAGCCGTTCATTTCCGGGGCCATCTCGAAGACGATCAACATGCCGACCAACGCCACGGTGGAAGAGATCATGGACGCCTATATGGAGGCGTGGCGGCTCGGTGTGAAGGCGGTGGCGATCTACCGGGACGGTTGCAAGCGGACGCAGCCGCTGAACACCTCGAAGAGCAATCCGCGCAAGGCGATATCCGTGGCGCCGGAGGCGAAGCCGACGCGGCGTCGATTGACGCAGGATTGCCGCTCGCTACGGCACAAATTCGATATTGTCGGCCACGAAGGGTACATCCACGTCGGACTCTACGAGGACGGCACCCCGGGCGAGATCTTCATCAAGATCGCCAAGGAGGGCAGTACCATTGCCGGCCTGATGGATACGATCGGCATTCTCACCTCGATGGCGTTGCAGTACGGCGTGCCCCTCGATGTGCTGGTGACGAAGTTCAGCCACGTTCGCTTCGAACCGTCTGGCTTCACCAAAAATCCCGAAATTCCGATCGCCAAGTCGCTGATCGACTACGTGTTCCGATTTCTCGGTTCGAAGTTTCTCGATGCCGACCGACAGGCGGCTGCGGGGATTCACACGGCGCAGAGCGAGGACATTGCCGATCAGGTGATGGCCGCGGTCGACGCTGCTGCGGTCGACGCTCTCGGATTCAGCCCACAATCCGACGCGCCGAGTTGTGCGGACTGTGGCGCGATCATGATTCGCAATGGCAGTTGTTACAAATGTCTCAACTGCGGTTCGACTAGCGGGTGTTCCTGAACCCGTGACGAGTTTCGAGGGGAGGTTGTTGGGACGTGGTTGTGGAGTGGCCCCTCGGATTGGTGGTGGTGTGGTGGTGGCCGGAGGAGAGCCGGCGCGGGGCGCCCTAGGGCGCCCCGCGGGGGTGGTTTCCCACCGGCGGCGGAGTATAGGGACTTGCGGGAGCCCTAGCAAGCTAAGATCCGCGCCTCTTCCAGAACGTTGTTTTTGAACCAATTGGCGGCGTCACAACGCCTTTGCTTGTAGGTTCTACCCGGGTGGCAATAGCCGGAGCAGCGTCGTCTGCTTGAGATGCTCGAGCAGTTCGTCGGCGCTGTTGACGGGGCCCTGCTCGTCGAGAAAGCGCTCCATCAAGATGCCGGCCAGGGTAGTGACGATCAGGGCCGCGTCCAGTTCGGGAACTGCGTCGGCGCGAAACCTCCCACTGTCGCGTCCGCGGGCGATGGCAGCGGTCAGAAGGTCGCGAAACACGCCATACAGTTCGTGGACGTGGCTCATCACCTCGTCCGGTCCGGAGTGGCGGACCATCAGGTCGACGATGAAACGGACCGAATAACCGTTGTCGCGGACGAACTTGACGTAGAGGTCGATGAGTCGCTCGATTTGCTGGGTCTCGTCGAGACCAGAGATTTCGTCGACGTTGATGTGATACGGCTCGAGAGTACGCCCCAAGGCAGCGCGAAAGAGATCCTCTTTGGAATCGAAATGCCAGAGGATCAGAGCCTTGCTGACCCGGGCCTCGCGCGCTACGTGTGACAGCGGTGTGTGATCGTAGCCATTTTGCGAGAAGAGCCGTGCCGCCGTCGCCAGAATGCGGTCGCGAGTGCGTGTTCCCTGTGGCGAGACTTCGTTCACGTCGTACCCGAGATCCCCTACCGTCCCGATATCGTACCGCGCGCCATCGGTAGAAAATGGGCCGTGACATGTCAAACGCAGTGATGCACGCGACGCGACCGTCGCTCGCCCTCATTGTCCTGGTGGCTCTGTTTGCGCTCGGTTCGCGGACGCCCGAGGAGTGGCCGGCTGACGAAATCGACCGATCGCGACCGCAAATCGCGACCGAGCCGCAGTTGCGTCGCAACTGGGCGGTCGACGTCGACGGTTGGCGGATCGAGGTCGACGGAGTTCGCGTCGATCGAACTGCTGGCGAACTCTGGGGCGCGGACGACGTTCCCGATCTGTCCCTCGGCAAGCTCGCCCTCTATGCCGACTCGATCGGCCGCCACGCCGCCGACGAGGGAATCGATTGGCGCTTGGTGGCGGCGGTGATTGCCGAGGAATCCGCCTTCAATCCCAACGCGCTCAGTCCGGCGGGCGCCTTCGGATTGATGCAGGTCAAGGAAGAGGCGGCGCGCGACGTCGACGTCATTCCGTACAGTGATGCCGACGCCAACATCAAGGCGGGGGTGCGTTATCTGGCGGCGATGCGCGACCGCTTCCGCGGTGCGACACCGCGCGACCACCAGGCAATGATGCTGGCGGCGTACAACATGGGCCCCGGCCATTTGCGCGACGCATTGCGCCTGGCGGACGAGTTGGGGTACGCCGCGCATACGTGGGACGAGTCGCTCGACGCGGTAGTTCTGTTGCTGGAACAACCAGCGATCCATCAGAAACTGCGGCATGGATATGCCCAGGGACGGCAGGTGGTGCGCTATGTCGGGAACGTCTTGCAGCGCTATGGCGCCTACCGCCGGCAGTTCCCCGGGGTAACCATGCCGTCGGTGCTGATGGTCGCCGACATCGCCAGCCGCTAGCCCAACCAATTCTTTACTTCGGGCGGCGGCGACTGCCGGCCTTCAGGCCGCCACCACCACATCCTCGCAGCGGAATGCCAGTTCGCCGTTTTCGAAATCGACGGTCACGCGACTGTTCTCGCGGATCTCGCCGGCGAGAATACGGCGCCCGAGTACGGTTTCGAGTTCGCGCTGCAGCAGGCGCTTGAGTGGGCGCGCGCCGTAAACCGGATCATAGCCCGCCGCGGCGAAGTGCTCGAGTGCCGAGTCGGTGAGATTGATCTCGATCTTCCTCTCCGCCAGGCGCGCCCGCAGGCGTGACAGCTGGATATCCACGATCTCGACGAGTTGTTCGCGGGTGAGGGCGTGGAAGACGACGACTTCGTCGATGCGGTTGAGAAACTCCGGCCGGAAATGGTGGCGCAGTGCGCCGAGGACGTCCTCGCGCATTTGCGCGTAGCCTTCCGGAGAATCGCCGCCGCGGGAGTCGAGAATCGATTGGCTGCCGACGTTTGAAGTCATGATGACGACAGTGTTCTTGAAGTCGACTGTCCGTCCGTGCGCGTCGGTGAGGCGCCCGTCGTCGAGCAGTTGCAGGAGAACGTTGAAGACATCGGCGTGGGCCTTTTCGATCTCATCGAAGAGGATGACGCTGTATGGGCGCCGCCGCACCGCCTCGGTGAGTTGACCGCCTTCGTCGTAGCCGACGTATCCCGGAGGAGCGCCGATCAATCGCGCAACGGCGTGTTTCTCCATGTACTCGGACATGTCGATGCGAATCATCGCCTGCTCGTCGTCGAAGAGAAACTCGGCCAGCGCCCTGGCGACTTCGGTTTTGCCGACACCGGTCGGGCCGAGGAAGATGAACGATCCGAGCGGCCGATTGGGGTCGTTCAGTCCCGAACGGGCGCGGATGACCGCGTCCGAAACGGCGCGCAGGGCCTCGTCCTGACCGACCACGCGCCGGTGTAGGTGCTCTTCGAGGTGGAGGAGCTTTTCGACTTCGCCCTGTAGCAGTCGACTGACGGGAATGTGTGTCCAGCGGGCGACGACGTCGGCGATATCCTCGTCGTCGACCTCCTCCTTCATCAACCGCGCGGGCCCGTCCTGTTGCGACAGAGCTTCCTCCTCGCCGCGCAGTCGTTTCTCCAACGCCGTCAGGGTGCCGTACTTGAGCTCGGCCGCCCGGTTGAGATCGTACTGGCGCTCGGCGTGCTCGATCTCCCGCTTGGTGTTCTCGATCTCCTCGCGCAGGCCGCGCAGCACGCCAATACTCTCCTTCTCCTGCTGCCAACGCGCGCGCAGCTCACTGGACTCCTCTTTTTGCTCGGCCAGTTCCCTCTCGAGCTTGCCGAGTCGGTCCTTCGAGCCGGTGTCGGTCTCCTTCTTGAGCGCCTCGCGCTCGATCTCGAGCTGCATGACTCGGCGCGACACCTCGTCCAACTCGGCGGGCATGGAGTCGATCTCTGTGCGTAGCTTGGCCGCCGCTTCGTCGATGAGGTCGATTGCCTTGTCGGGGAGAAATCGGTCGGTGATGTAGCGATTCGATAGTACCGCGGCGCTGACGATGGCGCTGTCCTTGATGCGAACCCCGTGGTGGACCTCGTATCGTTCACGCAGGCCACGCAAGATCGATATGGTATCCTCGACGCTCGGCTGGTCGACCATGACCGGTTGGAAGCGGCGTTCGAGAGCGGCGTCCTTCTCGATGTATTTCCTGTACTCGTTGAGGGTAGTCGCGCCGACGCAGTGCAATTCGCCGCGCGCCAACATCGGTTTGAGGAGGTTACCGGCGTCCATGGCGCCTTCCGCGGCGCCGGCACCGACGACGGTGTGCAATTCGTCGATGAAGAGAATCACCTCGCCCGCCGCTTCCTGGACCTCCTTGAGGACGGCCTTGAGGCGCTCTTCGAACTCGCCGCGAAACTTCGCGCCGGCGATCAGGGCACCCATGTCGAGTGCGACCAGGCGGCGATCCTTGAGTCCCTCGGGAACATCCTTGGCGACGATGCGCTGCGCCAGTCCTTCGACGATGGCAGTCTTGCCGACACCGGGTTCACCGATCAGAACGGGGTTGTTCTTCGTGCGCCGCGACAGCACCTGGATGACGCGGCGAATTTCTTCGTCACGGCCGATGACCGGGTCGAGTTTGTCCTGGGCGGCCATCTTGGTCAGGTCGCGGCCGTACTTCTCGAGCGACTGGTAGGTTTCCTCCGGGTTGGGAGAGGTGACCCGCTGGCTCCCACGTACCTTCTGCAGCGCCGCAAGTACCTGTTCCCTGCGGACACCGCCGTCGCGCAGCAGCCGCCCGGTCGCTCCCTGGTCGTCGACGGCGGCAATGACGAAATGCTCGACGCTGAGGTACTCGTCCTTGAGTTGTTCGGCTTCCTTCTCGGCACTGCGGAAGAGCGCGTTGAGACGTGGCGTGATGAAAAGCTGGTCGGGAGTGGCACTGGCGCCGGTCACCTTGGGCAACCGCTCGATCTCCTTGATCAGCGCCTCCTGCAGTTTGGCGAGGTTGGCGCCGGAAGCTTCGAGCAGCGGGCGGGCAACGCCCTCGCGCTGAGCCAGCAGGGCGGATACCAGATGTTCGACCTCGATACCCTGTTGCTGTGCGCGCGAGGCGATGGTCTGCGCGTCGCGCACCGCCTCTCTCGATCGTTCAGTCAGGCGATTGAAATCCATTCACACTCCCGGGCGTACGGAATTTGGCACTGATCATGCGTGCAACGTCGCGCAAACTAACTACGAACAGGCGACGTGCAAGGGGTGGTTCCCGGCGTGTCGGGTCGGCTACATTGTCCGCAGCGAGGAGGTTACGGCATGGCGACCGAACAGAAGGACCGTTGGGGCGATAAGCTCCGCGATGCGGAGAAGGCTCGTGAGGACGAGTACTTCGCCCGGCGCGACCGTGAACTGATGGAGAAAATGCGGAAAGAGCAGGCGGCGGAGGAACCGGCCGAGGGCGAAAAAAAGGGGGAGCGATAGAATCGCTCCCCCTCGAGGAAATGGGCGTCGGATCGCCGGTCAGTCAGACAGGCGCGTCAGGGTGCGCAGAGTGAAGTAGTCGTTCGGGTAATTCTGCTCGACGAAGAGCGAGCTGTAGCGACCGGCGAGGCAGGCGCGATTGGTCTTGTCATTGACGCCGACCACCATGTTCGGGGATACCGTCTTGAACGTCTTGTCGTCGCTCTCCGAGAACTGGTACGCGCACATGGCGTTGTAAAAGTACTCGCCGGCGCGATTGTGCACCAGCTTCCACCAGATGCGGTACAGCTCCTTGTCCATGTACATGACGACTTTGCCGAAGTTGTAGTACGGGTCTTCCGACTCCCCGTGCAGGATCCATACCGGGCGCGGCACCATCTTCAGGTTCTCGACTACCAGCCAGGGGATGCCCTTGGCGCCCGGAGTCTCATAGGCGCCCTTGAAGTACGGGATCTTGACGTCCCATCGGGTATCACTGACCTTCGTCATCGGGATCGGCTTGGTGTCGAGCACCGGGGCGAGGATCTCGCCCTCGCCGGCCAGTGACCACTTGTAGTACTCGATCTTACCGCCGTAACAGTTGAGGTCGTCGGCAAAGATATCGAGGCCCGCCACTGGATCCGAGCGAGTCGCCGCGTTGACGCGTCGCACGCGGCGGGTGGCGGGGACGAAGAACCATGCCTTGTCTTGCGTCACCCAGTCGTTGGTGCGCTTGGTCAATCCGCCGACGCCGTCGACATCGAGCGGCTCGAGTACGTTGGTGAGGTTGGCTCCGCGCAGCTTTTCCGGATTGGCGATCGGACCGCCGGGACGCCCGAGGTAGGCGAGGAAGTGCAGCCAGAGCTTGATCCGCTTGAACTCGCCGCTGCTGTCGATTCCGTTCAGGGTAAACGTCGCCCCCTGACCGCCAGCCATGCCATTGGCGGCGTCGAAATTCCACGCCATCTTACAGGCCGCGAACTTCTCGTCCTTGTCGATCTTGGGAAAGGGAAAGCCGTAGTAGTAATCGGGCACCTTTCCCGTGGTGACGTCCTTGAGTCCGCACGTCTCGGGGTCGATATCGAACTTGCCGGCGTTTGCCTCACTCGCGTCCCAGAAGGATTGCGAGTAGTTCTTGCGGAATTCGGCCGGATCGACGTCGTAGATGTTGTACCAGTAGTCGCCGTTCTTCACCCGATTGAGGACGACTTCAGGAAGCAGCTTTTCTCCCTGCTGCCAGTTGTTGCTGTCGAGAACCCAGCTGGGTTCCTCCGCCATCGCGGCGGGAGCGGCGAACAATCCGCCGATGGTCAGGGCCAATCCGACCGCGAGTGCCCATGGCCTCTTCATGAATGCCTCCTTTTTCCAATCACTGCGACTTGAAATGCTTTGCTCTGCTGCTGCCGCGTGTGCGCGGGGCAGGCGTCGTCGTCGTTTTGCGTCTTGCTCTTGGCTGTTCGGATTTAGCGCTCATATTCGATGTCACTGCTTCACCCTAGCGAATGAGGGGCGATCACACCAACTGCCGGGAATCCGGGCGCTGCTTCTCGACGATTCATGGGTGCCTGTCATGGGTGCCTGCTTCCAGCGCCGCCGCGTGCGCCCTGCCCCCCGATCCCTGGCCGAGACGTTTGGGGACGCGGTTGAGGAAGAACGATGGGCGGACCACCTTGACCCAGGCGGGCACCAGTACCAGTCCGCCGAAGGTATTGAACGCCATCAGCAGCGCCAGGAGAAAGCCCATTTCAGCCTGGAACTTCAGTGCCGAGAACCACCAGAAGATGGTACCGGCGATCATCGTCGTCGCCGTGAAGATGATGGCCTTGCCAGTTGTCGCAGTCGCGTGGTCGACCGCTTCGTCGAGTTCGCCGATCTCGTCGTACGAGTCGATCATGCGCGAGAAGTGGTAGATTCCATAGTCGACGCCGACGCCGGCACCGGCCGCGGCGATCGGTAGCGAGTTTACGTTGAGGTCGATCTTCATCAGAACCATCAACGCCTCGGCGACGATCTGCGATAGAACGACCGGAATCATCAGGATCGCGCAGCCGAGGAACGTACCGTAGGTGAGGTACAGGCAGATGTAGACGATGAGCCAGATCAAAAAGATGTTCGTCCAATACGAACTCTCGACGGCATCGTTGACGGCGGCGAGAATTCCGAAGAGGCCGCCGGCGAACTTGAACTCAACTTCGTCCGAGGGGTTGTTCTTCGCAAAAGCCTTTCCGTACTCGATCGACTCGGTGATGATCTTGTGCGAGTAGCCGCGGAACAGCGTCAACACCGTTGCGTATCGTCCCGACGGGTCCATGAATCGGTTGAGGTCGCCGGGTGCCGAGGAATTCGTGAAGACGTAGAAAAGTTGTCCGATTTCCTTCGGATTGTCAGGAATCAATCCCCACCGCGGGTCGCCGTCGTGGTACAACCGCGCCAGGCGTTTGACGATGTCGATGATGGTGACCGCGTCGCTCGCGCCCTCGGCGCCGATCATGTAGTTGGTGAACTCCTCGATCGCTTGTAGGGGTTTCGAGTCTTTGATTCCGTCCGGTCTCTTGGTGTCGGCGATGACGATCAGCTGACTGGCGCCGAGGAACTTGTCGTTCAACTTGTCCCAACCGATGTTGTACGGGTGGTCGGGGAAGAGAAGCGCCATGCCGGGCGACATGTCGCCGACCTTCAACTGGGTCGCCAGAGACGCGCCACTGATCAGCAGGAAGACGGTGAGCCCGACCATCGCCCAGCGCCGCCACCCTTCGCTACCCTGAATTACCACCCAGGTGATCGCGGGATAGATCTTCTCCGCGTAGTAATACCAGAACCAACAGATGGTCGGCAGGCACCACAACAGGAACCAACCGCTGCGAAATCCCCCCACACCGCCCATGATCTCGGGTGCCGGGTAGGTGAGATTGAGCGCGGCCAATACGCCGACGATGGCGATGTTGATGGCGACATAGAGAAAGCCGCGGCTCATCGGGATCGGTCCCACTTGGATATGCGCGTGTTCCTTCGGTGGTGGGTTGATCACCTTTAGAATGATCGGGTGCAGCGTAACCACGCTGATGAAGATCGATACGACCCAGAAACTGGCGAAGATCGCAACCTTCTGAATCAACGGAATCGGCGCCACGGCGACGACCAGGAGGCCGATGCCGTCGGTGATGATCGACGCGATCGCCGGCGGGAAGAGGTGGCCGTACGAATCAATGATCGCCAATTCCTTGTCGCCGGTTCGGTAGTACTCCTCGTGATAGCGGTCCATCGACTGCACCGAGTGGGAGAGGGCGCGCGCGGTCAAGAATACCGGAATGACGAGTACGAGAGGATCGAGATTGAACCCGAGTAAGACCGCGATCCCCAGGCCCCAAACGCTGGACAGCAATCCGGAAAAGATCGGCACCCAGACCCCGGTCCAGGTGCGGAAATAAACGAACAACAGAAATGCCAGTGAAAATGTCGTCGCGATGAAGACGAGCAGGACCTGCGTCGTGTAGCGCAAGACCGACGTATAGAGCCAGGGAAAGCCGGTGATGTAGATGGTGTGATTGGCGTCTTCCTCAGCCGTCTTCATCTCCATCATGTGGCTGTAAAGGAAGTTGAAATCGAGTTCCTCTTCCCAGAATCCGGCGTGGACCACCGCCGCCGAGTCGTCCATGGCCGTGTAAAGGCCGCGGACACCCTTGGTGGAATACACTCCGAAGCGGACCTGCTCAGCGTCCTCCATCGTCTGCGGCACGCCCGGGTAGTACAACTCGCGGATCTCCAGCGCGCCGGCGCGGGTCGTGATGCTGCGCACCTTGGGGTGGGCGATCGAAGCGATCTGGTACGGTACCACGCCCTTGGCGTTGACGATGTGTTTGGTGATGCGGTCGACCTTCTGCAGGGTCTCCGGGTTGTAGATGTCGCCGCTCTTGACCTCGACGATGACCGACATGACGTTGGCGCTGCCGAACATCTCACGGAAATCGTTGTAGATCTGAATGTACGGATCGGGCCCGGGATTCACGATCGAGCGGCCAAAGCACGCGAGCGTGCCGATTTTCCCTTCCTCGCGGCAGGCCGCGAAGGAATCGACCGCTGTGCGGAACTTGGGATAGAAGTCGAAGAATTCCGTGTGCAACCGCAACCCCGTCAGCGCCGACGCGAAGTAGAGTGTGATCACCGCGACGATGATCGCCACCGTGCGGCTGTACTTGAGGAGCAACCTCAAATACGCATCGATCCAGGATTGCGGAATCATCGTTCCCCCTTAGGCGTGACTGGGAAGTAAGGTTTTCGGGTGGTCTGCGGCGGATGCCGCTTGTGCCGATGGCGGCGACTATTGGCCGGGTAGTTGGTACTGGTCGCCTCTGGTCGACATGATCATGCCGTTGCCACCGACGATCAGCCCCTCGCCGTTCTTCGCGATGTCGATGTCGCGAAGCCAGTTGGCGGCGAACTCGATCGGCAGATCGACGCGCTCCCAGCTGGTGCCGCCATTGGTCGAGCGCAGCAGCAGTCCGTTGTCGCCGACCGCCCAGCCGATGTTGCCCTCGACAGCGACATTATAAAGTCCGAGCACGAACCCGCGGCGCGAGGGAACGCGTTGCGTGTTCCACGTCTGGCCGCCGTCCGTCGTGTGCAGCATCACTTCTTCGATGCCGACGGCCCAGCCGCGCTGGGTGTCGGCAAAGGCGACGGCAAACAGCGTCGTCTCGACCGGAGTATCCTGCGCAATCCACGAAGCGCCGGCGTCCTCGGTCATCAGGATCGAGCCGAACTCGCCAGCGATCCAACCATGTGTGGGAGTCGCGAAGGTGATCCCGTAGAGCAGCACGTCGGCCGGATCGATGATCTCGGCTATGTCCTCGGGCAGCGACATTTCCTCCGGTAGTGGTATCTTCGTCCAGCTGTCGCCACCGTTGGTGGAGCGCACAATCGCCCCGAAATCGCCTATGGCGACGGCGACGTTGGCGTCGGCGTAGGCGACGGCGAGCAGCGTGCGATCCGTACCGGCTTCTAGCTTCTTCCAACTTGCACCGGCGTCGCGCGAGCGCATGATCAGGCCTCGCTGGCCGGTGATCAGCAGACTGCCGTCCGGCGAACAGGCAATGGCGAGGAAGGCTTCCTTGCTGTCGATCTCCGCGCGGAAGATCGTCTGCCCGTTGTCCGTGGTACTGAAGATACGCCCCAGTTCACCGACGATCCAACGCTTACCGTCTGGACTGCTACAGGTGGTGAACAAACTCTGGCGAATGCTCTTGTGGGGCACTGGTCCGGCGCTTGCCGCACCCGCAATGCCCCACACACAGAGGGCGACGATCGACCAAGCTATGCGCTGTGTCACGATTTCCCTTTTCTCTGACGGCTGTTGGAACGATGGGTTCGTCCTAGATCACATATTCGATCTGGAAGAGGAAGTTGTCGCGGTCGCGCAGTAGGCTGACGCCCGCGTTTCCTTTGAGGCTATTGGCTTCTAGGTAGCTGTAACTCATCGTCAGGCGGAACGGATCGCGCAGGAAGGTGATCTGCGGAATCACGCCGACGGCGCCTGCCCAGTCGTAGACCATGGTCAGCGTCGGCACGATCTGACCGCTGGCGTATTGGGTTGAGATGAGCAGCGTCTGCAGGAATTGGTCCGTCGAACTGCGCGCCAGCGACGGCTGCGTCGCCGTCGGCGAAATCGAGGTCAGAGCGGAACGCTGGCGAAACGCGGGAACCGGCAGGACTTCGCCGGCGTAGATGGGCGGAATGTCGAGGCGGACGCGGTTGTTATTGGCGTCGGTGACGAAGTACTCGGGTACGAGCGGATCGACGTTTTCGATGCCCAGGCGCTCGAAGCGCTGGTTGAGTGTCTCGCGCCGCGAGGCGCCGTTGAGGTGCTTGTAGAAGAACTGCGTCGTGATGAAGAAGGAGTTGCGCGCATTCAGCCACTGAACGAACTGGTTGGTGTCGATACCGAGGACGAAGTTCCACGAATCACCAGGCCGCTTGCCGCCGGTACACAAGCCGTTGTCGTCGCCAAACGATTCGATGTAGGACCCGATCGATCCACCTGGTCCGCTCGCCCCACAGCCCGCCGCAAGGTGGTAAGTGAAAGGATCGAGCTGCTCTTGCTGGTGGCGCGGTTCGTTCTTGAAGTACGCCAGCTCGGAGCGCACGATCGGCTCACCGGTGAGACCGACGAGTCTGGCCCACGTTGCCGGTATAGCGAAAGTGCCGGTCAAGCCGGTGACCTGGGTCAGTTCCGCCTCTTGCACCGTCACGCCGAGGGTATCGATGGTGTTGCCGATCGGATGGCCGCCGGACACGCCCAACGGGAAGCTTGGGCTGACGTAGCTGCGTACCTGCGGCGTGTCGAAGAACGTATAGTAGTGCGCGAAGCCGAATGTGGCGTCTTCGATGGCCGGCAACATCGTGTTGAACTTGAATTGGAATCCACCGCGCGAGTTCTCGATATTGCGCGCAGGCGGGTTCTGCAGGTCGTACTGGGTGGCGCTCGGCTCACCGAGGTTGGGCAGCGCCCATGGCGAGCCCTTGATGTTGATGCCGGGAAACCAGCCGACGGCGTTGTCGATCGCCCAGAACGCTTCGACGTAGGCCTCCTGTAATCCGAGAGCGGACATCCCGACTTTGTCGAGGTCGCCGAGGTAGTAGTTGGCCCGGATCATGTCGAGCGGCACCCGGCGTTCATCGAGGGGAATGAGGAACCCGCCGAAGCCGTTGTCGACTGGGTTGATGTTGTCCATCAGGCGAAAGGCGTCGGTCTCACCCCAGACGAGAATTTGCCGGCCGGCGCGGATGAACATATCACCGACCTGGAAGTCGACGAACGCTTGGAACAGGCGGTTTCGGTTCGACAGCTTGTCGCGCAGGATATCGCGGAAACCGTCGAGGCGTGTTTGGCCGGTGGCCGGGTCGATCGTCGACTGCACCGAGTTGCCGGAGAACTCCGGCACGTTGGCGTTCGGCAAGTTGGGGAAACCGCGCAGATGATACTGGTCGCGCGTGCGGAAACCGCGCGATCCGAAGTCGTATGCGCCGTCGCCCTCGCCGCGGTAGATGAGTTGGTAGCGCAGGTTCGAAAAGTCGAACGGCAGCGCATGCAGAAGCGCCAGTGGTCCGAGCTTTTCCTCGTAGAGGCGCTGGATGTCGTGCGACAACTCCAGCTGCATGAAGTAGCGGGCCTGCCGCATCTGCCCCGCCTTGGAGATGGGAAAGGTCAGAGAGCGGTAGAACTGTCCGGCGTTTTCGTCCGGCCCTTCTTTGAAAATGACCCGGTCGGTATCCTCAGTTTGAATTCGCGTCGATGCATAGGCGCGAAAGCCGAGATTGATCTCCCCCTTGGTGTCGAGAGCTCTGCCGTGGGCTTTGGTTCCGAATGCGATCAATGCGATGAGACAAAGACCTGCGATGCCCGGTAGCTGAAACACGCGCCACACCATACGATGACCCTCCTTATTGAGACCCCGTCGCCCAAACCCCCCCGGGTTATGTAGCGCGGCCGCCGCGCGACCCATATTCGAATGACTTTGAAGTTGTCAACCCTGACCTGTGCACGCACCGCTTTCGCGGTCGCTGTTTTTCAATTCTTGCCAACGACTGCCGCGCTGGCGGGTGGACTCGAAACCGGTTCCTGGCGCGCAATCGTGGTGCCGGCGCGCGATCTGTCGTGTCTGCACGGAGCCTTGGCCGACGAAGTCGCGCTATTTGGCTGTGGCGAGGAATGCGCGCCGATCCCCTGGCAATTGGACGAGCGCGATCCCACCGGCGCCTACGTGCTCGATTCCGGTCCGGCGGCGAGCGCCGACGTCGACGGCGGTGCGATCGACGGCAACGACGACTTGGTCTTCATGTGGTCGGACGCCGCTGCGCTGAGGCGTTCGCCGCTGCCAGGAGAGCCGTTGTGCGCCGTCGAGATGTCGGTCGAGGTCGATGGCACGGTGCGCCGGGTGTACGCGGCGCGCCTACCTGGCGCAGCACCGCGTTCGCCGCTCAGCTATGTCGAATTCGATGTTGCGGCGGACGTGATGCGCGGACGGTCGGTGGCGGTAACCTTTGCCGGTCCGACGCCGCGCGGCCTGGCCCTGCGCTTTGGGGCAGCCGCCGGTCAGCAGCTGCTGGACCGCCTGAAGATCCGAGCGGAGGCACGGTTCTTTGGCATCTTCACACTTTCGCGCGACGAAGACGATATCGAATCGGTGTACGAGGCGTGGCGCGTCGGGCCCGTGCGCATCTTGCGACGCGAGCGCAAGTGGATCCGCTTGGCGTTTGGCTATCGCACACCGTACATGGAAACCCAAACTACGTTCTATCGTGACTTGGTTCAGATGCCGGTTCAGTTCCGGCTCAATTTTGCTCCGTCTCAATTGATGTCGCGAATCGAAGTGCGCGCCGCGCTGGATTTCGTCAATTTGCGCGGCTGGCGATTCGCCGCGCCGGGTGCCGTGCCTGGCTCGCTGACGGTCGGCAGCATCCCGGCCGAGGTTTCGCGCCAAATCGCCGCCGGGGTCGACGCGTCGCTCTTGGCACTACAAGGGGCGGACGCGACCTTTGCCCTGCTCTTGCGACTCGGGCCGACTCTGCAATCTCTTAATAAAACCATATTATATATCGAGGATCCCGCGAACGATGCGCCGGAACGAACACCGGGGCAGATGCCCGCTATAGGCTTTCGTCTGACGGAATGGGGTGCCGTCGAAAACGGCGACCATTGGTTTGCCGCGGAGAGTTACGCTTTGCCAGGGGGCTACGATCCACATGTGCTCGCCGCCGAAATGACGGTGGTCCCGGTCGTCTCGGTGCGACCCGATTGAGGCGGCGGCGAGCGGCGGTCCCCACTGCCGTTTGCCCCCCTCCGGTTGACCACTGCCGCGCCGATCCACTAGTGGTTTGGCGCTTCTCATGGGGGACCCGGCAACATGGTAATGCCTCGGCACGCGGTGGCAGTGGTGGGCGGCGCGACAGCCGGAGCCGAGTCGGCTTCGATTCTCGCCGAGCGCGGCATCCTCTGTGCTGTGTTCGATCAGAATCGGCGCCCGTACGGAAAGATCGAGGACGGTCTGCCGCGCTGGCACGACAAACTGCGCCGCAAGGAGTACGACACGATCAACGCGCGCTTGGATCACCCGTTGATTCATTTCGTGCCGTCGACGAAGGTTGGCAGCGATGTCCAGTTGGCCGACCTCGCCGAGCGCTGGGGTTTCTCCGCCGTCATTCTCGCCAACGGCGCCTGGCGCGACCGGCCCTTCCCCGTCGCCGGCGCCGATGAGTTTCTCTCGCGTGGCTTGGTCTACCAAAATTCGTTCATCTATTGGTTCAATCACTTCCCCGAGGCAGGCTACGATGGCCCTGTCTACGATGTGCCCGACGGCAGCGTCGTCGTCGGCGGCGGCCTGGCGTCGATCGACGTGGTCAAGGCCCTGCAGATCGAGAGTGTTCGCCTTGCCCTTGCCGAGCGCGGAATCGCCGCCGAGGCGCTGCAGATCGAGCATGCTGGGATCCCGGCGGAACTTTCGGCGCACGGCTTGCAGTGGAGCGATCTCGGTTTGCGCGGCGCCGCTCTCTATTACCGCCGGCGTATCGAGGACATGCCGTTGGCAGGAGAGCCCGACGACGGCGACGAGTCGCGCCGGGCCAAGGTCGAAGCGACGCGGCGGAAGATCCTAGAGAAAGCGATGCAGAAGTACTGCTTTGAGGTGTTTCCCCTGCAGGTACCGGTCGAAATCCTCTCCGAAGCGGGACGGCTGGTCGGCTTGCGCTTCCAGGCGACCCGCGTCGAACAGCGATCCGCCGTGCCGATCCCCGGCGCATTCAAAGATGTCCGAACGCCGCTGGTAGTCAGTTCCATCGGCAGCATCCCCGAGCCTATCGGTGGCGTTGCGCAGGATGGGCAGCTGTATCGGTTCACCGACCTGGAGCACGGGCGTCTGCAAGGCTACGATTCGGTGTTCGGCATCGGCAACGTCGTCACCGGCAAGGGAAACATCAAGGCTTCGCGCAAGCACAGCATCGAGGTCACCAGCTACATCGTCGAGAGCTTTCTCGGTCTTGGCGATGACTACCGCAGCGGCGAGGAAGAATTGCTCGAGATGGCTGCCTCGGGCGGCCGCGAAGTCGCCGACCGGGTCGCCGGCTGGGTCGACGCCCGCCCGCCGTTGTCCGGTAGCGTCGTCGAACAGCTGATGGCGCGCATCCGGTCGCGCCAGATCGAGGTCGGCTACGGCACCGACTATCGCGATTGGATCGCCGCGGTGTCGCCACCCGATCTGTGCTGAGCGGCGCGCGCTGACCTCCCCGGTGCCATTGCGATGATCCGCAAACTAGCGCTTGCTTGCCTGTTTCTGATCGCCGCGGCGACGGCCGTCGCTCTGTATGGCTTCAATGATCGTCCTGACCTCGAGGACTACGCGGCGCTGATGGAGCCGCGCTGGGAGGGCGGAAGCGGCATCACGGTCACCTTCCTTGGTGTCTCAACCCTTTTGATCTCCGACGGAGAGACACATCTGATGACCGACGGATTCTTTTCCCGCCCCGGGGTCTGGGACCTGGTCGCCGGCGAGATCACCCCGGACGGCGATCGCATCGCCGAGGGTCTGGATTTCGCGGCAGTAAAGACGCTCGACGCTCTCATCGTCGTCCACTCCCACTACGATCATGCGATGGACGCGCCGGACGTCGCACAGCGGACAGGGGCGGTTATAGTCGGTTCGCAATCGACGGCGAACATCGTGCGCGGCTGGGGTCTGCCGGCGGACCAGATGATCGTTCCGCAATCGGGCGTGCCGCTGAACTTCGGTCGCTTCACGGTGACAATGGTCGATTCGCGACACCTGCCGCACGGCATGGCGGAGGGCGTCATCGACGAACCTCTGGTGCCACCGGTCCGCGCCACGGCCTACCGCGAGGGCACCACCTACAGCGTGCATATCGCCCATCCGCACGGGTCGCTCGCCGTCATCGGCAGCGCTGGATTCATCGAGGGCGCTCTCGCCCCTTACGACGCCGATGTCGTTTTGCTCGGTGTCGGCGGGCTCAGCGCGATGACTCCCGAGTACCGCCGTACCTTCTACGAAGAGGTGCTCGGGCATTTGCGGCCGCGCCGGGTGGTTCCGATTCACTACGACGATTTCACCCGCCCTCTGTCGGAGCCTCTCGCATTGCCGCCGCGCCTGCTCGACGACTTCGAGGCGACGATGGTCGAGTTGCGCGCGCGCGCCGCAGAAGACGGCTTCGCCCTCGGCCTCCTGCCGCTCGCCGAGCCGGTCCTACTGCTGGCGGCACCCGATTGACCCTGCGCCCGTCAGGCGCTGACGGCCCGCGCTCATTCGCGCTGGCGACGACGGCGGCGAGCGCGTAGGTTCGGCGTTGTGAAGTTTCTCCACGCAGCCGATCTGCATCTGGACAGCCCATTGCGCGGACTCGAACGGTACGAGGGCGCGCCGGTCGAACATTTGCGCGGCGCGACCCGCCGAGCAATGGAGAATCTCGTCGACCTATGTCTCACCGAGGAAGTCTCCTTCGCCGTCATTGCCGGCGACCTCTTTGACGGCGACTGGCGCGACTACTCGACGGCACTCTTCTTCGCAGCGCAACTTTCGCGTCTGCGGCAGGCCGACATCCCCGTCTACTGGATCCGCGGCAACCACGACGCGGCGAGCCAGATCACGCGGCACCTGCGCCTGCCGGACAACTCCTTCGAGTTGTCGCCGCGCAAGCCGCAGACGCAGCGCATCGAAACGCTCGGCGTGGCCATCCACGGCCAGGGGTTCGCCCGCCGGGCGGTCACCGAGGATCTTTCCGCGGCCTACCCCGAACCTCTTGCCGGCTACTTCAACATCGGCGTGTTGCACTCGGGCTTGAGCGGCCGGCCCGGGCATGAACCGTACGCGCCGTGCCGCGTCGAGGGGCTGGTGGCCAAGGGGTACGACTATTGGGCCCTCGGCCACGTTCATAAGCGCGAGATCGTACACGAGAGACCGTGGGTGGTGTTTCCCGGCAACCTGCAGGGGCGGCACGCGCGCGAGACGGGACCGAAGGGAGTCACGCTGGTCGAGGTCGACGGCGGAGAGGTCGCCACTGTCGAGCACCGCGTCGTCGACGCGCTGCGCTGGGC
>JBGTMF010000363.1:0-2739 GCA_041743795.1 Thermodesulfobacteriota bacterium | reverse complement strand
GCCGGAGATCCGCCCGGGTGCCCCGACTGCCGACGGATTCGTGCTTCAGTCGGTGCGCGCCGGCGCCGGTAACGCCCTTGTCCTCGACTTCGCCCCACCGCCCTCACTCGATTCCGCCGCTCCGGTGGTGATCGAAGTCGGCCCGCTCGAGGACGTGGCGGAGAGCTTTGGCGCCCCGCAACGATTGGCGATCGCCGCGCGCGCCGACGGGACCGAGTACGACCACGGCCTTCCAGCGGCGGTGGCCAGCCTCTGCTCGTGGCTGGTAGCACTCATCGAGCTCAAACAATCGGAGAGTTTTGCGCTGACTCTTCCGGCACCGGTCGCGGCGGCCGGGGCACGCGGTGAGATCGCTGCGCAGCGAGCCACGGCGTCGCCGCGAATGGAGGCGGATCGAACGCCTTCGCCGCGTGCGGTCGCCCACAACGACGACGCCAGACGCGGCGATCGCGAACTCGAAACGCACCGCTTCAACCTGCTCGCGTCCGGCTACACGATCATGCGCGAAGTGTTCGCGCCGAACGAGGTCGCACTCCTCGCCGCGGGTGTCGATCGCGCGCTCGAAGCGACCCGCGTAGCCGTCGCCGCGGGACGTGAGTTGGCGTACATATTCTACGACGAGGAGACGTATCTGGGCACACGCTGCGTCTACTGTTGGGGCGACGCCTGTGTCGACCTGTTGGAGAACGCGGCGCTGCGTCGGGTTGCGGACGCAGTCATCGGTCCGCACAAACTCTTCGACATGAGCGCCCTGCGCGCATTGCCCGCCGGACCCTATGCGACGATGCGCACGGAATGGTGGCACCGCGACATCGACGTCGTCTCCGAATCCTCGCAGGATGTGCGTTACCTCTGGTTCCTCGTCCTGCTCGATCCGTTCACCACCGAGAACGGATCGACCTGGGTGGTGCCGGGCAGCCAGCGAATCCCCAACTCGGCGATCCGCGAAAGGACGAAGTTCCCGACCCGCGTCCAGATGTTGGGGCAGGCGGGCGACGTCATCGTGCTCAATCCGTCCGCCCTGCACACGGTTGGGCACAACATCACGAACCGCTCGCGGACCATGATCAACGTCAGCATCTGTCACACCGACGTGACGCCGTTGATGGATCACTGGTCGATCGGCGGCCCGGTGATCCAAACCCGGGCGAGCGACCGCATCCGGCAGATGTTGGGTGCCGACGATCAGCCGCCCAATCCGAGTTGGTCGGTATTGCCGGAAGGTTGGGTTACGGCACAGCGCCCGGCCGGCGATCCCCTCTCAGAGCGTATTCTGCCCACCGAACAAAAGGGGTACGAGCACAGACACCACATGCAAGACGGCGTACTGCTACCCGACCGGCCCGGCAATCGAGTCGGTGGCAACGGCAACTGAGCAGAAGCGCCGAGCCGCACGCGAATCCTCCGCACGGCGGGCGTTGCCGCGGGCCAAACGCAACATTTTCTCGCTCACATTCCCGCGCAGGCGCATTCGGTCGCGTCGCGCGACCGTCAGCTCCAGTAATGCACCGTGCGATCGTCGTGGGAGCGGGCGAGAAAGCCGCCCATCGTCCAGCGGAAACGCGGCCCCACCACCGGCGTGACACGGTGAAAGTAGCGGCCCGAATCGAATACGAGAAGGTCGCCCACCGCGGTATGCGGTACCACCTGGCCGTAGGGAGCAATCGCCTCGAGCGCCGCCGCGTCGCGCTCCATGTGGCCGAGCATCGCCCCGTGCCCCTCGGCGAAGCGGGCGTTGTGCACCACCAATTCACCGCCGCCCTCCGGCTGTGCCAGGAGGACGTAGTAGCTGAGTTGGTTGCGAGCGTGAACCATTTCCGCGAGATGCCACATGGAGGGGAAGTCGACCGTCTCGTTCTCGCAATGCAGGTCGATCTCGCCGCCAGCAGTGAGGCCGCGAATCGTCGCCGGTGCGTAGGAGGAGCCGTCGGGCCCGCTGGGTACGCGCACGTCGCGCCCGCCGGCCACCTCGCCAAGCAGCGATTCGACGCGATCCTGGAACGCAGGCGCACCGGAAAACAACTCCTTACAGGCGGTGGAGAAGCGAGCCGCCTCGCGAAAGTAGTCCGCCAGGTCGCGGTCACCGACGATCAACACGCGGCCGTAGGTCTCCCCCTTGAAGTGCGGTGAGGACTGCCGCTCGAGACCGAAATCAGCAGCCTCCAACCGCCGCACGACACCTTCCAGCGCAACTTGCGGAAAGGCCTGCCGGATGACGATTCCGGTAAGCCGGCCGGCGAAGATGTCGCTCAGCGCATCGGCGCACCCCGCGAGGTCGGAGGCAGCGACCTCCAGGATCTGCAGCGGCGGGATGTCACCCATTCCACTGACCGCTACCATGCCTCTCGCGCATGGTTCAACCGCGCATCTCGCCGCCGCAGTTCCCTACCCTTCGGCGGCCGGCCGGGCCGCCGCGACACCAAACGCCAGTAACCGCATGGGCGAGCTTCGCTCGCAGTTCTGAGTTCTCAGTTTCAGTTCCGAGTCTGGAACCTGGACCAACTGAAAACTCACGACTGACAACTGACAACAGCAGCGACGGTGCCAACCGGCAGGCGAGCAGATGCAGCGTGAGGAAGAACAGAGAGAGCGGAAAGCCGAGTTCGTAGACACGCATGCATGGCACAGTGCCGGATGCCAACGACACCGCAAGAGGCAGCGGACGGATCTCGACGTGGCGCGCGGAGGCGCGGCGGTGCTGACCGTGGCGGCATTGCTGCTCGCCGCGATCGGCGCGGG
>JBGTMF010000362.1:0-8604 GCA_041743795.1 Thermodesulfobacteriota bacterium | reverse complement strand
ACGACCGGCGCCGGCCACGGATGCGCCGCGCCGCCGCATTTGCGCTGGTGCTTGCGCTGGCTCTCGACCTCGGACTGCTGCGACCGCTGCTGACCGAAGGCGAACTCGACTCGCGGCAGATCCAGCGCGTGTATTACGAACCGGCAGAGAACGGTGCCGCGGTTCTGCTCGACCGCGCAACTGCCGGGTACATCAGCGAGTTTGCCCGCAACGCCGACGGCGACCTCGCCATCCCGGCCGGCCGGACGGTCGCGATCCCGTTGGAGAAGGGGCGTGCACTCGAAGTCCGGACAACGGCGAGCGGCCTCGTTCCTTATATCGTCGTCGGCACGGCGGTTGCCGCGACCGATTCGCGCGAGGCGGCGGCGGTCCCCGGCGGAGCGCCGGAACTGGTGAACAACGCCGTGACCCTGGGCGAGCCGGGCGACAGCGGTGGCCTCGCGCCGCATGCGTGGAAGCCGGATCGCCCGTGGGCCGAAGACCGACGGTGGCTCGCCGCGCTGCACGAAATCTGCCGACCCGACGCTGGCGCGAGACTGTCGCTCGTCGCCGAGGACCATCATGTTTCGGTACAGCTGGGTTCGTGCCGCGGACACCTGCCACTACCCGACCTACCCGGCATGCCGATTTTACTCGTCGCCGCCGGCCCCTACGCCGCCACCGTTTCCGACCCGGCCGACGGTTGGCAAGAGACCCGCCGTGTACGACGGACACTCGTCGGGATCGCCATTGCGCGAATCGGACTGCTCGGCTGGGCGGTGGGCGTTATTCCCACCGCACTCGCTTCGGCGGCACTATTCGGCATTAGCCTCTGGCAGGACACTCCCGCTGTTCTGACCTGGTGGATGACCCTGCCGTTAATATTCGCCCTGGCCGCCGGCCGTCTCACCGCGTATGTCACCGCCGGCCGAAGCAGCCTTGCCTGGGCCGTCGGATCCGCCGCTCTCATCTTGCAGGTCGGAGGATTGCTCACGGCAGTGCTCCTCTTCGACGTCGGCAGTTTCGGCAACGAACGAATCACCCGCGACGGCGACGATTCCTGTGCGCTGGTCGGGTACTCCACGGTGCGCGGCGACTCCCTGCGCCACGGTTCCGAAGGCGTCGCCGAGCGGATTGGCCAAACCTGCGCGCCCTGCCGCCAACGCACCTCCCGCTTTGCGCGCGAGGCGCAAACCCTGCACTGGGTGCGCGACACCGTGTGCGACGTCGATTTCCCACAGGCGGGCGACGGGGATCTGGTCTTTCTCGGCGGCGGCAATGACGATTTGTTCTACCGTCCGGCCGGACTGACGCGCCGCCTCAGCGACATGGTCGGCCTGCTGCGTTTCGTTGTGCAGCCGATCGACTCCGGAGACTGGGAGGTGATGAGTGACCACGCCAGCCGGATCGTAGCCGCCAGCCTCCCTGAGCAGGCCGAAGACATCGCGGCTATCGGCCGCTGTGGCGCGGCGGGCGGGCGACGCTTCTGGTTCATCCACGACTTTCTGGTGTGGGATCTGGAGCGCGGCCGACCAGCAGCGCGCGCGCATTCCGTAGCGACCCGGCGCGACGCGGTGCGGGCGGCGGGCGGCATCTTCATCGATCTCTTGGAGGAATTCCGCGACCGCGCCGGCGTGGCGTGGATGAACGACTTCATCCACCCGTCGGGCTTTGCCCAGCGTCAGATCGCCGACCTCCTGTGCGAGCGACTCACACGCCCGGGTCCCGGCGCGCGTTGACAGGCGTTCTGCCGAGCAAGATACACGCGCTGTCGGTGCGGAACATCACAGCTCGGGAGCGCGCGCTTCGAGAACGCGCAGGCCGACGGGATCGGTGGAGCCCCGATGCGGGACGTGTTCACGCCTGCACGAGTTGAAGTCGTCGTGACGGACGGCGGACGCCTGGTTCGCCGCGTGCATGCCTTCGGCCATCTCGGCCAGCACTTGGTAGCCGCCGGGCAGCGGAGGGGCATCTTGCGCACGCGGTTGTTGCCGGTGTGGAGAATGTAGAGCTTGCCGTCCGTCGCCACGGCGAGGCGGTTGGGCCTGTCGAAGCTCGCCGCCACGCCGGGCCGTTCTCGCCATCGAAGCCGCTGGTGCCCAACTCGGCGCCTCCACACGACCGTTTCTGGCGGAGAACAACTCTGGGGCCTACCTCGGATTATCCGGATAATCCGAGGGAAACTGTTCGAACCCGAACTGCACCCGGGGTCCGATGTACTCGTGCCGGACATCGCCGACTGGCAGCGGCAACGCCTTCCGAAGATCGAGAACGTTGCCCACTTCGAAGTCGTACCGGACTGGATCCGAGGTCTTGTCGCCGAGCACTCGGCGATCGATCGGGTTCGCAAGACGCGGATCTACGCGCGCGAGGGCGTCGCCACGGCATGGCTCGGCGATCCTCTGGCGAAGACGCTCGAGGTCTATCGGCTCGAGGGCAAGCGCTGGGTCCTAAAGCAATCCTTCGACGCCGCGGGCCACGTGCGTGTCGCGCCCTTCGATGCGGTCGAGATCGAACTCTCGCGCTGGTGGCTCGAGGATTGAACTCTTCGCTTTCTCGGACCCAACTCCCGCACTTTTGATTCGTAAGACTCGACGAAGCGCCCGCGAGAGCGCGTCGAATGGGGACATCGCAGGTAGTCCAGACTACTTGTACGCGATGGCGGCGCTCGATGGCCCCGCCAAGGGCAAGACCTCGACGCGCTCGAAGCCGACCTCGCGGCACCACCTAGCGAAGTCGGCACCCGTGTAATCGAATGCGTCGCCGAACTCGATCAGCATGTTGAGTGACATCATCAAGCCATCGGCGTTTTCGCGCCGCGCATCGTCGATCAACATCTCGATAGCGACGAACGCACCGCCCTTCGGCAGAGCATCATAGGCCGTGCGGATGAGGTTCATCTTCTTCTCCAGGTTCCAATCGTGGAGAATCATCCCCATAGTTACGACGTCTGCCGACGGTAGTGGATCGGCGAAGAAGTCACCGGCGACGGCACTGACGCGATCGGACACGCCGGCTTTTTCAATCGAACGCTGCGCGATCGGCTGTACCACCGGCAAATCGAAGCTGACGCACCGCATGTGTGGATTCGCACGCGCCACGGCGATCGATAGCAAGCCCGAGGCGCCGCCGGCATCGCACAGCGTTTGATAGCGGCTGAAATCGAACTCGTCCGCGAACTTTGCGAAGTTGTCGGCCGAGATCGCATGCATAGCGCGCATGAACTGCTCGAGGGCGCCCGGATCGGAATAGAGCTCGTCGAAGATCGGCTTGCCGGTGTGCTTCACCTCGTTCTGTGGCCTGCCGGTACGCAGTGCCTCGTCGAGGTCTGCCCAGAAGCGGAACAGTCGAAAGTTGCACATTTCGAGAATGTCGCCGATGTAGCCTTCCTGGGTCTTGTCGAGGAACGCCGCCGCCTCGCCGCCGTTGCGGTACAACCCATCGGGTCCGTCGCCGTCGCGCTCGAGAAAGCCTAAGGCGACCAAGGTATCGAGGAAATCGAAGACGCCGCGATCGTGCAGGTTGAGCTCGGCGCCGATCTGCGCGCCGGTCATCGAACGCCCCGCCAGCACCGTAAAGAGTTCCATGCCGACGGCAGTCAGGAGGACTTTGGATCTCCAGAACGCAAAGCCGGTCTCGATGATGTTGGTCGGCTGCAGTCCTTCGTCAGGCGCTTGTGCCATCTAGTCTCTCCTTTTGCTCCGCGTAGTTCACTTCATCGAAATCCACTCAAGAAGAACTTGCAAAGACACCCACACGAGCCGTGGTAAGCACGCCGCATGGGGACTTGCAAAGACACCCACACGAGGGGACTTGCAAAGAGGAACTTGCAAAGACACCCACACGAGCTGTGGTAAGGGAACTTGCAAAGACACCCACACGAGCCGTGGTAAGCATGCCGCATAGTATCTTTTAGCTCACTTGACTAGTAGATCTATGAGTTGCTATTGTGATCCACATGCCAACACCACGCCGCCTGCAGGTCGACACCGGAAGTACTGCCTACTATCACGTCGTCAGCCGCTGCGTGCGCCGCGCCTTCCTGTTTGGCCAGGATCGCCTCAGTGGCAACAACTTCGACCACCGCAAACAGTGGCTGGTCGAACGCATGAAGTTCCTCTGCGGCTTCTTCACCATCGACATCTGCGCTTATGCTTGCATGAGCAACCACTTCCATCTGGTTTTGCGCATCGACACTGCGCGTTGCCGTGCTCTCAGCGACGAGGAAGTGGTCGGTCGCTACAGCCGTCTCTTTCCGTCGGCGGTGCGACGGCTCGCCCACACCACGGGGGCCGACCGAGCGCCGCTGATCGAGTCGTGGAGGCAGCGCCTGGGCGATTTGAGTTGGTACATGCGTTGCCTCAACGAGAACATCGCTCGCCGCGCCAATCGCGAGGACGACTGCACAGGTCGATTCTGGGAGGGACGCTTTCGCAGCCAGGCGCTGCTCGATGAGGGAGCCCTGTTAACCTGCATGAGCTACGTCGACTTGAACCCCATCCGCGCCAAGGTCGCTGATACCCTCGAAGAATCCGAGCTCACCTCGATCGCCGA
This sequence comes from Thermodesulfobacteriota bacterium, assembly GCA_041743795.1. GTDB lineage: Bacteria > Desulfobacterota > Binatia > HRBIN30 > CADEER01 > CADEER01. Next base: position 4,071 of record JBGTMF010000362.1, on the reverse strand, counting down.
GCGGTTGCGCGAACCCGGGCTGGGGCCTGCTCAGAAGGCAGACCCTGACGCCGCGGAGGAAGCCGAGCGTACCATCGGAGGGGATACCGGCGGGAATTCCGCGGGTCTGTCTTATACGGCGGGCGCTCTGGTTCCGTTCCTCGCCAGCGGCCAACTGATGCCAGTGCCGGAGGCGCAGGACGGGTCGCAGTGGCGCTGGTCGAGGCAACCGCTGCCGATGCTTCTCGAGGACTACGTAGCGCTGCTTCGCCAGACGGCGGCGGCAATTCGTGCGCCGTCGGAGAACGAGCGGGCGATCAGTGGCGAGGCGCAATCATTGCTGAGCCGAGCACAGCTCGATCCAACCGGATTTCTCGAATCGATCCGGCAGTTCGGTGAGCGTTTCTTCGGAATGGTAGGGCAGGTTCACAGGATCGATCTCGAGTGCGAGCGACGCGGATATCGGCGCCGCCGACCGGGCCGTGACGCGGCCGCAAGGCTATACCGCAGCGCGGCGTAGCCCATCCGGCCCGACAGCGGATGGGGGAACTCAGCCTCTCCCTGGCGCCGCCAGTGGCCCCGGGCACGCCCAAGCATCGACCGCCGGGTCGTCACGCCTCGGCGACCGCACTACGCATCGGCTGCCGTCATGGTGGCGCCGCAGCGCCAATCGACGTTGCCAACTGTGTTGCATTTCCGCGGTTTCCGTATCGATCCCGCGCGCCGTACTGGCGCTTACCTGATTATCAACTGTGTCGATCATGTGTGGGTGGCTTGGAGTTCTGCTTGGAGTTCTCTGGTGAGACTAGGACCTGCAAACGTGGAGTCACCAAGTCTTGCAAGGCCGGCCTTGCCAAGGTTTTCTTCGCAATCTCTCTGGGCAATGGCTCCGGCTTGAAACCCAGCTAAAAGCATCCCAACTCGTTCGCGTCGTCCTGGGAGGGAAGCAGCGGAGCCGCCTCGCTCCGGGTAGAACTACGCGGGTAGTACCACTGCGTATAACTACCCGCGTAGTATTCCGACTTTACGAGGCGATCCACCCGGTTCTATAAGTACGACATGCTGAAAAACGCCACACGCTATGACCTTTCTGTCGAGGGAATGCGTCAGAGGGGCGACACTTAGAACGATCACTTTAAAAGGAGTGCAACGATGGCCAGTGGCAAGACGGATGGCTGGGCTTTCGCCGGCAAGACGGTGGGGATGGAGTAGTTTTTGATCCCGCGCCCCGCCGGTAGTCCGGCTGCAAGCTGAGGGCTGATAGCTGAAGGCTGATAGCTAGCATTTGAACGCCGCCAGCTATGACGCGCGGGGGAAGCGCGGATCCGAGCAGTAAGGTGAGCTCCCCGCCCGCAGTCAAGTGCGCGCGACGCGCTCAGAGAGGAAAACATGAAGAATTCTGCAGTCGTGGTGCTGTTCATCGGCGGGCTGATCTTTGCGTCGGCTTGCGATAGCCGCCAAGCAGCCGACAACTCGGCGCGTAACGTGGCCGACCGCAAGGACGCGGCAGTGACGAGTGGCGATCAGTCGAATGCGCAGGCCGATCTCGACGCCACTCAGCTGATCCGCAAAGCCGTGATCGCTGACGACTCGCTTTCGACCAATGCGAAGAACGTCAAGATCATCACCTCCAAGGGCGTGGTCACTCTGCGCGGACCTGTCGCCAACGCTGAGGAGAAGGAGAGAATCGGCCAAAAAGCCCATAACGTCCCCGGCGTTACGCGCGTCGACAATCAGATCGAGGTAACCAACTGAAGATCAGCGGACCTCCTATTCCCCGGGCGGAAGAAAGGAATCACCATGTCCGATAAATCAGTAATTTGCATTGCGAAGAACGAGTCCCAAGCCGAGCGGATCGCCAATCAACTCAAGATGGCGGGTTTCTCGGGAAACGACATCTCGGTACTCTTCCCGGACAAGTCTGGTACCCGCGACTTCGCGCACGAGCAACACACCAAGGCCCCGGAAGGTGCAGCGGCTGGAGCGGGCACGGGTGCCGTGGTGGGCGGCGGATTGGGGTGGTTGGTGGGTATCGGTGCGCTGGCCATTCCCGGAGTTGGTCCGTTCATCGCAGCGGGACCGATCATGGCCGCGCTCGCCGGCTCCGCCGTTGGGGCGGCGGCAGGTGGGATCACCGGGGCGCTCGTCGGTCTCGGGATTCCCGAGTACGAAGCCCGCCAGTACGAAGGCAAGATTCGTGAGGGAAATATTCTCATCTCCGCCCACGCGGTGGACGGCGATGCGGTGAATCGAGCGAAGGAGATCTTCGAGCGGGAAGGAGCCGAGGACATCTCATACACGGGCATGACTTCGGTGAAGAAGGCAGCCAAACCTTGACGGACATTTCGTCGACGCACGCCACAAGGGAGAATGACATGCACTCGAATCACAAAGATGAAAAGGGCGTCATCAAATACGGCATCGCGTGGATGCTAGGCGTCCCGGTCTCGCTCCTCCTCGTTATCTTCCTGTTCTCTCGCGCCTGCTGACCGGCGCCGTCTCCGGCTCCCGTACCCGGCCTGCCGCGCCAGCATGAAGTGCTGAGGGGCGCGCCGCGTTATTCGCTGGCGCCTTCACGGGGGAGATGCGAGACGTGTGCGTGCGACGGCACTATTTTTAGTCGGGCCACCAAAGGTGGGTGTCTTGGAGTTCGCGCTGTTTCGATCACGGGTGAGTGTGTTGGAGATCCGTCTTAGAGATCCGTTGGAGTTCCCTTGGCCTGCAAAGACACCCTCACCGGGTTGTCCACTGAGTCGATCACGAGTGGGTGTCTTGGAGTTCCCTTCGTATGCGAAGTCGATCTGCTTGCTGTCGGGTCTTGTGATCAGGTCCACCTGGCCGTCGGCGGTGTAGGTCGCGGTGGTCGTGACGGTCGCCAGCGGCAGGGTGAGTTGTGGCGGGGCGTAGGTCTGCTCCAGATTGACGGCGGTGTAGGTGAAGGCGTGCGGGGGTCTTCCGGGCGGGATCACCTGGGTGACGTTGCCGGCATCGTCGTAGCTGAAGCCGATCTCGCGGCCGTCGGGCAGGATCTGCTTGTTCACGCGGACGGCGTCGTCGTACTCGAAAATCACCGTACGGCCCAGTGCCTCGGTCACCGACTTGAGCTGTCCCTCGGTCTGCTGCGGGTAGCTCAGCGAGATGTCGATCAGATCCACGTAGTCGAACTAGGTCTCGCGCGTCTCCGCCGTGTCGGGGTCCGGGCCTTCTTTTACCCCGATAACCCGACCTTGCGCATCGTACTCCTGTCGGGTCGGGTGTACACCCGCGAGTTGGGTCTTTCTCACTCGGCCCTTGGGGGATTGCAAGGGATTGCAAAGCCTCCGGGATTGCAAAGCCACCCACGCAATCCGGGGCAATCGGGACTTGCTAACAGGACTTGCAAAGACAATGAGTCGATCACGTGTGGGTGTCTTGGAGTTCGGTGTCTTGGAGTTCTCGTGTGGGTGTCTTGGAGTTCTACTCGTGTGGGTGTCTTGGAGTTCTCTCTCGTGTGGGTGACTTGGAGTTCTCACTTGGAGTTCACTTGGAGTTCCGTGGGGGTGTCTTGGAGTTCCCTTGGAGTTCCCCCACCGGCCACGCTGCGCTCGAAGGTGGTGACGTTGCCGTCGCGGTCGGTGACGCTGGTGAGAAATTCGGTCTCCGGATCGTCGTAGTCGAAATCCCAAATAACTACGGGGGACCCTGATCATCCTTGGCCAAGGCATCGATGGTGCGCTGATGGCGGTCGCTCCGATACATGCGCTGGTGACACCACGCTCTGCTGCAACGGGGGACGAGCGAATCGAGATTCAATCAAGATTGAGCGTTGCTAAGGCGTCGTAGAGCGCTTCGCGGCGCAGCGGGGTTTCGTCGGCGTCGAATGCTCCGCTGGCTTGCAGGCGCCGCAGCAGCGGTGCGCTGTCGGGGATGGGCAGGGCGGCGCACAAGTGGATGGCGAGGGCCTGTACGTGCTCGGGAAGATTGTAGTGCAACGCCGCGGTTGCGCGTTCGGCTGCGGCGGCGTCGAGCCACGATAGGACGAGGTCGCATACCCGCGCGCGCGCCGCGGGGGAAAGCCCGGCGGCGAAGCGGCAGATCTCCTCCTCGGCGTCG
>JBGTMF010000361.1:0-2810 GCA_041743795.1 Thermodesulfobacteriota bacterium | reverse complement strand
CTCGAGAAGCAATGATCCCCTCTCCCGGATGGGAGAGGGTCAGGGTGAGGGGGATGAGATGGGTCAACCACTGCCACCCCATCTCTTACAATGGTTTGCGGCGTCTATTGGGTTTGAACCCTCACCTTGAATCCTCTCCCGCGAGTCGTGCGGGAGAGGGAGATTGTGCGGGCTCCGCCCGTCTATTCGAGAAAACCGACACTCCCTTTCGCCGGCATGACGGTGGGGATGGAGTCGTTTCCAGTGCAAATGATCCGGCGTCCCGCCGGTGGCCCCGCTGAAAGCAAACCACGACTGCAAATCGGCGGTCACAGCGTCGCCTGCCGCCCGGCGCAAAACGCCGTTGACAGCCAACCGTTCGATCGGCAATACTCGACCGATCGGTCGGTCTGGATGAGAGTAAATGCGGTAGAGGTCTCGGCGCGAGACCGGATTCTTGAAGCGGCGGAAGATCTCTTCGCCCGCCGAGGCTACGCCGGAGTCGGCATGAGCGAGATCGCCGAGGCGGTAGGCTTGGGAAAATCCTCCCTGTTTCACCACTTCCGCACCAAGGCTCAGCTGCATGCAGCGACCGTCGAGCGCATTCTCAACCAGGTGGACCGCGAGTTGACGCGCAGTCTGGCGCAGGGCGGATCAGCGGTTGAGCGACTCGACCGATGGGTCGACGCGCTCATCGACTTGCTCGCCAGCACCCCATCGCATGCCCGCTTGCTGCTCCGATCCCTCTTCGAAGACGAAGAGCTGGCCGGCGACATCGCCGAACGGCGTGGAGCGGACGAGGCGATTCGCCGCATTCTGCAACAGGTCAGCAACGTTCTGCGCGATGGGATGTCGCAGGGCGAACTGCGCGCCGCCAACATCCAGCACACCCTGCAGAGTCTCATCGGTATCGTCGTCTACCACTTTGCATCGGGCGAGTTCGGCGACGAGATCTTCGGACACTCGATCTTCGACCGGCGCGAAGTCGAGCGACGCAAACAAGAGGTCAAGGCGTTCCTGCACCACGGACTGCTGGTCGTTCAATCGAAAAATCGTTCGCAATGAAGCCATATCGTCGAGCACCGTTTGCCCGCTGAGGAGATCATTCATGGCCGAGAAGATGCTTTCCGAATACCGCCGCCGATTTGGCGACTTCGATGCCGTCGACTTCGTCGACGAGCAAGTCGTCGCCAACCTGCGCGACAAGGTCGACGTCGATGTCCCACTCGATCTGCACTGGACCTGGGAATACGGCAGCGAAGTCGAAGAGCTGCGAAATCTTTATGAGCGCGGCAAGAAGGGCCAGTGGAACGCCGAGACCGACATCAACTGGGACATGCCGTTTCCACGCGACGAGTGGTTTCTGCCTAAGCAGAACCTGCAGCTGTTGCCGTCGGTGCTCGCCACCATGGGAGTCGACGACGAAACCTGCCGGGAAGCGGCACGGGACGAGTTCGCCCACACGATGTCGCAGCTGCTGCACGGCGAACAGGCAGCGCTGCAACTCTGTGGGCAATTGACCAACGCCTGCCCGACGATGGACGCCAAGTTCTACGCCGGTTCACAAGTAATCGACGAGGTGCGCCACGTCGAGGTCATCTCCAAGTTCCTGCAGCGCAAGATGGGCACGCTGTATCCCATCGACCCGACGTTGAAGGTCCTTCTCGACAAGCTCCTCGAAGCGCCAACGTGGAAACTCAAGACGCTCGGCATGCAGACGCTCTTCGAGGGGATGGCGGTCGGCATCTTCGACGAAATCGCGCGGGCGACGACCAACCCCCTGTTGCAAGACATCATCCGCAGGGTGCAGATCGACGAATCGCGCCACGCCGCTTTCGGCGTCCTCTGCATGCGAGAGGTCGTTCGCGAATCCGAACCCGAAGAGCTGGCCGAGATGGAGGACTTTGCCTTCTCCATCCTGGAAACCCTCAACGCCAATCAACAACTCGACATGCTGCGCCTGCTGGGCCCGAAGTACGGACTCGACCCCGACGCCGTCGTCGAACTCTTCCTCAACATTCCCGAGTGGAAGATGGTCAACAGCAAGCTGTACATGCACACCGTCGTACCCAACCTGCGACGGCTGGGCCTGATCACCGAGCGCACCGAATCGGAATGGCGCCGCCTCGGCATGATGTACGACGCAAACAAGAACTGACCTGACGGACAAGCAGTTCGTCACAACGGGAGCGCGAAGACACGGAGACGAACACGGGAGGCGCATTCATCCGCCGGTTCGGCCAATCTCATGCACAGCGGCATTGAGGTTCGCTGCCCGCGCGCTCTTACACCGTGAAGTCTCCGTGTCACCTCAGCGCAAGGGCACCCGCACGCTGATGGCGCCGCGCAGATCGCCGGGACGGAATCCGGTGGCCTGATCGTCGGGGTACATCTCGCGCAGGGTGGCGCCGACCTGTGGCGCGATCTCCTGCTCGCTGCCGTGACATTGGCTGCAGACGCCGCCGGGAAAGACGATCGGCCGCAGATGCCGCAACTCCTCTCCGCCACCCGGCGCCGCACGAACCTCGTGCAGCGCGGCGATGGACCCGCCTGCTGCCAGAGCCACGGCCGCGTCGTTCAACCATGCCCGCTCGAAATCGTCCGGGGCGTTATCTGGGTTGCGGTAGCGCAGACTGGTGCGCCGAATCGACAATCGGTGCCGCCCACCCAACTCCTCGGTGAGATCCTGAGCGACCTCGCCGCAGACGTGAAGTGCCCTCGCCGCACCGCCTTCCTTCAGCGCAGCCTGCAACCGGCCCATCAGCTCTCGGGTCAGTGCGTTGGCGGCCGCGTTGGCCCGGCCCACCGCTTCCGCGCGCCGCTCGTCGAGG
>JBGTMF010000360.1:0-2937 GCA_041743795.1 Thermodesulfobacteriota bacterium | reverse complement strand
GTCGGCGCCGTGCTGGCTGCCGCAACGCCCGCTCGCGCCGGGCTCTTCGACGATGAGGGCGATCCGATCAACGCCGGTGTCGATCGCTTTGCCGCTGGCGATTACGAAGCGGCGGTCGCCAGTTTTGGCGAGGCGCTGGTCGAATCGCCGGCGTCGCCGCTGTTGCAGTTCAACCTCGCCACGGCGCTGTACAAGCAAGGTCGCTTCGCCGAGGCGGCTGCGGCGCTTGAGAAGGTCGCGGCGGAGGGCGGCGCGCAGTGGACCGCCGGCGCGGGTTACAATCTGGGCAACGCCTATTTCCAACTGGGTGCGGCGGAGGAGGCGGAGAATCCGCAACAGGCGCTGGAGAACTGGCGGCAGGCGCTGCTCGCCTACCGCCGCGCCATGGGCGCCGATCCGGCCGCCGAAGACGTCAAGTTCAATCACGAACTGGTGCAGCGCCGCATCGACGAGCTGCGCGAACGGCTCGAGCAGGAGCAACAAGAGCAGGAGCAGCCGCCTGAGGAGGAGCCCGGCGAGCCGCAGGACGAACAGCAACCGGACGGCGAAGAGCAACCGCAGCAGCCGGAAGACGATCAGCAGGATCAGCAGCAGCCGGAGGGCGAGGAGCAGGAGCCGGCTGAGGACGAGCCACAGCCGGGTGACCAGGGCGACGAGCAGGAGCAACCCGCGCCACAGGAGGAACCGCAAGCGGACGACGACGGTGAAGCGGAGCCGGGCGAGGAGCCGCAGGACGAAGGGGCTCCGGGTGCCGACGAGCAGGACGGCGACGAATCGGATCAGGCGGGGGAGGCGGGCGCCGGCGAGGAAGCCGCGGACGATGCGGCCGAGTTGGCGGAGGACGCGGCGCGGGCGATTCTCGACACCGCCCGTCAGGAGGAACTCGGTCCAGAAGAGATCGGCCGCAATGTCGGGGTCACCGGGCTCGGCGATCCGCGCCAGGACTGGTAGGCAGGGTTCGATGAACATGCTGCGCCCCAATCGTTCCTGGGCGGTGTCATTGCTCATCGCGCAACTTGCGATGGCGGCGCCTGCGGCGCACGCGGTCGAGGTCTCGGCGTTCCTCGACCGCACTCAGGTGGCGGTGGGAGAAGCGGCGGTACTGGCGATCCAGGTCAACGGCACGCAGAACTCCGCCGCTCCACAGCTATCCGAGTTGAAGGATTTTCGCGTTCAGTACGTCGGGCCGGCGACCGAGATGCAGATCATCAACGGGCGCAGCTCGACCAGCATCACGCACCGCTATCACGTCTTTCCGCAGCGCGAAGGGCAGTTCACCCTGGGGCCGTTCGCCGTGCAGGCGGAGGGTCAGGAGATGCAGACGCAGGCGCTGACCCTGCGTGTCGTCGCGCGCGGCCAGGCGGCCGACCCCGGCCAGGGTCCGTCGCTGAGCCTGGATGCGCGCCTCAGTCGCGGCGATCCGTTCGTCGGCGAGCGAGTGCGACTGACCATCCGCACGCTGATCCCCAACGGCGTGCGGGTCGACGATCTGCAGTTTCCCGTGGTGACAGCCGATGGAATGACGATCGGGCCGATGCCACAGCCGGCGCAGCGCGACCAGGTGATCGACGGCCGCCGCTACCGCGTGTTGACGTTCGACACCTACGTCACGCCGGCCCGTCCGGTCGAAGCTGAGCTGCGCGTGACGATGGGATTGAGCGTTCTGCAGCAGCAACGCGGGCAGCAGGGAATCTTCGGCGGCATGATGGGTGGCATCGTTGCGGAGCGTCGTCCCGTCGAGTTGCAGAGCGACCCGGTGGCCTTCCGCGCGCGCCCGCTGCCCATGGCCGGACGGCCAGCCGGGTTCACGGGAGCCGTCGGTACATTCGACCTACAAGTATCGGCGGCGCCGACCAGCCTCAACGCAGGTGACCCGATCACCGTGCGCGTCGAGATCAGCGGCGAAGGCGACCTCGGCCGGGCACAGCCGCCGCGGATAGCCGACACCGACGGGTTTCGCGTCTACGATCCGGTGACGATCAAGGATGCGGGCGAGGGCCGGCGCGGCCACGAGCAGGTCGTCATCCCGCAGTCTCCGCAGGTCGACGCCATACCGCCGTTGGCGTTCTCCTTCTTCGATCCGCGGCAGGAGGAGTACCGCACCGTGCACCGCGGTCCGATTGGGCTGCAGGTTGCGGCCGCGGTCGACGGCAGCTCAGGCGTCGTCGCCAACGGAGAGTCGGGGCGTGCGGAGAGAGCGCCCGGACCAATTGGTCGCGACATCGTATATATTAAAGGCTCCCCCGGCGTTTGGCGCGACGTTCGCTCGTCGTCGCTGGGCGCCTGGATCTTTTGGCTCGTCAACCTGGTGCCAGCGGTGGGCTGCGGAGGGTTATGGTGGCGTAGTCGGCAGCGCAATCTACTTGCCGCCAACCCCAAGCGTCGTCGCTTCCGCGCCGCGGCGGAGCAGGCGCGCCGGTCACTGGCTGCCCTCGAAGGCAGGACCGCTACGCCGGATTTCGTCGATGCCCTTTCGCGGGCGATGGCCGAGTACCTCGGTGGAAAACTCGACCTACCACCTGGCGCCGTTGACGGCGCGACGGTTAGCGGCACCATGACGCGCGCTGGATTCGAGGCGGAGCCGTGTCGAGCCGTCGAGCAGCTATTTGCCGATCTCGAGGCGCGACGCTACTCACGCGGCGGCGATGCCGACGTCGACGGCAGTACGCTGGTGACGCGGGCGCACCGCATCGTCGACGCCGTCGAAGCGCGCAAGGACCTCGGCGACCGGCTGCTAGCCGTGTTGCTCGTCGCGACCGCAGTGGGGCTGCTCAGCCTCGCCACGCCGTCGCCCACGCTCGCCGACGAGAGTGCAGGGGGTGACATCGACGCCGTCTTTTTTGCCGGCAATCACGCCTATGCCAGCGAGCGCTACGACGACGCGTTGGCGAGCTACGCCGAAGTGCTGGCAGCCGGTCGCGAGAGCAGCGCGCTGCA
>JBGTMF010000359.1:0-7374 GCA_041743795.1 Thermodesulfobacteriota bacterium | reverse complement strand
GCGCCGCTCGTGCCGCGCGGCCTCGGCGTCGCCAAGCGCGCCGTCCGGCGCATCATCGAACTCCGCCCCGACCTCGAGTCCGAGTGGGACGAGATCGCCGAGGTAATGGTGCGCTTCTTCCTTTCCTTCGTCGCCGTGCCGTCACCGCGCCGCCGCAGTCAATCCGAGATGCGGGCCTTCCTCCACCGGCGCCTCGTCCCCGCCCTCGGCCTGCAAGCAGGTTCGACGTGAAGCGAAATCTCGGGATTACCAGCTTCCTCTTCGACGACGATGAAGCGCGCACGGGGGCGAGCTTCCAAAAGAAAACACGGAGTCGGCGAGCCAGGAGTCGGGGATCTTTTCGTGTTCTTCGTGCCCTTCGTGGTTGAAGATCGGCGCCCACGCCGCTGCCATTTGGAAATGCGCAACGGATTGCTATAGGCGACGGGATGCCGATTCTTCCCCTCGACGATCCCGCCGACCGCGTGCTCGGCAAGGTCTTACTCGCCAACGCGGAGCGGAACCCGGATGCGACGTATTTGCTGTCCGGCGACGACCGGTATTCGTTCAGTCGCGTCAACGAGATCGCCAACGCCTACGCAGCCGGCCTGGCTGCCTTCGGTGTGCGTCCGGGCGACACCGTCGCGTTCTTGATGAAGACCTGCGTCGAGTTCGTCTTCGCCACCTTCGGTGCGATGAAGCTGGGCGCCGTCTGGGTCCCCACCAACACCGACTACAAGGGCACGTGGCTGCGCGACGCGCTGTTCGACAGTTCGGCGCGGATTCTCGTGGCGGACGCCGCGTTGCTGCCGCGGGTGGCGGAGCTGTCCGCTGCCCTCCCCTTCGATCGCATCATCGTGCTCGGCGAGGCCGATGGCATCGAACTCGACGTCCCGTTGCACCCGATCGAGGAGCTGGCGGCGGCGGGCGGAGGAGAACCGGACCAAGGCGCGATCTCTTTCGGCGACACGGCGGCCGTCCTGTGGACCTCGGGAACGACGGGCCGATCGAAGGGCGTGATGCAGAGTCACAACGCCTGGGTCCGCGGCGCCATCTCCGGCGCGGTTACGTCGCACACGCGCGACGACGATGTCTTGTACTGCTGTCTGCCGATGTACAACTCGGCGGCGTGGGTGGCCAACGTCTACCGCGCCCTCGTCTGCGGCCTGCCGGTGGCGCTCGACCCGGAGTTCTCGGCGTCGAGCTTCTGGAAACGCTGCAAACACTACGGCGCGACGCAGACGTTCACTCTTGGCGCGATGCACATGTTCCTGTGGAACGCCCCACCCCAGCCGGACGACGCCGACAATCCGGTTCGCCACGCATCGATGGTGCCGCTGCCCGACGCACTCATCCAGCCGATGAAAGACCGCTTCGGTATCATGACGATCGACCAAGGGTACGGTCAGAGCGAGGCGATGGGAATTTTTCACCGCAGCGACGACGGTACCGCTTGGGCCCCGAGCTGCCTCGGCCGGGTCCTGCCGGGGATCGAGGTCGCTTTCCTCGACGATGACGACCGCCCGGTGCAAGCGGGCGAGATTGGCGAGATTTCTGCCCGCCCGACGGAGCCCTACGTTCTCTTCAACGGTTACTTCAACAATCCCGACGCAACCGTCCGATCATTCCGCAATCTATGGTATCACACCGGTGACCTGGGGCGCTGCGACGAGGCGGGGAACTACTACTTCGTCGACCGCAAGGCGGACTTCATCCGCTACAAGGGGCGCAACATTTCTTCGTTCGCCGTCGAGGCTGCGGTCAACGCCCACCCCGCCGTCGCACAGTCGGCGGCGCACGGCGTCACTTCGGCGGAGCTCGACTCCGAGGCCGAGGTGAAGGTCTGCATCGTGCTCCGAGCCGGCGCGTCGGCGGCGGCCGAGGAGATCGCCCGCTTCGTCAACGACAACGCGCCGTACTTCTTCGTGCCGCGCTACATCGAGTTCGTCGCCGAGCTGCCCAGCACGCCGACCGGGCGGGTGCAGAAGTTCAAACTGCGCGAGCGCGGACTCACCGAACATACCTGGGACGCGCGCGCCGCCGGCTTCGAGATTCGTCGTTGAGCCGGCCTGGGTAATTCGCAGCGTCAACTGCCAGTGCGGCCGAGTTTGATCCGGCCGCATCGGCCGCCACGGCGCGGCGCGCTCAATCTCCGGCAACGTCGATCGCAAATGCGTGGGCGAGTTGCGGCGCGGGGTGCAGCGGCACGGTGAGGAGCAGATCTCCGTCGGCCGGTACCGCGTCGATTGTGCCGCTACTGCCGAGAAGTCGCGCCGACCGCGGCCGCACGTCGAGTCCTTCGATGCGCAGCGGGCCCTCGCCCAGCTCGCCAAGGACGATCGCGTAGAGCGTGTTGGTTCTCTCATTCCAAGTGTACCGCACTGCACGGCCGCCGTTGGTCTCGTCGCCGAAGCGCTGCCAAGGACGGGTATCGAAGATCGCCTCGCCGTTGATCGACAACCATTCGCCCATCACCTCGAGGATTTCGACCTGCTCGGCGGGGATGCTGCCGTCGGCACGCGGTCCGACGTTGAGAAGGAGGTTGCCATTCTTGCTGACGATATCGATCAGCATGTGTAGGAATTTCTCCGGCGTCCCGTAGTCCGCGGGGGTTTCCAACGAGTTGAAGCCGAAGCCCCGGCCCATACCGCGCACCGTCTCCCATTTGCGCGTTTCGATCTCCTCCAGCACGCGAAACTCGGGCGTGAAGAAGTCGTGGTGAATCGACCCGGGAGCCCCCGTGAAGCGGTCGTTGACGACGCCGTCGGGCACCGCCGTGTAGTAGTCGGCGAACAGCTCGAGCGGCGCCGCGGCCGGCGGGTAGTTGATGTCGTTCCACAGAATGGACGGCGCGTAGCGGTCGATCAGCTCGCGGAACTGCGCGTCCGCGTACGACGCGTACGCTGGGTCGGTAGGAGTGGCGGTGAGGAATGCGACGACGTCGGCGATCGGCAGGCCGCCGAACGTCCAGTCGATGCCGCCCGAGTAGTAAAGGCCCATGCGCAGGCATCGCTGCCTTACAGCATCGGTCAACTCGCCGACGAAATCGCGCGACGCGTGCCAGGCGGTGCGATGCGGATGCGATACGCCGGTCGGCCAAAGACCCCAGCCATCGTGGTGCTTGGTCACCAGCACCACGTAGCGCGCACCGGCGCGGGCGAACACATCCGCCCAATGGTTGGCGTCGAACGACGTGGCGGCGCGCTCGAACTCCGCAACGAACCGCTCGTACCCGAAGTCCGCTCCGTAGGTGGCGATGTGGTGATCGCGGGCTGGGCTGCCGTCGATCATTGTCGTGTTCCAGTACCACTCGCTGTATGGCATGTGTTTGAGAAACCGATCGATCCCGCCCGGAGCAAACAGATAATCCGGATGCTCGGGATCGGAAAATGCCTTCTCCGCATCGATGGTGCGGTCGCCCCAGGCTGGGATGGTCCACACTCCCCAGTGGATCATGATCCCGAACTTGGCCCCGTCGTACCAAGCCGGCAGCGGACGAGTCGGCAGGTCGTCCACCGTGACGATAGCCGGAGCGCCATCAGCCGGCGGTAGCGAACACGTTTCCGTCGGCCCCATGGCACCTCCCCCGTCACTGCCACAGCTGGCTACACCAGCCGCGAACACGAGCGCCGCGCATATCGCCACGGCACGCCCGCCGATAGCCGTCGTCATCCATCCGAGAAACATCGACTAGCCCTCTACTCCCGCAACCCCTTGACGGCAAGAAGCAAGGCAGCCGTCGAGCATCAGTCGGTTGCGCCCCTTGAGTCGCTTCCGTCCGTTGCGGCGCTAGCGCACTCCCATCAGTGGTTGGGCGGCAGTCCCAAACCGCGGCGGGCGATGATGTTTTTTTGGATCTCCGACGTGCCTCCACCGATGGTATCGACCACGGTGTAGCGGTACGACCGTTCGAAGCGGCCGTTCAGCGGTGCGTCCGGCGCGCCGGGCTTGAGAATCCCCGCCGGCCCCATGATGTCAAGCGCTGCATCGGCCAGCCGCTGGCCGAGGGTGTTCATAAAGAGCTTGTACTTCGACGACGACACCGTCGGCACCCCCTTGAGCGCTTCGGCGATGACGCGGTGCTGCAACATCCTGGCCGCCTCGAAGCGAGCCATCAGATCGGCAACGGTATGGCGCACCACGGGGTCGCGCCGCCGCGGTTCGCCGTCGCGCGTCTCCATCCGTACCCATTCGCAAAACGCCTCGATCTTGGTCTCCAACACGCCGAGCGGCATCATCGCGAAACGCTCGAGGTCGAGCGCTTCGCAGATGTAGGTCCAACCGCGGTTGATCTCGCCGACGACGTAGTCGCCGTCGACGAAGACGTTGTCGAAGAACACCTGGTTGGTACGCTCGTCGCCGATCGTCCAGGTCGGCTGGATGGTCATCCCGGGCGTGTCCATCGGCAGCAGGAACAACGTGATGCCCTTGTGCTTGGGCGCGTCCGGATCGGTGCGGGCGCCGAGCCAGTACCAGTCGGCGAAGTGCGCCGAGGTCGTCCAGATCTTGGTGCCGTTGAGCCGCCACCCGTCGCCGTCGCGCGTCGCCTTGAGCGACATCGCCGCGGCGTCGGAGCCGGCCTGGGGTTCGCTGTAGCCGATGGCGAACTCGACCTCACCGCGAATGATCTTCGGCAGGAACTCCTTCTTCAGTCGCTCATTGCCGTGGCGGATGATCGTCTTGCCGACGATGCCCACCCCCTTGCCGGGCTGCGGCGCGCCAAAGCGGCTCAGACGCTCGGTGAGGAGAAAATCATAGATGCCGCTGCGCTCCTGGCCGCCGTATTCGGCCGGCCACGACATCCCGAGCCAACCCTTATTCGCCAGCTTGCCGATCAGCGCGCGCTTGGCCGGCGAGTCGACGGTCTGCGAGAGCTGTTCCGCATGCTCATCCATGCAATCCGGCGAGCGATTCGCCTCGAGGAGGGCGTCGACATCGGCGACAAAAGCGTTTTCTTCGGCGGAAAACTCAAAGTTCATCGACCCCTCCGGAACATGGCCTGACGCCACATTAGCGGCCGGGGATCGTGAGGCAAGTGCACTGCAACCCGCGGCGTTTCCAACCGGCCCAGCCCATCAGGTCCCGACGTAACGTGGCGATCGCCTCGAGCAACTCTTGCTTCATAGCAACACGAGACGGCGGTAGCACCCCTCTCGGTGTCAACGCCGTTCGGCGAGGGGCACCTCTCGGAAGGTGATTGGTAATAGGTAGAATTCCCAGCTATCGCGCGACCGAGAGATCATGAGATTGAATTCTCGAGGTCGCGTTTCGCGACCTCGAGGGCTGTCGGAGGGACACTTCCATGCGTACCACGGTTCGACTCATCGCGATGCCTGCGCTTCTGATTGGGGTCTTCACGTTGCCGGCCGCGGCCGTTCCCGCCGGCACCGGCACGCTGCGCATCGAATGCTCGCCGCCAACCTGCTGCGCGCTTTATACGTACGCTGACGCCACGTTTGACGTGTTCGGAACCCCGGTGAATCTCGGCACCTCGGTCGGCGAGATGCTCGCCCCCGGCACGACGACGACACCCATCACCCTCATGAGCGGCTTGTTCGACGGCCCCGCCGAATCGGTCCCACCCGGTCTGTTGGGAGTTCACAGCTCCGGAAACTACCTCTGCACGACGTCCGACTGCATGGAGGCGGTGTCATTCGTCGGCTCTATCACCAACATCACCGGTAGCGTGGAGCTTCCGACGGGGATCGCGTACACCCAGGACGGATCCGTCGTGTTCGTCGGTGGAATTCCGTCGCCGACGATCCCGGGTTGTACGCTTGGGCCGGTCGGAGCGTACGACGGAACTTTCGGAATCAACGCCTTCCAGCCGCAGGCGACGCCCGCCGGCACGGCTGTCAACGTGGCTGTGTCGACCGCCTTCTTCGACAGCGTGACGAATTCCCAGGTCGACGTGGTGCTCGAGGTGACTTTCGGCGAGGTGCTCACGCCGGGCACGACGACGGTGACAGCGTTCTCGAACGCCGCGGGAGACGTCCCGGGCAACTTCGCAGCGGAAGTCCGCGGCCAGTGCGTCGACGAGCCTGCGACCTCGTGTTGCATCGATACCGATTGCCCGACCGGGACGTGCACGGGATGTTACCGCGCCGCCTACGTGGACGTGACGACGACGGCGGTACTCGTGCCGCCGATCGAGATATGCAGTTTCTACCAGGATGCCGACAACGACGGCATCGTCGACGGCAGCAACGTCCCCGAAGCGAGCCTGCGCTTCCTCCACGACGAGGGCGGCACGTTCGTCGATCGCACTTCGAGTCAGGACGTGGTGGCGAATGTGATCTGCGCCGAGGTCAGCAGCTTGTCGTTCTTCCTGGTGGCGGCGGAGACCGGGCCCTGTCCGGCGCAGCTCGACGACGGTTGTCTCGACGGCTTCGGCAAAGCCGGCCTGAAGGTGCGGGATGTCGCGGGCAAGGAACGACTGCAGGCCAAGTGGACGAAGGGACCGGAGTTGCTGCAAACGGACCTGGGATCGCCGATCGACGGTGGCACCGGGACGGTCGTCTCGCTATGCATCTATGACCAGGCGGACAGTCTGGCCGGCGTACTCAGCGTCGATCGCGCCGGCGAGGACTGCGACGGCAAACCGTGCTGGAAGTCGATCGGCGCCGCACCGCCAGCCGGCAAGGGATACGCTTTCAAGGACAAGACCTCGGCATCCGACGGCGTACATAAACTTTTCATCAAGGCCGGCACCGCCGGCAAGTCGAAGGCCAACCTGAAGGCGAAAGGCGCGTCGATTCCCACCGGGATCGCCGCGGCACTGCAGTCCTCGACGTCCGCGACCATCCAACTCCGCGCCAGCGACGGCGTGTGCCTGTCGCACACGCTGACCGAAGTCAAAGAGGCGACCGCCGACACGTTCAAGGCCAAGTAGGCTTCACTACCGCGGAGGCGGTGCCACCGGCGGCACTTCCTCCGCGTCAACTTTGCAGCACTACGGTCAACGACCGTGGGCCGTGGGCACCGATGACCAGGGACTGCTCGATGTCGGCGGTTTTCGACGGCCCGGCGATGAAGACCCCGTAGGCGTCGCGCGTCAGTTCCACGCGCGCGTACGCCGCGTGCATGTCTGCCACGATCCTTTCGGTTGAAACGACGAGCACCAGGTGTTGCGCGAGAAACAACACGGCGCGATCCGATACCGCCCCGCCGCGGACCCACACGGCGCCGTTCTCGGCGACTGCGAACTCTCCCGCCGCAACGACCATGTCCAGCTCCGCAAGGTGAATCGCGCTGTCGGGCGCGTCGAACCGTTCCCCTTGCAGCGCTTCCCCGAGTTCCGATCGCACCCTGTCAGCGCCCACGCAGGCGGCGAGTTCAGCGACGATAGGTGCGAGCGATGCGCCCGCTGCAGCGCGCACCGTGCGGCCCGCGGCC
>JBGTMF010000358.1:0-12996 GCA_041743795.1 Thermodesulfobacteriota bacterium | reverse complement strand
GTCGCGCGCCGGCGACGGCGCCGCGCTGGCGGTTGGGGACTACTGGGCCGATGCGTTTCTTCGCCGCGCGGTTGATTTCCGCGTCATCGACGGGATGGTGACCAACTTCCACCTGCCGCGTTCGACGCTGTTGGTTCTGGTGTGTGCCTTTGCCGGGCGGCAGCCGATGTTGGCGGCTTACGCCGAGGCGGTGCGCCAGCGCTACCGTTTTTACAGCTATGGCGACGCCATGCTCATCCTTTGATAGGAGCCTGCGGATGACCGCTTCCGCCGCCCTCCTGTCGGCCGCCGCTCCGCGTCCATCGGCCTTCCGCGTCGCCGCGGTCGACGCCGCCTCCTCGGCTAGGTGCGGCCGGCTGTCGACCGCGCACGGCGAAATCGAGACGCCGGTCTTCATGCCGGTGGCCACCCTCGGCACCGTCAAGGGACTGACGTCAGAGCAGGTATGGCAGGAAGGGGCGCGCATCCTGCTGGCCAACGCCTACCATCTCATCCTGCGGCCCGGGGTGGAGACCATCGAGGCTCTCGGCGGACTGCATCGCTTCATGGGCTGGGACGGAGCCCTCCTCACCGACAGCGGCGGATTCCAGATCATGAGCCTTTCCGAGCTGCGTGTGGTTGGCGAAGAGGGCGTCGAGTTTCGCTCGCATCTCGACGGCTCGAAGATCTTCCTGCGGCCCGAGGACATCGTCGCCGCGCAGTGCCGGCTCGGGGTGGACATTCTCATGCCGCTCGACGTCTGCCTGGCGGCGAGCGACGGGCGAACGGCGGTGGAGGACGCGATGGAGCGCACCACCCGTTGGGCCGAGCGCCAGGCCAAACTGGCGATTGCGAGTGATCGCCACCTCTACGGAATCGTTCAGGGCGGACTGGAGAGCGACCTGCGCCGCCGCCACGCGAGGCAGCTTGCCGCGCTCGGGTTTCCGGGATATGCGGTTGGGGGATTGAGTGTAGGGGAAGATCGACGCATGACCCGGGACATTGCGGCAGAGACGGCCGCGGCGCTTCCGGTCGATCGATCCCGATATCTAATGGGGGTGGGGCTACCGCAGGACCTGCTGCGATTCGTAGGCATGGGATACGATCAATTCGACTGCGTATTGCCGACGCGAAACGGCCGCAACGGCTCGTGTTTCACCTGGCAGGGGAGGGTGAATCTGCGACTGGCGCGCCACGCCCGCAGCCGTGAGCCGCTCGACGAAAGTTGTGCGTGTTACACCTGTAGGGGTTTCAGCCTCGGCTACTTGCGCCACCTGACGGCGTCCGGGGAGATGCTGGGTGCCCAGCTGGCGACGCTTCACAACGTGCATTTCTACCTCGATCTGATGACGCAAACACGTGCCCACATCGCAGCAGGCGACTTCAGCGCCTGGGCGCAACAGACAATCGAGCGAATCGAACTGGGAGAGCAAAAGTGATCGATACGGCCCTGGCACAGGCGGCACCCGGCGGTGCTCCGCCGGGATTTCTCTCCTTTCTGCCGCTCGTCCTGGTGTTTGCGGTGTTCTACTTCCTGCTCATCCGGCCGCAGCAGCAGAAGGCGAAACAGCATCAGGCGATTCTCGCCGCCTTGAAGCGGAACGATGAAATCGTTACGGGAGGCGGACTGTTCGGCAAGGTGATTTCCATTGCCGGCGACATCGTAACCGTCGAGGTGGCGCCGAAGGTGCACGTGCGGGTGAGCCGACCGACGATTTCCCACGTCGTCGCCGGCGAGCGCGACAAGGACAAGGAAAAAGACAAACTCAAGATGAAGGAAAAGGACAAGTGAACGAGCGCAGTATCCTGTATCGGGCCATCTTGGCTCTCGGGCTGATCCTGCTCGCCGGTTTATACCTGTTGCCCTCGCTCATCAGTCCGCTCCCGAGCTGGCTGTGGTTCATCGAGGACAAGAAGGTTTCTCTCGGACTGGATTTGCAGGGCGGCACCCATCTCATTCTCAGCGTCGATGTCGACGAGGCGGTGCGCAGCTACGTCGACGTCAACGCCGAACAATTGCGGCGCGACCTGCGCGAAGAGGGCGTGCGCGGGCCGAACGTTCGGCGCAGCGGCGACACGACGGCGACGGTGAACGTGCCAGAGGAGAGCGGCGCGGCGCTGGACAAGACACTCGAAGAGCGCTTCCCCTACTTTTCGTCGGTTTCGACGACGACGAGCGACGGGCGAATCGTCCGCGAGCTGTCGCTGGCCGAGGAGGAGATTGCGCGTATTCGCGAGTCGGCCGTCGATCAGTCCCTCGAGACCATTCGCAACCGAATTGACCAGTTTGGCGTCAGCGAACCGGTGATCCAGCGACAGGGCGCGACCGATATCCTGGTGCAGTTGCCCGGCATCCAGGATCCGGACCGAGCCAAGGACCTGATCGGCCGCACCGCCGTGCTCGAGTTCAAATTGGTGCGCGACCCCGTCGCCGCGCCGTACACCACCGGCGACAAAACCCTGCCGGCGGGCACGCAGGTGCTGTACGAGATGCAGAAGAACCCTCTCGGCGAGCGAGGCCGCGGTGCGGCGCTGCTGGTCGAGTCGCGCACGCTGATGACCGGCGACGTCATCGTCGACGCCCGGGTTCGGCCGGGCGATCTGCCGAATTCCCGCATCGTCTCGATCGACATGAATTCGCGCGGGGCGCGCCTATTCGAAGAGATCACCGGTGAAAACGTCAACCGGCAACTGGCGATCATTCTCGACGACACGGTTTACTCGGCGCCGCGAATCCAGGAGCGCATTCCCGGCGGACGAGCCATCATCACTGGGTCGTTCACCGCCGACGAGGCGCGCGACCTGGCCATCGTGCTGCGCACTGGGGCCCTGCCGGCGCCGGTAACGATCGCCGAAGAGCGCACCGTCGGACCGACGCTGGGAGCCGACTCGATCCGCCGCGGCTTTCAATCGTTCGTCGTCGGCGGCGTTCTCGTGCTGATCTTCATGGTGATCTACTACAAGTTCGCCGGCGTCCTGGCCGACCTTGCCCTGGTGCTCAACGTGGTGTTCCTGGTCGCCATGCTGGCCGGGTTGGGAGCAACCTTGACGCTGCCAGGGATTGCCGGGATCGTCTTGACCCTGGGCATGGCGGTCGATGCCAACGTGCTGATCAACGAGCGCATTCGCGAAGAGTTGCGCCTCGGCAAAACCGCGAGAGCGGCGATCGAGGCCGGCTACGAGCGGGCGCTGCCGGCGATTCTCGACTCCAACATCACGTCGCTGTTGTCGGGAATCATCCTCTTCCAGTTCGGCTCGGGCCCGATCAAGGGCTTTGCCGTGACGTTGTGCATCGGCTTGGTGAGCAGTGTGTTCACGGCCGTGGTTCTGACCCGCCTGGTGTACGACTACCGACTGTACCGCGGAAGATTGGATACGGTGAGCATCTGATGATCGAGATCATTCCGCACGGCACAATCATTGATTTCATCAAGTACCGGCGCGTCACCGCCATTGCCTCGGCCGTGTTGGTTGCCATCGGACTCGCCTTCGTCGCCGTGCGTGGCCCCAACATGGGAATCGACTTCGCCGGCGGCTCGCTGGTGCACGTACGCTTCGCCAGCGACACCAATACCGAGTCGGTGCGCGCCGCGCTACGCGGTACGTCTCTGGCCAAGGTCGACATCCAGGAACTCGGCGGTGCCGACAACGAGTTCCTCGTGCGGGTGCCGGTCTCGCCGGAGGAAGAAAAGGGCATCACCAAACAGATCACCACCGGCCTGGCGACGGCATTCGGCGAGGGCGGGGTTGAAATCCTGCGCGTCGAGTCGGTGGGGCCGAGGGTCGGCGAAGCGCTGCGCCAACGCGCGGTTCTCGCCGTCGGTTTCGCCACCCTGATGATGGGCATCTATATCTGGGCGCGATTCGAGTGGCGTTTTGGTCTGGGGGCGGCCCTGGCGCTTTTGCACGACGTCACCCTGACCATTGCGGCGCTGGTGATCTTTGCCTACGAATTCGATCTATCGATCGTAGCCGCGCTGTTGTCGGTGGTGGGCTTCTCGGTCAACGACACCGTCGTCATCTCGGATCGAATTCGCGAAAACATGGCCAAGGACCGCCGGACGTCGTTGACGGCGATCGTCAATCGCTCCATCAACGAGACGCTGAGCCGGACGGTGCTGACGACCGGCACCAGTTTGTTCGTCGTCCTCGCCCTCTACCTGCTCGGAGGCAGCGTGATCCACGGCTTCGCCTTCACGCTGCTCGCCGGCTTCATCGTCGGCACCTACTCGTCGATCTTCATCGCCAGCTCGATGGTACTGTATTTCGAAGAGCACTATCCCTCGGCCGGGAGAAAGGCAGCGTAGTCGAGGTGCGGCGGCGCTGGTGTCTTGCGAAACCGCTCGAGACCGAGGCCGCTGAGTTGCAGCGCGAGCTTGGGCTTTCGCCCTTGCTCGCGACCCTGCTCACCAACCGCGGCATCGTCGAACCGGCGGTGGCTGATCGCTTCCTGCGCGCCCGGCTGAGCGACCACCTGCGATCGCCGATGCTCTTCCGCGACATGCGGGCGGCGTGCGACCGCCTGCTGCGGGCGCTGCGCCTGGGCGAGCGCATCGGCGTCCACGGCGACTACGACGTCGACGGTGTCAGCGGCAGCGCTTTGCTGCTGCGCTTCTTTCGTGCGCTCGGCAGCGAGCCGCTGCTGCACATCCCGCACCGCCTGAAGGAGGGCTACGGCCTCAAGGATATCGGCGTCCGCGCTCTCGCCGAGCAGGGGGCGGCGGTGATGATCACGGTGGATTGTGGCGGCGTCAATCACGCCGAGATCGCGCTGGCCAACCAACTCGGCATGGACGTGATCGTCTGCGACCATCACCAGGTCTCCGGCACGCCTCTGGGGGCGGCGGCGGTATTGAACCCGATCGAAGAGGGATCCGGCTTCCCGTTCAGCGGTCTGTGCGGCGCCGGTCTGGCATTCTATCTCGCCACCGGCCTGCGCATGGTGCTGCGCGAAACCGCCGCCTCGAACCTGCCCGATCTCAAGTGCCTGCTTGACCTCGTCGCCCTCGGCACCATCGCCGACATCGTCCCGGTGGTCGAGGAGAACAGGGTATTGGTCAAGTACGGACTGCGCGAGCTCGAACGCAGCACGATGCCCGGCGTCATCGCCTTGAAGACGGTCTGTGGCGTTTCGCGCATGTCGAGCGGCGCCATCGGTTTCCGCCTGGCGCCTCGCCTCAACGCCGGCGGCCGTCTCGACGACGCGCGGCGCTCGGTCGAGTTGTTGACGACGATGGACCGGGCGACGGCGGAGAGACTGGCGGTCGGCCTCGACGCCGAGAACCGCGCTCGCCAGCGCATCGAGCGCCAGGCGGTAGATGACGCCGTGGCACAGGTCGAGAGCGCCGGCGGTACGGCCGAACGCCACAGCATCGTCCTCGCCTCGGCACATTGGCATCCCGGCGTCGTCGGCATCGTTGCCGCCCGACTGGTCGATCGCTACCACCGACCGAGCGTGATGATCGCGATCGACGAAGAGACGGGCAACGGCCGCGGGTCGGGACGCAGCATCCCCGGCGTCAATCTGCACGCCGCTCTGCGCGAATGCGAGGATCTGATGCTCGGCTTCGGCGGCCATCCGATGGCTGCGGGAATGACCATCTCCGCCAGCCGCATCGACGAACTGGCGGCGCGGCTCGAGACCGTACTCGCCGGCGTGACGCCGCAGGAAGCGCTGGTGCCCGAGCGCCGCGTCGACGCGGAATTGACCTTCGATCAACTCGACGACGCGGCGATGCGCGATCTCGATCGTCTCGAACCGTACGGAACCTCCAATCCGGAGCCGACCTTCCTGGCGCGAGGCGTTCGCGTCCGCTCGCGTGCCGTGGTCGGCGCGAGTCACCTCAAAATGCTGCTCGAATCGGGCGGACGCCGGCTGGCGGCGATCGCCTTCGGCATGGCCGATCGCGAGGTCGTACAGGGCGATGAGATCGACGTGTTGTATCGGCCGCGGATCTCGGAATGGGGCGGCGAGCGCACTCTGGAAGCCGAGATTCGCGACTTTCGCCGGTTCTGAACAGCGCGCCAGATAGCACTTTCAGCCGCCGGACGCGATTCCGGGGTGACACTTGAACTGCACCGGATTCACTGGTTCAATGCGGCCCTGTCTCTGCCGCCGGCCGGACGACCCCCGAAATCGGGAATCGGATGGCGGCGGAAAGCCCGGGCAACTCAAACCATATGGAATCCGAAGAATCGATATTGAACAGCAAGGACGTGGCGTTGCTCCTCGACATGAGCCCCGACACCGTCAACGAGTACGCGCGCAAGAGCATCCTGCCGGCGTTCAAGCAGGGGCGGCAATGGCGCTTTCGCGAGAGGGACATCCACTCCTTCAAGCGAGAGATGCAGACAGAGGCGACGGCGGCCTGACGCCGTCGGGTTGGAACGCGGGAGAGGATTGCCATGGCTTTCGAATCGACGGCGCCGCAGGCGTACGAAAGTAAGCTTTATGGCGAATATTCAGGGATTTACGACCTGATCTTCGCGCGATTCTTTTACCCCAGGATCGCCGCGGTTATCCGCGATCTGCGGATTCCTCCAAGCGCCAAGGTGCTCGAACTCGGAGTCGGTACCGGTCTGGCTCTGCGCGCCTATCCGCCGCACTGCCAGGTCACCGGCGTCGACCTTGCTCCCGACATGCTGGAGCGGGCGCAGGAGCGGATTGCGCGAAAGGGGTGGCGGCACATCCAACTGTATGAGATGGACGCGATGAACCTCGAATTCGAGGACTCCAGCTTCGACTATGTCATGGCGTTCCACGTCGTCAGCGTGGTGCCGCAGGCGGACCGTTTCATGAAAGAGGCGCAACGCGTTTGTAAACCCGACGGAAAGATCGTCGTCGTCAACCATTTCCGCAGCGACAAGCGGGTGCTGGCGGCGATCGACCGCAAGATCGAGCCGCTGACGCGCCGGGTCGGCTGGCATACGTTGGGGCTGACCGAGGTATTCGCCGGCCTGCCGCTTGAACTGAGCCGGGTCTACAAGACGTCGCGACGGTCGCTGTTCACCATTGTCGTCGCCCGCAACGCCAAGGCCGACGCCGACTCCTGTGCCGACGATTGCGCCGGCGCGGAGATCGCTGCGCCGCTCGCCGCCGCCGCTCCCTGACGGCTGCCGCCGTGGTCCCAGCCGACCGCGATTTCATCCCCTGTCAGTGACGCAGCCCGGAGGCCGACGGCGGTAGCGGCAGCAGGCCGCTGCGCATCAGCCGCCGCGCGTCGCGCTGATTGCCGGTGCGCAGCCAGCGCGAGTAGGCGCGCAGGGTCTGGCGATCACTGCGAAACATCTGCTCGAAGCTGATGTCGGTGAGGACGTTCACCAGTTCCGGGAAGCGGTCGGACATCTCCGTGTAGACGGCGCTCGGCCGCGCTGTCGCGGCGGCGGGAACGCAAGCCAGGTGGGCGTAGGCGGAGCGGCCGAGCGAGATGTAGTAGTCGGACGACACGATCTGGCGCTCGAGGTGGTCCATGAAGATGCCGCTGAGGAAGAGCGCGGTATCGCCGACGCGGCGCAGCATGCCGGCGCGGGAGACGCTGTCGCCGGTGTTCATCGACTCGAGGTAGTCGAGAGCCAGCGGCCGCTCGTGCCAGCCAGGATCGGGTCTGGCGAAGTGCTCCAGGAGCCCGACCAGGTAATGCTCGGTTCCCTCGCTGATGGCGACACGCTGGTTGCGGGCGGCGCCTTGGATCAGGTCGCGGAAGAAATCGCTCAGATGACGACGCGTGACAACCTCGCTCATGGCCACCTCCTCACACCGTTGCCTGAAATTGTCTTCGCCAAAGCCTGCGAAAGCAATACGGAATTTGTGGCGTCCCGGTACGGCGAAAGTCGACGGCCACCGACCCTGACCTTTGGGGAATCTCGACGGACAGCTTCCCATGACCCGTCGAAATCGGGCGGGATCACGATGGGGTGGAGGGCTGACTCCGGGCCACGTGGATGGGTGTCCATACTTCTCATATGGGTGTCCATACTTCTCGCCCGGGCCTCCTGGATGGGTGTCCATAGCTTCCTCCAATAGCTTCCATAGCTTCCTCCATAGCTTCTCCAACTTGGATGGGTGTCCATACCTTCCCCATCCATACCTTCCTCATACCTTCCCACTCGATGCTTTGCCCCCTGGATTCGCCGGCCAATATACTGTCTGGCTCGTGCGTCGGTGGTACGCTATAGTCCGCGCCTGGAGGCATAGTTTTGAAACCAAGAGCGAGATGGGCGACGGCCGTTCTGGTGTTGACGATCATGGCCACGGCCAGCGGTTGGCTGGGTGGCAAGGTGTCGGCGCGTCAGGATGATTACGAAAACCTCGAGGACTTCGCGAGTATTCTCGCCATGGTTCGGCGCCATTACGTCGACGACGTCACCACCCAGCGGTTGGTCGACGGCGCCATCCGCGGCATGCTCACCTCCCTCGATCCGCACAGCGCCTACCTGCCGCCCGATGCCTATAAGGAGCTGCAGGTGGACACGCGCGGCAGCTTCGGCGGACTGGGGATCGAGATCACGCTGCGCGAAGGCGTGCTCACCGTCGTTTCGCCGATCGAGGACACACCGGCGTTTCGCGCCGGTGTCGCCGCCGGTGATCAGATCATCAAGATCGAAGACGAATTCACCAAGGACATGAGCTTGATGCAAGCTGTGAAGCTGATGCGCGGGCCGAAAGGCGCGCCGATCCAGCTGACCATCCGCCGCGAAGGCGAGCCCGAATGGATCGAGCTGTCGATCGTGCGTGAAGTGATTCGCATCAAGAGCGTGAAGTCGCGCCTGCTCGAGCCCGGCTATGGCTATTTGCGCCTGACCCAGTTCCAGGAGCGCACAGCCACCGAAGCCGTCAAAGCGATCGACGGAATGGCTGCCGAGACGAGCGAAGGATTGAGCGGCCTCGTCCTCGATTTGCGCAATAACCCCGGCGGTCTGCTGTCGCAAGCGGTCAGTGTCAGCGACATTTTTCTCGACTCAGGGATGGTCGTCTACACCGAAGGGCGCATGGACAACGAAGCGCAGAAGTTCTTTGCGCACAAGAATAACAGCCGCACCGATTTTCCGATGATCGTGCTGGTCAACGGCGGCAGCGCCAGCGCCTCCGAGATCGTCGCCGGCGCGCTGCAGGACCACCGGCGGGCGATTGTCCTCGGCACGCAGACCTTCGGCAAGGGGTCGGTGCAGACGATCCTGCCGATCCAGGGAGAGGAACCCGCCAACTCGAAGTCCGCAATTCGCCTGACGACGGCGCGCTACTTCACGCCGAACGGCAGGTCGATCCAGGCGACCGGGATTACGCCCGACATCATCATGGAGCCGCTGGTACCTGCCGCCGGAGAGGGCGACGCGCCACAGGCCATCCGCGAGCGCAACCTGCCGCGACACCTGGAGAACGGCCGCGAAGAGCCGCAGGAGACGAAGCCCCCGAAGGATTCGACAGCCGACGCCAGCGAGGAGTCGCCGCCCGACGCGCAGCTGCAGCGTGCCCTCGAGTTGTTGAAGAGTTGGAACGTCTTCAAATCGGTGGTGGCGAAGAAAGCGGCTTGACCGGCGGGCGTCGGGTTGCTCGCGGGCTGAGTTGAGCGTGGCACGACAGATTCCGCAGGAGGGTTTCAGCCTCGGTTGGATCGTCTCGTATCCGCTGATGGCGGTATTTGCGGCGATGATCTTCCTCGCCGCTGATGAGGTCTCCCATCCCGCCGTCCGCCCGCCACCGGGTGCAAACCGAGGCGAAGTCCTCGACTGGGGGACGCATTTCTCCGCCCGCGTCGAGGCGCTGCACGAGGCCGTCCTCGCCGCACCGCTGCAGGCGACGGTCGCCCGTGAAGACAAGCAGGGGTCGGGCACGGTCCGCTGGACGCATCGCCTATTGGAACTCACGATCGACCGCGATCGTCGGTCGGAAGTGGAATTGACGCTCGAGTCGTTGCGATCGGTCGATGCGGGCGTCTCCCTGGTCTCGGAGACGACCTTCAACGGCACGCAGGTGTTGGTCGGCCTCGACGGTTTGTTGACGCATACGATGCGCGTGTATTGGTCCGACGAACCGACGCGGCCGCGCGTTGGCCTGGTGATCACCGCGCTCGGCGACGACCTGCGCTTGGCGCGCCGGGTTCTCGAACTGGACGCACAGGTCTCCATCGCCGTTCGCCCCTTCCGGCCCTTTTCGGCGCAGGTCGCCGAGCTGGCGAAGATGTTCGAGCGCGAGGTCTATCTCGATTGGCGTGTCGAGGACGGCGAGCGCCACGGTGTCGAGGCGGCGCTGGGAACGGTGCCGGGCGCCGTCGGGGTAGCGCTGCGGCAATCCGAGTGTGACGATGCTCTGCTCGCCGCGCTGCGCGAACGCGGCTTGCTCCTCATCGCCACCGACACCTCCGGCGGTATCGGCCCGCGCGTCATGTTGATTCCGCACGACGGTGATCTGGACCCGGCCATCAATGCGATCATCCGTCAGGCGCGGTCGGGCGGCAGTGCCATCGGCGTCGCCGTCGCCGTCGATCACGACGAGCTGCGCCGGATGCGCACCATGCTGACCATGTGGAGCGAGGAGGAGATCGATGTCGTCAAAGTGTCGCAGTTGTTCGAGACGCGGACTCCACCGGCTACCTGAGATCTTGGGGTGAACCTCAACGGAGAGCCGGCCTTGGTCGGTCGTCACTGCGGCGGGTCGAGTTATACGGCATCGCGCGACGTCGTCGATTTCTACGCGGACGCCCTCGACGACCACTGTTCCCTTTATGAGGACTACGCGCCGCCCCTGTTGTATCACTCCGAGTGCTTCAAGTTCCTCTTCGAGTGGTACCTGGAAAACCTCATTGGCAATCTGCACGCCCGCCAGGAGTGGTCCCTCTTCGCGCCGATTCCCGTCGGAGCGGAAGTGCGCACGCGTTCGACCATCATCGACCGCTACGAAAAGCGCGGCCGTGATTACGTGGTGAACGAAACCGACGTCACCGACGCCGGTAGCGGTGCGCTGCTGGTGCGCGGCCGCACCCACCAGTCCTTTCTCCAAAGCGCCTCCGGCGCAGGCGGCTTTGTCGTCGACGAGACGACCGCGCAAAAGAAACAGCCGCGTCCGCCGTTCCCGGTGGCCACCGGCGATGATCTGCCGCCGGTGGTCAAGCAGGTCGACCAGCGCCGCTGTTGGATGTTTTCCGGCCCGGGTCGCAACTACCACACCGACGCAGAAGAGGCGCGCAAGCTCGGCTTTCCCGGCATCGTCGTGCAGGGAATGATGACGACGTGCTTCGTCGCCGAGTTGATGCTGCGGCGCTTCGGCCGCGGATTTCTCGCCGGCGGGCGGATGGACGTGAAACTGACCAACGTCCTTTGGGTGGACCAGCGCGTGACGGTGCACGGCAAGGTGCGTTCGCAGTCGCGTGAAGGAACGTCGACGCGCGTTCACTGCGACGTCTGGGTGGAAAACGACGACGGCGCAAGAGTTCTCATCGGCGACGCCAGCGCCTTGGGTTGATTGGCAGACCTGCACCTTCTTCCTCGCCGACGCCGATGCCACTGCCGGCGCGTCCGCAGGGCCGGCGTTGTCGGTAGCGGGAGGATGGGCGTGGACAGGCTGCGGCGCGCCGGATAGCGTGCCCGCGTATGGTCCCGCCCACCGCAGCCGCGCGTGCCAGCGCGGTGTTCAGTGTCAGCGAACTCAATCGGCGGCTGCGCTCGACGCTCGAAGTGGGATTCTCCTCGGTATGGGTGGCCGGTGAAATTTCCAACCTGCGAGTACCGGCGTCCGGGCACGTCTACTTCCGCCTCAAGGATTCCGGCGCGCAGATCGCCGCGGTGATGTTTCGCTCGAGTGCGGCGCGTGTTGCGTTCCGTCCTCGCGACGGCATGGAGGTGCTCATCCGCGGCCGCGTCAGCATGTACGAGGCGCGCGGCGACCTGCAGGTCTACGTCGATGCGATGGAGCCGCAGGGCGTCGGCAGCGCCCAAATCGCTTTACAGCAGCTCAAGGAAAAGCTGGCGGCCGAAGGGCTGTTTGCCGCCGGGCGCAAGCAAGCGCTACCGGCGTGGCCGCGCACGGTCGGCGTCGTCACCGCGCTCAGCGGCGCGGCAATTCACGACATCATCACGACTCTGCGCTCGCGCATGCCGGGGGTGCGGATTCTCGTGCGGCCGGTGACAGTCCAAGGACAGCAAGCAGGGGCGGAGATCGCCGCAGCGTTACTCGACCTGCAGGCGGACGCGACGGCCGACGTGATCATTGTCGGTCGCGGCGGCGGTTCCGCGGAGGATCTCTGGGCGTTCAACGAGGAGCCTCTCGTGCGCGCTGTCGCGGCGTGCCGCGTTCCGATCATTTCGGCGGTGGGCCACGAGATCGATTTCACGCTCTGCGATTTCGCGGCGGATCTGCGGGCGGAAACGCCCAGCGCCGCGGCCGAGCTGATCACGAGTCATTTCGTGAGCTGCACTGAGCGCGTGCGCCAGGGGGACGAAGCCATGTCAGCGTTCGTGGAAGCGCGCGTGCAACAAGCGATCGTCGGACTCGACCACGCCCGCTCGCGCCTGCGTCTGCTCTCGCCCGCGACGCAGATCGAGCAGGGTTTTCTCCGCCTCGATGATTTTGCCAACCGGCTGGGTGCGGCGCTGCGGCACTCGACGCAGCTGCGCCGGGAGAAAATTGCGGAAGCAAAATCGCTGCTGGCGCAGTACTCGCCGGAGAAACGCGTGCAGACGGAATCGCATCGCTTGCTGTCGCTGTGGAAACGGCTGCAGGCCGCCAGCCCGTGCTCCGTGCTGAACCGCGGGTTTGTGATTCTGCGGGACGAAGCGGGCAAGCCGGTCGCCCGCCGCGCGCAGACCACACCCCGACAGCGACTCGCCGCTGAGTTTGTCGACGGAACCGTGCCCGTGCGGGTGGAATAGCGCGCTGGGCCGCGCGCGAGTCTTTCAAGTCTTCCATGTCTCCCGCGTCTCCCGTGTCTTCCAAGTCTTCCCCTCTTCCGCGTCTTCCAATTCTTTCGCGTCTTCCGATTCTGTTCTCCTTGGCGCGCTGGAGTTCCGCCCGAACCCGGTTAC
>JBGTMF010000357.1:0-3621 GCA_041743795.1 Thermodesulfobacteriota bacterium | reverse complement strand
CGCTGGCGCGCGACGGCTTCGACCTCGCGATCAATTTTCACGCCAACGCCGCGGCCGCCGAAGCGGTGGCCGGCGACGTGCGCGCATGCGGCCGTGTGGCGGTGTTGCTACCCTTCGATGTCGGTGATCGACAGGCGAGTCACGATGCACTGCAGGCCGACCTCGCCGCCAACGGACCGTATTATGGCATCGTCTGCAACGCCGGTGTGCGTGCCGACGCGGCGTTTCCGTCGATTCGGCCGGAGGACTGGGACCGGGTGCTGCGCACCAACCTCGACGCGTTCTACAACGTCCTGCAGCCGCCGACGATGCCGATGATCCGCGCTCGCCGCGGTGGCCGCGTCGTCGTCATGACATCGCTGGCGGGCTTGGCGGGAAACCGCGGCCAGGTCAGCTATGCAGCGTCGAAGGCCGGACTGATCGGCGCGGCGAAGTCGCTGGCGCACGAACTGGCCAAGCGAAAGATCACGGTGAACTGTGTCGCGCCCGGTCTCATCGAGACGGAGATGCTCGCCGGGGCCAATATCGAGGCGCTGGCGGCGATGATCCCGATGCAGCGGTTGGGCAAGCCCGACGAGGTGGCGGCGGTGGTATCGTTCCTTTTCTCGGAGGGGGCAGCGTACGTTACCGGGCAGACGATTTCCGTCAACGGGGGCATGCTGTGACCGATCGCGTCGCCGATCGCCACCTCGACGTCGCCATCGTCGGCGGCGGTATGGCCGGTGGCCTGCTCGCTCGCCAGCTGAAGCGCGCCCGTCCCGCGCTGTCGGTCGGCCTCTTCGAGAAGGCGACCGAGCGGACCTACAAAGTCGGCGAGTCGTTGGTCGAGATCGCCGCCAACCATCTGGTGCGCCGCCATCGCCTGAGCGGTTACCTGTACGAGAATCACTTGCCGAAGAATGGCCTGCGCTATTTCTTCGACGATGCGACGCGCTCGACGCCGCTGTCGCAGATGTCGGAGGTCGGTCCGATCAACCTGCCTTTTCATCCGGCGTTCCAGATCGACCGGGCGCGTCTGGAAACGGACTTGCTGGCGATGGCCGAACAGCTCGGGGTCGATGTTCGTATCGGGGTACGGGTGGAGTCTGTCGAGCTCGGCATCAGCGGCGCTCCGCACTCTTTCGCCGTGCGCACCGGCGATCGCCTCGATCCCTACACCTGTCGCTGGCTGGTCGACGCCAGTGGCCGCGCCGGCATCGTCGCCCTGCAGAGCGGTCTGCGCGTTGCCGAGGAAGAACACAAGATCGGTTCGGTGTGGGCGCGCTTTCGCGGAGTCGCCGATGTCGACGAAGAGGGCGGCGAGGAGTGGCGGGGACGGGTGCGACACAGCGCGCGCCGGCTGTCGACGATGCACTTCTGGTATCCGGGGTATTGGTTCTGGGTGATCCCGCTGCGGGGCGGCGTCACCAGCGTCGGTCTGGTAGGCGACGTCGCGCGCCAACGCGAGCTGCGCACGGCCGACGGGTTTCGCGCGTTTCTCAAGGAGCACAAGGGCATCGAGCAGCTGCTCGGCGGCGCGGAGATGATCGACTGCGGCAGTTTCGCGCAGATCGCCTACGGCACCAAGCGATTCTTTCACGCGGATCGCTGGGGTCTGACCGGCGAGGCGGCCACCGCAGCCGATCCGTTCTACAGCCCGGGGTCGGACTTCATCGCCCTCGAGAACGACTTTCTAGCGGACCTCATCGAGCGCGACTTCGCCGGCGAGAGCGCGCAGGCGATCGCCGATCGGCTCGAACTGTACGAGCGCTTCATGCACTTCCGGCACGAGTCGGCGATGTTGCTCTACCGCGGTCTTTACAGCGGGATGGGCAGCTTCGAGCTGATGCGTATGAAATGGGATCTCGACATCGGTTGTTATTACAACCTCTGGGTATCGCCGTACATGCTCGACCAGCACCTCGACGAGCGCTTTCTGCGCCGGCAGTTGCGCATGCAGCCGTTCGTGTTGCAGGCCTTGCGCAACTTCGCCGACTTGTTCCGCCGGGTCGAGCGCTCGCTGCGCGACCGCGACGCATACTTTCGCGCCAATCGGGGGCAGTTTTCGTTTGGATTGGAGAACATCGACTTCGTCACCGAAGTCGGCACTCCGCGTACCCGCCGCGAAGTCCTCGAGAAGACCGAGGAGATCTTCAATATCGTACTCTGCCGCGCGGCGGATCTTCTCGGCGAGCAAGGCCCCGAAGCGCGCCGCCCTCTGCAGTCCTTCATGAGCGAGCAGCCCTTGGCATAGCAGCCCTTTGAAAAACCCCACAGCATGCTTCGACAAGCTCAGCATGAGCGGTTCTCCGCCACGATTTTAAAGGACTTTTCCGCTCGCCCTGAGCCTGTCGAAGGGCCGTCTCGGGGTTTTTCGGCGGCTTGCTAGGCAGCGGTTCTGCCGGCAGAGCATGCGGGGAATCCAAGTGGAACCAATCGACCAGAAGGTGGCGTTCAAACCGACGCACTTTCAGGTGGGGTTGGGCACTGTGCTGGCGGTTCTCATCTTCGCCTATCCGTTCTTCTTCGACTGGCTCGTTTCCCGCGTAGGCGTGCAACTCGCTTCGCTCGCCCTGCTGGCGTACGGCGCCTTCTTCGCCCTGGCGCGATGGCTGATGGGAATTCCAGTGCGACTCCTTTCGCTGCCGCACGCCGGGGCCTTCGCCATCGTGGCGGCGACGGCCTACAGCGGCGACGTTCGCTACCTGCTGTTGGTCCCGGCGTTGATCTACCTGATGCTGTGCAAATTATTTTGGGACAGTCTCTCGGCGCCGCTGACGATCATCGAGCAGGTGGCCCGCTTCATCGTACCGTTGGCGCCCGACTTCATCCGTTCGTACTGCCGCAAGAGCACCGCAGCCTGGAGCGCCTTCTTCGCCGCCAACGCCGCGGTGATCGCCTGGCTGGCGGCGAGCGGCCGCAGTGAGGCTTGGCGCGCCTACACCGGCTGGCAGATGTTCGCGATCATCGGCGCCATCTGCGGCGTCGACTTCCTCATTCGCAAATGGTGGTTTCGCTACTACTTCCACAACAACCTCTTCGACCGCGTCTGGTCGCGCTACTTTCCCGCCGAGGCAACCCCGGTTGGCCGACAATCGATGGAGTACATCCGGCAGAAGCGTGAGGAACTCGCGCTGCCGCCGCACCATGGGCCGACGGGGTGATTTGCCGGGCCCCGGCAGGCAGCAGGCGCTCTTTGACGGAAAGTCCTGTCTATGGGAGCTTGCCGGCACGATGACGAGCCGCTGTTTCGACCGCCGCCGGATCACCTGCGCGGTCTTTGCCCGTTGATCCGCACCGCCGCCATGTCGAGCATCGCACGTCGTATCGGACCGACCGTCGCCGCCATTCTCACCAGCAACCGCACGCGCGATCTGCGCCGTTGGTTCGCCGAGCGGCGCCGAAGGCTGCGCGGTGAGGCGCATCGGATTCGCTATTTTCATCAGGTCGACGACCCGTACAGCCACCTCGCCGCACAGGTGCTCGACGAGCTGTCGGCGCGCTACGACGTCGCCATCGAGCCGTATCTCGTCGGACCCCCGCCGGCAGCCGCTGCGCCCGAACGCGCACGGCTGGAGGAGTTCGCCCGCAAGGACGCGGCCGACGTCGCCCCGGCCTACGGCCTCGCCTTTCCGCGCTGCG
>JBGTMF010000356.1:0-1847 GCA_041743795.1 Thermodesulfobacteriota bacterium | reverse complement strand
CGGCGCGCCGGGATAGGCGACGGGCCGATCGTGGCGCGACCGGATCTCGGCGATGCCGCGGCGGTGACCAGTGGCCGGCGGCTGACGCTTGAGTTCTACGCGTCGCTGCGCAGCCCTTACACCTACATCGCGATGCAGCGGGTCTACGATTTGCCGAAACGGTATCCCGTCGATCTCGTCCTGCGCCCGGTCCTGCCGATGGTGATGCGCGGGTTGCCGGTACCCGCCGCCAAGCGGCTCTACATCACCCTCGACACCAAGCGTGAGGCGGACGATCAGGGGGTGCCCTTCGGCCGCGTCTGCGATCCCGTCGGCCAACCGATACTGCGCGCGTTTTCTCTGTATCCATGGGCCCGCGAGCGCGGCTTGGCGGCCGAGTACCTGCGGTCGTTTGCCCGCGGCGCCTTCGCCGAGGGGATCGACCTGGCGGGTGACGCCGGTCTGCGGCGGATCATCGAGCGCGCCGGCTTGAAGTGGCAGGAAGGCGCTGAGCACCTCGACGTCGACGGATGGCAGGAGGAACTGGAAACGAATCGCCAACAGCTATTCGCCGCCGGCCTGTGGGGTGTGCCGAGTTTCCGCATCGTCGGCGCCGATGGCGCGCCCGATTTCTGTACCTGGGGCCAGGACCGCCTCTGGCTGCTCGAGCAGGAGATCCGCGAACGACTGCGCTGAAACGCCGCGCGCCGGTACGGGTGATTTTATGGACTGCCGATGCTAACCAGCCGAGTGCTTGGTGAAGGTCCAAGTGCGGCGAGGCGTGTGGATGCGCATCTGCGGATCGTCGCCGTTTAGCCAGCGCAGGAACTCGAATGCGGCAGGCCACGGCGACGGCGGCGGGCAGGCCGGACCGGCTTCGACGGCGATCGACACCCTCGGTCCCGTAGCCTCGCTGGCCAGCATCAGGCCGACGCCGTACGAGGCGGGCGGCTCGTCGATCAGCGCTGCGAAGGTTTCCGCCAGTGGCACATCACCGATGACGAGGAGCACCTTCTGCGCCGGTGCGCGGTGTAGGTGGGTCATCGCTTCGAGGAAACCGGCGGCGAAGGAATCCTCCTGGCCGGCAAGCGAACTCGATGCCTGGCGATTTCCGGCGGCGATGGAGAACAAACCGGCCTGCGCGTTGTGGACGCTGTGGCTGAACGTCGCCGCCGAAACGCGGCCCGACTCGGCGATGGCCTCCAGCAGACCGATGGACTCGTTGATGCTGCCGTGACGCGACGCGAACACCGTGCGCACCTGGCTGAGTTCGTTGGCGTCGCAACAGCCATAGGCGGCCGTCAGCATGATCTTCGTCAGCGGCGTGCAACGGCGCCGCAACATCGCCGGTAGAAACTTGGCGTCCGGGTGTCCGGTTTCCGCTAGTGGTTGCGGCGCGTGAAACCACGAAAGCAGTTGCTCGTCGGTCTCGATCCCCGGGGCCCAAGCCGCTGTCCGCTCGACGACGGGGCGCATCACCCGCACTGCCATCAATCGTCCCGTCCGAGGACCAGCACGCAGTTGTTGCCACCGAAGCCGAAAGAGTTTGTGGCGACGACGGGGCGGCCGACGAAAGAGACTGTGCGGCGCGCGTCGACGAGGTTGACGGCGGGAATTTCGGGATCGCGCACGCCGTCCCAGCGGTGTGGAATCAGCGGCAGCTCGTTCGCCGTCGCCGCCTGCAGGGCAAGCCAGCAGAATCCGGCCTCGGTGGCACCGGCGGCGCCGAGGGTATGCCCGACCAGCGGCTTGGTCGAGCTACACGGTGTCTCCAGGCCAAACACGCGCGCGACCGCGGCACACTCCATGCTGTCATTGAGCGGCGTGCCGGTGCCGTGCAGGTTGAGATAGAGAACCTCGCCGGCGCC
>JBGTMF010000355.1:0-1808 GCA_041743795.1 Thermodesulfobacteriota bacterium | reverse complement strand
CCGGGCGCTCCGCTGCCGCCCGCGGCGCCGACGGGCCGGTCGGAGAAGTCGAAAAGGCGGCGCGCCGGCTCGGCATCACCCGTCTCTATCCCGAGCAGGAGAGGGTCATCACGCACGCCACCGAAGGTCGCGACGTCCTCGTCGTACTGCCGACGGGTTTCGGTAAATCGGCCTGCTACCAGATTCCGTCGATGACCCTGGACAAGCCGGTCGTCCTCATCTCGCCGTTGCTGGCGCTGCTGCGCGACCAGCACGAGAAGTTGTTGAAGCGCAATATTCCCTGCGTCCGCCTCGATGGGACGATTCGCGGCAAGGCGCGGCGCGAGGCAATCGAGCGCATCCGCGAGGGCGGTAGTCTGCTGGTCATGACTACGCCGGAGACGCTCGGTTCGGCGGAGGCCGGCGAGGCCCTGCAAGCGTCCGGTGTCGGCCTGGCGGCGGTCGACGAGGCGCACTGCATTTCCGAGTGGGGCCACGACTTTCGACCCGCGTATCTGCAACTCGGCGAGCGTTTGCGCGCTCTCGGCGCGCCGCCGATCATGGCGCTGACGGCTACCGCCACCGAGCACGTGCGGCAGGACGTCATCCGCTTTCTCGGCCTGCGCGAGCCGGTCGTCATCTCGGGATCGCCGCACCGCGCCAACCTGGCCTTCGAGGTGCTTCACAGCCGCGGCGACGCGCGCCTGCGCGCTTTGGTTCGCTTTGCCCGTCGGCTGCGCCGGCCCGGTATCATCTACTGCTCGACCACCCGCGAAGTCGACAACGTCTACACCGCCCTGCACATGCTGCGAATTCCGGCGCACCGCTACCACGGCCGCATGGCTGCCGGCGAGCGCAACCAGCAGCAAGAGCTGTACATGAAGAGCGGGCGGCGGACAGTGATGGTCGCGACCAGCGCCTTTGGGCTCGGCATCGACAAACCCGATATTCGCTACATCGTCCACTACCAGTCGCCGGCGTCGCTCGAGCAGTACGTGCAGGAGGCCGGCCGGGCTGGCCGCGACGGCCAGAAGGCCAATTGCATTCTCCTCTACGACGAAGACGATCGCGCCATCCACGAGGCTCTGCTGCAAAAGAGCCGCGTCCGGCCCGATCAGCTTTTCAAGCTCGGCAGCGCCTTGGCAGCCTGGGCTGGCGAGGGCAGAAGCCCCCACATCGAAGCTCTCGCGCTCTCCGCCGGCCAGGGGCCGCGCGTCACCCAGGCCCTGCTGGCCATCCTCGACGAAGCGGGTCTCGTCGGCATCAACGAAGACGCCACCATTGAAATCCTGGTCCCCGCCGACGAGGTCGAACAGCGCTCGCGTCAACTCGCCGGTCAGTTCGAGACGCTGCGAACCCAGGACGGTCGCCGCATGGACTCGCTGTCGGAGTACGCCACCAGCAGCGAGTGCCGCGCCATCTTGCTGCGCCGGTATTTCGGTGACGAGGACGGCGACCCGTGCGGCCTCTGCGACACCTGCCGCGGCCGACCGGAGCGCCCGTCGAGTTTCTGGGAGCCTATCGTGCAACCGGAGCGCAAGAAGAAGAAGAAAAAGCGGCCGGCGCGGCGCAAACGCAAGGCGAAGAAGGGGGCCGCGCCCAGCGTCGACTTGAGCGAGCCGCTCGACGAGCTCGGCGACGAGTCGGACCTGCTGCCGCTCGACGACATCGCGCCGCTGTTGGAGGACTTAGACACCTGAAGTTGCGCGATCAGTATCTTCCGGGTATCGCTGTGCATGGGGCCCCCATGGACGAACCGGTTGTCTTGATCGTCGACGATGAGCCGGCGCACCTGCGCGCGCTGCAGCGCGCGCTGGCGGGGCTGGCGG
>JBGTMF010000354.1:0-2022 GCA_041743795.1 Thermodesulfobacteriota bacterium | reverse complement strand
CCGCTGCGCGGTGCTACGCGCGCAACGGCACACTTGTTCATCGTCAATCCGTTGCGCCGCCGGGTCGACGAGGCGGACTCGCGCTGGGCAGAGCTTTTCGCCACGCATCCGCCGCTCGAACATCGTATCGCACTGCTCGAGGGGCGGGCATCGTGACAGCGGCGCCCGATTGTCCTGACTGCCGCCGCACGATGCGTGAAGTCGGCGCGCGGGCGCGCAGCGGATATATGATCGCGCTCGACCAGTGTGGCGACTGCGGCGGCATCTGGTTCGACCGTTGGGAGTTGTTTCCGCTGCACCACGACGAGGTCGCCCGACTAGACCCTGTCGACACCGCCCAGCTGCAGCGTCCAGTGGAGAGCCGGCGGCCCGGCGATTGCCCGCGCTGCGAGGTCGCCCTGCGGGAGTTTCGCGATGCCAATTTACCTGCCGACGCGCGCGTAGCGCGCTGCTTCGTCTGCGAGGGAATGTGGCTACAGCGCGGCCAACTCGGCCTCGTCAAGCGAGCCGCCAATCGTCCGCCGCGTCTGCCCGCGGAAGAGGACCGGGAGCTGCAAGCGGTGATCGAGGCCTATGACGCGACGGCGGATTGGTCGCGGGTCGCCGATCTCGACGCCGCCACCCACGAGACCGAGGAGGCGCCGCCCTCGATCGACGATCTCGGCGCAGTCATCAAGTCGACATTGCCGTGGGTCATCCTGCAGGTGTTGTTCCGCCTGCTGCTGCGCCGCTGAGCGCCCCGATCGACTAGACGTCCGGCGCGCAATAGCACGGCGTGGTCAACTCGACCTCGCTGTTGGCCCAGACGTTCTCGAAGCGCGTCTTGGCCTTGGCTGCTTCCCCGGCTTGGCCCTGCAGCTCCAGGCTGCGGCTGAGGCCATACAAGGACCAGCCATTTTCCGGCTGGCGTTCGAGGTCTTCGCGAAACACCTTTTCCGCCTCGGCGGCATTGCCCGATTTGAGCAGCACCGTACCGAGTGCGTGTCGCACCGGTTGGATCCAGCTCGGCGGTTCGTCGTAGCGCAGCGAGTCTTCGTGAACGATCGCCCGGCGCAGCGCGGCGATCGAGTCGTCGTTTTTCCCCTCGGCGTAGAGGATCTCACCTTCGAGGAAGTCCTCGGCGACGGCGAGTAGGTTGGCGGCGGTGTTGTTGCCGAAGAAAGACTCCGCCGGGACCGCGGCGGCGGCGGCGGCGAACGCCTCCTGTTCGGCCCGTGCCGACTGGGTGTCGCCCAATGCCGCGTGGGCGACGCCGCGCGCATAGTGGCGCAGGGCGCGGGCGAACGGAAAGCGCTTGGGAAACTCCGCGGCGTCGAGCACTTCCTCCCACATGCCGAAACGCATCCGCACCTCCAGCGGCATCACCATGTAGCCGTCGGCGATGGGCGCCCAATCGATGGTCCACTCCTCGGGCATGGTCGTGATCAGTTCGTCGATGGCGCGCAACGCCTCGCCGCGCTGGCCGTTCATCATCGCGGCGTAGGCCAACATATGATTGTCGTGTGCCATGTAGAGGCCGTAGAAGCCCTGCCGCGGCGCCGCCGCGCGGTACAAGCGGTCCGCCTGCATCGCCTTGGCGTTGGCGTCGATCGCTTCCTGCCAGCGGCCGCGTCGCACGTCGATGTGCGACGGCATGTGTACCAGGTGTCCGAGCCCCGGTTGCAGATCGCGCAGGGTATCGGCGGCGCGGTCGGCGCGGCCGGGCGTCGGCGAAGCTTCGACCGCGTGGATGTAGAGGTGAAGAGCAAGCGGGTGCCGCGCATCGATCTCCATGACGCGCTCGAGCGTGGTGACGATCTTGTTGGTTCCGGGTTGCGGTTTGCCGCTCGCGGTCCACAGGTCCCACGGGCGAAGATCCATCATCGCTTCGGCATAGAGAGCGCCGACATCGGCGTCGTTCGGATAGTCCTGCCAAACGGCGCGCATGGCGTCGGCGTACGCCACATCGAGCGGCGCGCGGTCCTCCGGGTGTGGATCGGCGTAGCGCGCACGCAGCGCGCCGATCAGGGCGCGCTCGATGGC
>JBGTMF010000353.1:0-9429 GCA_041743795.1 Thermodesulfobacteriota bacterium | reverse complement strand
ATCTCGGCGGCCAGCGCCTCCGTGACGCCGGCATCGGCACGTGCGGCCCGGACGTGGACGAGGCCATAGACGACCTGAAAGAGTTGTATGTCGTCTCCCACGTCGTTGCATAGCGCACGCGCTCTCTCCGCGTTTTCCAGTACCTGCCTCGATGTATACCCGGCCAGATCCGCCAGCGGTGCGGAAAGCTGAATCCGCAGGCTCAACTCCGCCGGTTTGCGGCGATCCGCGGGCAGGTGTGCCGCCGCTGTGATTGCCGAGCGCAGAAAGCCGGTGGCTTCTCGGTTGGCGAAGCGTCGTCGCGCCGTCGCGGCGGCGATGGCGAGGTAGCGAACCTCACGCGCCGGATCGCCGGAACCGCGAAAGTGCGTCGCGAGTTCCGCCGCGATCGAGTCAGCGCGGTCTCCAGCCGCCGCTTCCAGTGCCTCGCCAATGCGCAGATGCAGTCGCTGCCGACGACCGGCGTCGAGCTGACCGTAGCTGGCCTTTCTGTACAGTTCGTGAATGAAAGCGTAGCGGCGCTCCGGCGCCTCGTCGCCGGACAGGGAAAGGGCGGCTTGCGCCGTGCGGAGGAGACGGTGTCCTCGCGCCAACGCCTCGCAGCTCTCCTCCACCTGCTCCGCGGGAACGCGGATCGCCGCGGCCAACGTCGGGATAGCGAACTCGCGTCCCGCGACGCTGGCAGCTTCAACGACGGCGCGCTCGGCCGGCGAGAGGCTCTCGAGTTGCATCTGGAACAGGTTGCGGGCTTCGTCCGGAATCGGCAACGCTTCCTGCGTAGGCGCAACGACCAGTGCCCACCCCGGGCTCGTCTCGAGAATCGATCCGCGCGCAACCAGGTGGTCGATGACGGCGACCACGAGCAGTGGATTGCCGTCGGTGTAATCATGAACGACTCGAGCCAACTCGGTGACAAACGGCGCCGCGGGAAAGCGCGACTGCAAATACAAGCGAACGTCCTCCGACGAGAGCTCGTGCAACGCGATGTCCGATGCCTGTTGGCGCAGGCCTAGCGTGCGGGCCGCGCGACCGAGCGGGTGATCGCCAACGGCGACCTCCGCACGGCGGTACGTGCCGATGATCAAGAGGCGCGCCGGCTCTCGCCTGCCGCCGAGAAACGAAAGAAGGTCGACAGTCGAGGGGTCGCCCCAATGTAGATCCTCGAGCACGAGCACGAGTGGGGTAGGCTTGCTCAACGCTTCCGTCAGCGCCGCGAACTCACGCAACATGTGATCGCTACGCGGCCCGGGCGTCGCCGGTTGAAGGCTCTCCGCCGGCTCGCCGCTCAACCAGGGAAGTTGTGCCAGCCATGTCGGTGCGACCCGGCGGAGGTCATCGCGTACGGCGGGACCCATCGAGCCGCGCGCCATGCCCTCGATCGCGTCGAGCACCGGCATGTATGGCTCGGGCGTCGCGAATTGTTCGATGCAGGTACCGTGTCCGATCAACACCGTCCGGGAATGGTCGGCGATCGACTGCAGGAACGCGTTGACCAGTGCCGTCTTGCCGATACCGGCCGCGCCGGTGACTAGAGCCATCCGCCGCCGCCCGGTCGCTTCCGACTCTTCCAGCAAACGTTGCAGCTGGCGCAACTCCCCCTCGCGGCCAACCAACTCCGACGGGGCGTCGATTCGCCATTCGACGTCCGCCGGCGTCTCGACTTCGGGTTGAGCGATGAATCGGAAGCCCCGTCGATGTACCGTCTCAATCGAGCGCGGCGCCTTGGAGTCGTCGTCGAGAGCTTCGCGCAGCTCGCCGATCGACTTGGTGAGGGTGTCCGGCGTTACCGCGACATCCGGCCACACGGCGTCGAGGAGTTCGTCTTTGGTCACCAACGCCCCCGGGCGTTCTGCCAAATACATGAGGACCGCCCACGTCTTCGGTCGCAACGCTACCGCCTTGCCGCCGCGAAGCAGGCGGCCGCTGCGGAGATCGAGTTGGAACGAAGAAAACGCCAACCGCTCGGAACGCTTCGGAGGCGTCAATGTCCGGAATCCTTCCTCATCGCGTCGCCGCCTCCCTGGCGACGCCCGTTCATGCGCCGAGGAGCAGCGGACTGTCAAGCTGCGGGGTCAAGAGGTGCGTCGAGCCGGCGAAAGGGACTGTCGGAGCAACGGCCACGGTCCATTGCTTGAGCCCGAGAAGCAACGATCTCCTCAGCCCAGCCGGGAGACGGACAGGGTGAGGGGGATGAGATGGTCAACTACTGCCAGCCCATCTCTTTCCATGGTTTGCGGCGTCTATGCGGATTTGAACCCTCACCTTGAATCCTCTCCCTCGAGTCGTGCGGGAGAGGGGTATTGTGCGGGCTCCGCCCGTCTATCCGAGAAAACCGACAGTCCCGAAAGCCGGCATTCAGGCGGATGCCAGGGGCGGCTGGATGCCGGCCTTCGCCGGCATGGCACTGCTAGAACAGCAACTGCAGTCTCAGGCCGAGAACCGTTGCGACCTTCACGCTCTCGCGGCGGCCGGGGCTCACCTGGCGCGATCTCTGGCTCGGCTCGATCACCTGGAGGTCCGGCGTGAGGAGCATCCACGGTCGGATGGCGATGTTGTAGAACAGTTCACCGCCCCATTCGTCGCCGAGGAAGGATCGAGTGGCGATAGGCCCCTGGAACGTGACGTTGTTGACGTCCGTGTAGTAGAGGCCGGCGCCGAACCGGTCCAGGGGGCGGCTTCCGAACAGTCCCTGGCCGCCGAGGCCGAAACTGGCGAAGTACTGAACGGGGTTGGGATTGCCCGCGGAGGCGCCGAAGCGTCCAAACACGCCTACTCCGCGTCCGGTGCGATTGCCAACCCCGTGCCCGGCGGGCTGGTCGAACTCGTACAGCAGCTGATCGAAGTTGTAGTAGACCGCCCAGGTATCTCGCTTGCTTTCGATCCCCCTGTTGTCGACGGCGAAGCCCAAGCGCTGATCGACGGAGGTGAACTGGGCGTTCGAGTAGAGGACGCCGATCAGGTGGTGGCCGGTGAGGTCGAACAGGTTGACGCGAACCCGACCTTCGCTGGCGAAGATCAGGTTGTCGCTGCTGATTTCATCGAAGCCCGTTGTGGTGGCATCTCCGGAAGCGGACAACACGGAGAATTTTACGATTGCCGCCTCGGGGTCCGCGGTCGGCAGGACGATCGCGCCCGCGCCGAGAGTCGAGTAAGGCACTATCAGGGCAACGGGGTTCAGGTTCATGGCGAGGTTGAGGAACCGCGTATCACCCTTGCCGTGGGCGAACGCGTTTTCGTCGCCGGAGGCGGTGTCGAGCTTGCCGACGAACACCCCCAAATACGGCGATACGAACTGGGCGAACGAGAGTTCCGGAAGGGCGACGTTGTCACCGGTCGGATCGGGAAAGAGCTGGTTGGCGTTGACGGGCATGAGCGCCCCGGTGTGGCCGTTCGCCGATTCCGTCCAGTTGCTCTCGAACTCCACTTTCAAGAACCCTCCGGGCCACAACCCGAGCTTCTGCGTGTCCACCAGGGTCGTCAGATTCGCGCGCCCGCCGTACTCCCAGCTGCCGCTCTTGCCGCCGTCGACGACGCCCTGGCCGACTTGGGTCACGCTCGCGTCGATACGAATGCCTTTCGCCAACGCTTCGTCCCGAGCACCGCCCCAGTCGCCGGTGAGCGCGGGGCGGGTGAGGATGTCTCCCGTGTAGGAATCGTCGGCACCTACCACTATCGGTAGCGCAATGAACAACAGCGCCGCCCCACTGATGCTACCTTTCAACGCATTCTCAATGAACCGCCCCATCATATTCTCCTCCCCGCCTCAATTGAATGGTCGGGAATGCTCTCACTGGATGGCGTCGGCGATCAACACCGAGGCGAACCGGTCAAATTGGATTTCACGTCGAATCCATAGCCAATAGCGACGGCGAAGTCCGGAAACCGTGCGGAACATTCTCGGAAACTATTCCGTGCGGCTTCCGGGAATGATCGAGACTGTGATAAGCGCCACACGCTGTGACTCTCCAGATCAACGTGAGAGGACGACCTCGCGCCCTGGCTCGAGTGCTGCCTGTCTTGGTGACGTGCTCGCTGATCGCCGGCTGCGGCTTTCGCACC
This sequence comes from Thermodesulfobacteriota bacterium, assembly GCA_041743795.1. Taxonomy (GTDB): domain Bacteria; phylum Desulfobacterota; class Binatia; order HRBIN30; family CADEER01; genus CADEER01. Next base: position 5,370 of record JBGTMF010000353.1, on the reverse strand, counting down.
TTGAAAGCCGGCCTGGAGCAAATCGGCGAACAGGGGTCGTTGCAGGGAACGGTCACCGCGGGCGCGGGCGGCGGCCCGATCGTGGTCGTCGTCCACAGCGTTCCGAGTGGTGAGGTGGTCGACCTGTTTCTCCTGCCTCGTGCCGGGCAGTTTCTCTTCACGTTGCCGGCGGGAACCTACCGCGTCGGCGCGTTCGAAGATCGCAATCGCGACCTTGCGCACCAGGCGGCCGAAGAACCGTCGGTCGTTTTCCGAGCGCCCGAGGCCATAGCGCTGCGACCTGGAGAGCGGGTGACGGGCATCTCGCTGGCTATCGACCCGAACCGGGGCACGACTGAACCGCTGGTCGTTGCAGCTCACGCGGGGGCGGGCCAGGGCCCGCAGATGGGGCCGCGTCAGGTGGGCCAACTTCCCGCCCTACAGTTGGGAACGGTCGTCGACATCGACGATCCGCGCTTCTCGCACGACAACGGCAACCTCGGCCTCTGGGACCCGATGCGGTTTCTCTTCGACGTCGGCGCCGGAGTGTACTTTCTCGAGCCGTACCATCCCGACAAGATCCCGGTCCTTTTCATTCACGGTGCCACAGGACATCCGGGCAACTGGGAGTACCTGATCGAGGGGCTGGACCGCGGCCGCTTCCAACCCTGGCTCGTCTACTACCCGACCGCGGTGCACCTAGACCTCGTCGCGACCGGAGTCGGCCGCGCCGTTGCCGCACTGCAGTTCCACTACGGCTTCACACGAATCGCCGTGGTGGCCCACAGCATGGGGGGGTTGGTGGCGCGCGCGACTCTCAACTATGTGATGAACCATGGCGCCGCGTCGCGTATCGTCGGAATCCCTGCGTTCGTCAGCATCTCCACCCCGTGGAGCGGACACCCGGCGGCGACCCAGGGTGTGAAGCACGCACCGGTGGTCGCGCCGTCCTGGGCGGACATGGCGCCGGGCAGCGAGTTTCTCGTCGGCTTGCCGCAGACCGCGCTCCCGTCGGAGTGCGACTACACGCTGGTGTTCAGCTACGGGGGTGCGGCGTGGATCGGCGGTGAAGCGAACGACGGAAGCGTGACGCTGGCAAGTCAGCTCTTGCTTCCGATCCAGCGCGACGCCGACCGCGTCATGGGGTTCGACGAGAGCCATACCGGTATCCTGCGAAGTCCCGACGTCTCCGCGCTGCTGAACACGATGCTGGCAGAAGCCCTTCGGCAATAAAGCGGATTCCGTTCGTCCCGCTCCTTGCCAGCATGGAAAGTTTCGGCAGAATTCCGGAGAATCTTCCGGATTTGGCGGGCGGCGCGGAGTAGTTATGACCTATGAAGAGGCACCCTGCGGATCGAAGAGCTGGGCCCACCGGGCCCGGTCCTGGCGACGTCGCGTCCGAGCCCGGTCCGACACTGCCGGCATGGAAGGCTTGCGTCGTGCAATTCACGAGAGACACCCGCTCGGCGGCAGGGGTTTTCGCCGGTCGGGTCGAGCATCTGAGTTCAGGTCGTCGCGGTCGATTCGGCTCGCGCGCGGAGTTGTTGACCGTGCTGGAGCGGATTCTCGACGAAGTCGATGATGGCACCATGCCGAACGGGCCGCCCTCGTGAAGCGCGTGCGGCGCAGCTGGCGTCCTCCCTCTTCAATGGACGGCGAGGCATGACGCGGCTGAGCGGCGATCTGCCTCCGGCTCACGCGACGTCGTCTCGGCGGGCGGCGTCTGCCTTGCTGATAGGTGGGCTATTGTTGGCCGGTTGCGCGGCGCCGTTCGGCGTGCGCCCCGCATCGCCGGAGGAGGTGCACCGTTCGCTGACAGCGAACGTTCTCTCCACCGGTGACCTGAGTAACTTCTCGCGCATCATGTTGCACAGGAGGAATCTCACCGATCCGTTCGAAGACCAACCCACCGACGTTCTGCGCCGCCTTCACGCCGAGCTACGAGCGGGGACGCTGAGCGACGAAGATCTCTTTTCGCTAGCCGAGCTTTCGTTCCACTACGCGGCACGCAAGGGCGGCAGGCCTCACTATCTTGCCGCCGCGCTGTACGGGTATGCGTACGTGTTCGCCGAAGATGCGGGAAACGCCCCCTCGCGGTTCGATCCGCGACTACGGCTGGCGATGGACATCTACAACCGGTCGCTCACCCAGGCGTTCAAATCGCCCGATAGCGAGCAGCTGAACATCGGCGACGGCGTCTACGCGCTGCCGTTCGGCGAGATCGACATTGCCTTCGACGAGAGTACTCGGCGCTGGGCGAAGCGCCGCCTCACGCACTTCACTGCCGCTGCAGAGCTCGAGGTGGTCGGGTTCCAGAATCGCTATCGCCAACCTGGAATCGGGGCGCCGCTGGCCGCCGCCACCGAACCGATCGATCCCGCCAATCCCACGCACGACTACGTCGGGCCGAACGTCCGCGTCCCGGTCACTCTGTTGCTGCGGGTACCCGAACCGCGCCGCCAGATTCTGGGCGAGCGATTGACGGGAGATTTGCGGCTCTACGCGGTCACGGAGGGGCAAACGGCGGAGATCGACGGACGTTCGGTCCCTCTGGAGCAGGAGCCGACGGCATCCCTCGCGCTGGGGCTCACGGCCGCCCAACCCTGGGCGCAAGAGTTGAAGATGTTTCTCGGCCGCCTGTTACCGTTGGATGTTGGCTCTTCCTTCGGCGGGCGCGAACCGCATCGACGCGGGCGGATTCCGGTCGTGTTCGTACACGGCACCGCGTCGAACTTCAGCGTCTGGGCCAACATGGTCAACGATCTCAGCAGCGATCCCGTGATCGCGCGCAACTTCGATTTCTGGTTCTTCCGCTACGACAGCGGTCAGCCGATCTTGTACTCGGGCATGCTCCTGCGCCGCGCGATCACCGGGGCCGCCGCCGCGTTCCAGGCCGACGGTCCGGATCCGTGCGTGCAGCAGATGGTCGTGATCGGCCACAGCCAAGGGGGACTACTGGTGAAGCTGACGGCGATCCATTCCGGGGATCGTTTTTGGCAGAACGCCAGCGACGAGCCGTTCGAAGACGTCGAGTTTTCGGACGAGACGCGTGCCGTCCTCCGCGACGCGATGTTCGTTGAACCGCTGCCGGTGGTCCGACGCGTGGTCTTCATCGCGACACCACATCGCGGTAGCTATCTGGCGGGATCTGGATTCGTCCGGGGGCTCGCGCAGCGGCTGATCACGTTACCGGCGACCGTCGCGAAGGGAGGCGTCGACTTGCTGTCCGCGAGTTCCGTCGCACGAGACGCTCGGCTCCAGAAGTTACCGACCAGCATCGACAACATGTGGCCCGGACATCCGTTCATCAAGGCGATCTCGAGCTTGCCGGTAGCCCCGGAGGTCGCCGCGCACTCGATCATAGGGGTCGTCGACGACGGTCCGGTGGAAGAGGGAGGCGACGGCGTGGTCAAGTATGCAAGCGCACACATCGACGGCGTCGAGTCGGAGCTGGTGGTTCCCTATCCGCATTCGATGCAGTCAAAGCCGGAGGTGGTATCGGAGGTGCAGCGCATCCTCCGCCACCACCTCGAGGTCAGCGTCTGCTCGGACGTGGTCGACGAAGGCGCGGCGCCCGGAACGGGAGCTGAACCGTGACGCGCCAAAGGGCGCGTGCGGGAGGAGCGGAATATGCCCTGTGAGTGGATCGACAGAGACGCGAGGGTTTTGCGTGTGCGTTTGTCCGGCGTCTTGACGAGCGAGGATCGGGAGGAGATCGAAAGCGCGACGCGAAGGGCCGTCGGCGGTTTCGGGAGCGTCAGTTGCCTGATCATTCTCGACGACTTCCAGGGGTGGAAGCGCGGCGAGGCATGGGGTGATCTGTCATTCCAGCAGGAGCACGACGACAAGATCCAGCGAATCGCGGTGGTCGGGGACGAGCAGTGGCGCGACGAAGTGTTGGCGTACATGGCGGCGCCACTGCGGTCGACCGAGATCCAATACTTCGCCGCGCACCATCTGGATCAGGCGAACGAGTGGCTTGGTCGTTGAGCCGCATAGGAGCAAGCGCTCTCGAGGCGCGAGGAACACCGCGTGCCTGACGAAACGTTTGCCGAGTTCAACGCCACACTGCGCGACGGTCGCGTCGTTCACCTTCGTGCCATCCGCGCGACAGACGAGGCCGAACTCCTGCAAGCATTCGACCGGTTGAGCCCGGACGCGCGCTACATGCGCTTCATGCACGCGATCCGCGAGAACGGCAGCACGTCGACGCGCTGCACGTTGCCAAGGTCGGCCGCAAAGCGCGCGATCACGCGGATGTTCTTCGTCGTCGCGGGGAGACCGTCGGGATGATCGAAATCCGAGGAAAATTGTGAACGCGACGGCATGCCGGCGGCGCCTCGCGCGACACTCGGCTTACGCTAGCCGTCGGCAGGGCAAGCTGCTACGACGAGCGTGAGCTTCAAAACCGGTCGATTCAGCCGATAGGCGCAGGAGAAACTACCATGGCCTTCCCCCGTCGATTCTTGGTCGTGTTGCTCGCGATCATCTGCACCGCGCACGCTCCGCTGGCAAGCGCCGCCGAGCAGGCGCCGCCGGCGTTCACTGCGGCGCAGCTCGAGCAGTTGGTCGCGCCGATCGCGCTCTACCCCGACTCGCTGATGACGCAGATCCTGATGGCCTCGACCTATCCGCTGGAGATCGTCGAAGCTAGTCGCTGGATCAAAAAGAATCCGGGACTGAAGGGCGATTCGCTCGACGCGGCCCTGAAGGACAAGGACTGGGACCCGAGCGTCAAGTCGTTGTGCACGTTGCCGGACGTCTTGACCCGGATGAATGACAACCTCGATTGGACGCAGGACCTCGGCGATGCGTTCCTGGCGCAACAGGCGGACGTTCTCGACACCGTCCAGCGCATGCGCGCCAAGGCGCACGAGGCAGGTAACCTGAAAAGCAACGAACAACAAACCGTCGTGGTCGAGAAACAAGGGAGCAGCCAGATCATCGTCGTCGAGCAGGCGAGTCCCCAGGTCGTCTACGTTCCTACCTACTCACCGGCCGTCGTGTACGGATCGGCATGGGGATACCCGGCTCCCTACTATCCGGCGATGTACGCCCCGCCCGGCTACGGCCTGCTCGCGTTTAGCGCTGGGGTAGCTGTCGGCGCCGCGGTGTGGGGCGGTTGCAACTGGGGTCACGGCTACGGCCACAGCGACATCGACATCGACGTCAACCGCTACAACAATTTCAACAACCGCACCGACATCAACCGCGGCAACATCGACAGCGGAAAGTGGAATCACAACCCCGAGCATCGCAAGGGCGTGAACTACAAGAATCCGCAAACTGCGCAAAAGTTCGGCGCGTCGGCCGGGCAGTCCCGCGTGACGAAGGATCAGGCGCGCGGTTACCGCGACACGAGCGGCCGGGCGGGCGGGGGCGCCGGCGGCC